>NZ_JAKUVY010000002.1:21613-363007 GCF_026782125.1 Streptococcus oralis | reverse complement strand
AAAAATGTCAAAGGCATGGGGGATAATATTTACCACTCCTTGTCTACCTATCGAAAACAACTCGCCCGTCACTTACAGAATACAGTGGATGAAGGCCTCCTAAATCTAAGCAGGGCAACCCAAGAAGGGCTGGAGCGAGCCAAGCAGTTTACTTTGGAAGTACCGACTGTAGTCGTACGAGAGACTTCAACTGGTAGTCAAATGATGCGGTTTGAAAAAATGAGCAAGAGTCTGGGAGATACAGGTCTAGGAAAGAGCCTGGACAATCTGGCTTCTAAAGCGAAACATGTAGAAAACACCCGACTGGATAGACTCCGAGCTCGTAATGCTTTTTATGGAAATAAAGTAGATGATGTTTTGGAAGCTGGAAGTAAGGTTGGCAAAGATATTGATGGTAAAATTTTTGGAAGACTAGAGTTAGCGAATAAGAGTCATCCTAAAACTGGAATCAAATTTGATCAAGAAGGATTTCCAATTTTTGATTCTTTTGGGGATATGTACTTGGAGCCAGAAGACTATTTAAAATCAAGAGGAACTCATTTTGATAGGGCTAGCAAAGACTTATACCAGCAAATTATGGCCAATGATGAATTAGCACGTAGATTCACACAAGAAGAAATAGAATTATTTAAAAAGGGTAGTGTTCCAAAGAGGTTCACATGGCATCACCATCAAAAACCTGGCTTAATGCAGTTAGTAGATAGACGTATACATAGACAGACAGGCCATATAGGTGGTTACAGTATTTGGGGGAAAGGAAATTAAATAAGAATATGAAGTGGTTGAATTATAAAGATATTTCTATAGATATAATAGAAAGTGTGGAGCATAGATTACAGATTACTCTACCAGACGATTATAAACAATTTGTTTTAAAATATGATGGTGGTTATCCTAATCCTAATCATTTTAAGGTAGATGAAAAGGTAGAAATTTTCAACAATTTGATCAGCCTAGATGAAAATGAATATGATAATATATATGAAATACTTGAAGATTTACAAGATCGACTCGGTGACCAACTGATTCCATTTGCAGAAGATGGTTTTGGGAATTTATTGTGTTTTGATTGTTCAGCGGATAAAAACATCGTTTTTTGGGATCATGAGAAGAACTATGATGATTTTAAAGAGTCAACATTTGTTTGTTCCAATTTTTCTAGTCTAATTGAGAATCTTTTTTAAGATGTGCAGTATTCTCTTATCGTTAATGATAATTATTTTGAATAAAAGTAATCAAATCGGAAGGAAAGTCGTACTCATAAATCACTTATAAGGCATTATTGTACGAAATTGATTCGATCAAAATGAGGTAACACTAGATGTTTGAAGAAATTAAATTGAACCCTTTAAATCAGTTTTATCCACTTACTAGGGATAAAATCAAAAAAAGTGAATCAAAGTTAGGAATAATGTTTCCGAAATTACTTAGAGAATTTTATTTAGAAATTGGCTATGGTTTTATTGGAAGTAAAGTAGGAAACATAAATCGAATTATGGATCCAGCGTCTGTTTTAGACTTTAGATTGAGACAAAATGATTTTGAATTTTATCCGGATATTGAAATATATGATGAATTTGAAAAAGATAAAATAATCTTCTTTGAAGCAAATGAATCTGCCCTGATATCAATTGGCTTCGGTTCAGATAATAGTGGCAAGATTTATTATTATGATGAAGAGATATCCAAAAACCTTACAGAATTTTTAGAAAAATTGTCAGAGGACGATACTTTTTATTACAACTTCCTCTAATTACAATATTTTTCTGATTTCATACAATCTTCTAGTCCAAGAAAACTAAGAAAACTGGGTTTCCACCCAGTTTTTATCAAACAGGTAGTCTTCTTTTTCTTTACGTTAACACGGTTATTCTTAACACGGCCACCTACAGCATGGCTGAGGTCCTCAAGCAGGGAGCTATAGTACTGGAATAACTTCGACTGGATTTGCCAAACGGGTGGAGGATCTGGTCAAGATTTCTGAGAAGGTTCAGAAACTCATCAAGGAAAAGGATACGGACGGTGTCGTTTCCTATACCTATCACGATGAAACCAGCACCGCCCAAACTCTGCAAGCCAAACTCTCAACCTTGGAGCGGTATGCCGAGAATGTGAACACTTACATCAATAAGAAAATCGACCGCCCCTTCTATGAGGCTATGGACAAAGTCGGAGCCAAACTTGAAGCCCTTAACATTCAAAAGTATAAAACGACTAACAAGATTGGCTATAAGCGAATCGAGTCTGTGAAAGATTCTTATGGCCATCCTGTCGGTACCAAGGAAGTCACCCCACCTGAGATAGGGATTGACGAACTCTACAAGGTTGATAGTCCTTATAAGGCATCACTGAAGAAAAGCTATGAGAAGTATAAGAAGAGTGAGGATTATAAGGATCATAGGCTGACGGAGACAGAATATGTCCAAGTTATGCACCAAACTCGATCTTTCGAGTATGTATCGATTGATGATGAAAAGTCCACTACAGAGATGTGGCGGGATTTGACTCTAAGCGCGGCTACAGTTGTCTTGTTTGTCTTCTGCCCTCCTGCCGGTGCGGTTCTATCAACGGTCGTATCAGCAGCGGAAATGTATTCCGCCGCTTCTGGCAAGGACTGGGGTACTGGGCGCGAGCTGGATGGGAACGAGAGAGTTATGAGGGGAGCCTTTGCCCTGCTTGACTTGATCCCAGCAGGTAAATACCTCAGTGGCTTGGCCAAGACAGGAAAGACTGCAGGGCTCACTGCTGTTAAGACTAGTATCAAAACAGCGGTGAAGGAAGGCGTCGAACAAGGCGCTAAGAATTTCGATACCTTTAAAGGGCTCTTGAAGAAGACCAAGGGGCTGGGGGATAATATTTACCACTCCCTATCGACCTATCGAAAACAACTCGCCCGTCACTTACAAAATACAGTGGATGAAGGCCTCCTAAATCTAAGCAGGGCAACTCAAGAAGGACTGGAGCGAGCTAAACAGTTTACTTTGGAAGTACCGACTGTAGTCGTACGAGAGACTTCAACTGGTAGTCAAATGATGCGGTTTGAAAAAATGAGCAAGAGTCTGGGAGATACAGGTCTAGGAAAGAGCCTGGACAATCTGGCTTCTAAAGCGAAACATGTAGAAAACACCCGACTGGATAGACTTCGAGCTCGTAATGCTTTTTATGGAAATAAAGTGGATGATGTGCTAGAAGCTGGAAAAGGCATATCGAATGATGTTTTAAAAGTTTCTGAGGATAATATTACTAAAGAAATTTTGAGAACGAAACCGAAAAATTCTCCCGTAGCGAAAAAATGGTTGGATAAAGGTGGTACTATAGAAGTTGACAGCAGTAAAATTCCACCAGAATGGATATATACTGACTGGGAAGGAAATACTATTAAATACACAGATGGATTTCCAGACTTTAAAAATGGAATCCCACCTCAAGTGAAAAAAGAAGTTGTACTTGAAAATGGTTTTGAAGGAAGAGTTAAAGATTTCTCTAAGGCTGGTGATGCTGGATTAGGTAATACATGGCATCATCATCAAGATGGTAAGACTCTTCAAGCTGTGGACAGTGCTATTCATAGACGTTTTACTCATAGAGGTGGCATCTCAATTCTGAAATTAGGAGGTAGATAAAATGGTATTAATTATAGAGCCATTTGGGCATGCAGAATATGAAAATATCAAACTTTTAGAAAAACGATTTGATATCAAACTTCCAGTTGACTATAAAGAATTTTTAGTCACACAAAACGGAGGAAGGAATTCATCTTATACATTTGAAAATTCAATTAAGATTGATCAAATTGATGAAGTTATTAATATTGATACTATGTTTGGTATAAATACTGGAATTAAAAATGCAGATATAGAACAGTGGACGGAAGAATATCGTAATGATATTTTTGAACATTCTATTATTATTGGTGACACTATTCAACACGGATTTCTAATATTTTGGCAAAGTGGTGATGCTAACGAAGGTATATATTATTACGACGATACGTATCAATTAGAAGCATCAAGCGATGAGAACAATGCCTATTTTTTAGCTAAATCATTTTCAGAATTTACGGATTTGATACAGAACTAAGGATAAAATTGAAGGAATTATCTGAATAGATTTTTCCTTCAATTTTAATTAGAATTTCCTTTTTTCTCTTTGACTTGATCCCAGCTGGTAAATACCTCAGTGGTCTGGCCAAGACAGGAAAGACTGCAGGGCTCACTGCTGTTAAGACTAGTATAAAAACTGCAGTGAAGGAAGGCATCGAACAAGGCGCTAAGAATTTCGATACCTTTAAGGGGCTCTTGAAGAAGACCAAGGGGCTGGGGGATAATATTTACCACTCCTTGCCGACCTATCGAAAACAACTCGCCCGTCACTTACAAAATACAGTAGACGAAGGCCTCCTAAATCTAAGCAAGGCTGCCCAAGAAGGACTGGAGCGAGCCAAGCAGTTTACTTTGGAAGTACCGACTATCCGAACGAGGCAGGTAGCTCCTGTTGGTTCTGTCAATATACAAGGGTTCTCTACACTTGAGAAAACAACCGTGAAATTGGGAGATACAGGCCTAGGAAAGAGCCTGGACAATCTGGAATCTAAAGCGAAGAATGTAGAAAATGCAAGTCTTTCTAGACTCCGTTCAAGAAATGCTCTATACGTGACTAAAGATGAGTGGGTAAAGGCGATGAAAGAGGGAGATGTCGTCTTTAACACGGACATCCACAGCATGGCTGAGGTCCTCAAGCAAAGAGGAATTATATCGGAAGTTGATGACGGCACTATTGAGCTGATCAGTAATATGCGCAAAGGGAACTACGGTGAGATGAGTACGGACGAGATCTATCGTCAGCTGGGTTATGAGCGCATCAGTCTGGACATGACCACAGAAATCGATGGAGCCACCCACCATGGAATTGACGGAGTCTACTACAATCCCAATGGTCACCCGCCTTATATCATCGCAGAAGCTAAGTATGGGAGCGCTCGCTTAAGTTACTTGAAGAATCCGGAAATCAAGCAGATGAGCCGTGAGTGGATAGGGGATCGCTTGGAAGATGCGGTCGGAGGTAGAAAATTAGAAGAACTTAGACGTGCTACAGATACTGGGGATGTAGGTTATCAGTTAGTGAAGGTTAGGAAGAATGGCGACATTATGATAAATAATCTCGATAAGAAGGCGAATATTATCCGCCCATAGAAAAGGAGTGAATACATGTTAAGAGATAGAATCAAAACAGAGGAATATTTCCAAGAAGCATTTGAATGGTATTCTAAATGTCAACAGGAAGCTTTAGAGAGATTTGACAAGGTTAAACCAGAGAATCTTTCTAGTCACTTCCAATTTAGAGTCATTGATTATGAAAATTTATTGAAGGTTGGCTACTCTCTAGGGAAGGATGTTCAGGAGCTCTTCCCTTATTATCAAGGGATTTTATCAAGCTTAAAAAAAGTCGCCTCCGAGGGAGTTTCCTTTTATCGTGCGGTTGATGTCTTTGCCTTGGGAGTTCTCTACAGTGAGCGTAAGGAAGAGTTTTTGGATGATTTGAAGGCTATTTATGAGCAGATGGACCACACAGATGGCTTGATTGAATACTACATGGTTTATCTATTTCATGACAAGATAGTTCCTTTTCATTCGATTTTAGAGTATCAAAATATGATTGAGGACACTTATGAGAGTGTAGCCAAGGCACAAGGTTTCTGGTACTATAGCCACTCGGATGCTCCATGGTATAACAACCATACCAAAGATACCTATAAAGGTTACTGGAGTTTTGACACCGCCGCAACCTGCAAGATCAAAGGAATCTACGACGAGCGCTTGAAAGACCTAGAGTACTTTCCATATGACTTGTTGGTGCAGGGAGAGTAGGTTGAAAATTGGAGTTAATACATGATAAGAGATAGAATCAAAACAGAGGAATACTTTCAAGAGGCATTTGAATGGTACTCTCAATGTTTACAGGAAGATATAGAAGATTATAAAAAGGAAAAACCTAAAGATCTCATGAGTCATTTTAGGTTCATGGTCATTAATTATGAAGATTTATTAAGAGTTGGCTACTCTCTAGGGAAGGATGTTCAGGAGCTCTTTCCATATTACCAAGGGATCCTCTCCAACTTAAAAGAGGCCGCTTCGGAAGGAGTTCCTTTTGACTTGGCGGTTGATATATTTGCCTTGGGAGTTCTATATAGTGAACGCAAGGAAGAGTTTTTGGATGATTTGAAGGCTATTTATGAGCAGATGGACCACACAGATGGCTTGATTGAATACTACATGGTCTATCTATTCCATGACAAGATAGTTCCTTTTCATTCGATTTTAGAGTATCAAAATATGATTGAGGACACTTATGAGAGTGTAGCCAAAGCGCAGGGTTTCTGGTACTATAGCCACTCGGATGCTCCATGGTATAACAACCATACCAAAGATACTTATGTAGGCTACTGGAGTTTTGACACCGCCGCAACCTGCAAGATCAAAGGAATTTATGACGAGCGTTTGAAAGACCTAGAGTACTTCCCATATGACCTTCTAGTCCAAGAAAACTAAGAAAACTGGGTTTCCACCCAGTTTTTATCAAACAGGTAGTCTCCTTTTTCTTTACGTTAACACGGTTATTCTTAACACGGCCACCCACAGCATGGCTGGGGTCCTCAAGCAGGAGACAATAGTGCTGGAACAGTTTCGACTGGATTTGCCAGACGGGTAGGAGAGCTAGTAAAGATTTCTGATAAGGTCTAGATCTTACTACCTGAAAAGATAGATAGAAGGAATAGACTTCTGCCTTGATTAGTATGACTTTTCGTTTCATACGTATCGAGTAGGATAGGAATTGTTTAGATATTTTATTGTATCAAACTAATTATTGCTAAAATATTATTTTTTTTAATTATTTGATATAATACTTGCATAAGTATTTGAATAATGTTAAAATAAGAAAAAAAGAACATAGGAGTAAGAATATGTCAGACCAAATTCGTGTGTCCACAGAGACGCTTCAATCACGTGCGCGTGAATATGGAAAAGCTGCTAATGATATCAGAGTTATCTTGAACAATCTTCAACGCCTACAAGACACTCTTCGTACAGAGTGGGAAGGTGCTGCCTTCCAAGGCTTCGAGAGACAATTCCTTGAATTGAAACCGAAGGTTGTAAATTTTGCGGATTTGATGCAACAAATCAACACACAACTTGATAAGACTGCTGAAGCAATGAAACAAAATGACCAAGCTTTATCTAAGAACTTTGGCATTCAAAATAGTTAAGGATAAAGTTGAGGATTTCTCCTCAACTTTTTTACTACATTTATTTAAGGAGAACATGTGAATAAGAAAGTTTTATTTAGCTTAGGGATGCTACTGTTATTTGTTACAATGATAGTCTCCTTCTTTGCAGTTGTAAAACCAACACCTATCAGTCGAACGAACTCAGATTCCTCGGTGCAACAAGCCCCTATCAAAGTAGCTGTTGTTAATGAAGATACAGGTAAGGTATATAATGGACAACTGGTTAACATTGCGAATACTTTAGTAAACTCGTTCATAGCTAAAAATAATTACAAAGTAGAAGTCGTTTCTCGGTCAATCGCTGAAAACGGTCTAAAAAATGAGACTTATCAGTTGATGATAATCTTGCCAAGTAAATTTTCAGAAGAAGCTTTAGCGATCGAATCAACTTCTCCTGTTCAGGCGAAGTTTCAATATCAAATTCAATCAAGTGATCAACTGACTGTTAAACAGGCTGAACAAGCAGTAGTAGCTTTCAAAGAGCTCTTTAATAAGGACTTGATTAATATTTATTTCACTAGTATTATTGGGAATTTGAAAACAGCACAAGGCCAGGTTGCTGATGTGGTTACAAATGAACATGAGTCACTAACGTCCTTTAATAATAAGTTAGTGGATCCTCTTGCTCAATATAGTCAACAATTTAATGGCTTAGGTTCATCACCGAATAATCTTTTATCATCGTATTCATCATTTAACAAAACCCTGTTAAATACAAATGATGCCTTTAAATCCATTATTTCTGTTGATAAGACATATGAGGGAACAATAGAAAAAATAAAGGGACAACAAGAAAAGTGGGATCATTCCTTGAATACTAGAGAACAGGCTTTATCCAACTATGATAAAGACTTTTCTAAATTATCAGTTAAGGAACAATTAGATCAATTAGCTGCTATAAACACTCAATTTAATAATAATAATTTATCAGAGCCAGCTATTTGGAAAGAAACTACTGATACGGCTTCTTCCTATAATCAAGATATCGCAAAACTTCTCGAAAGCTTGAAGAAGAATAATAAGGAAATTGATGATACCTTATCAAATTATGATACAAAGATTAGAGAAGCAGTAGAGTCTTCCTTGGCTAAAAACTCCTCAGCGATAGATGGAGCTAATAAAACTCTTGGAAGTTATATTCAGTCGTTAAATACTAGTATGCAAAATCAAATTACTAGTAAATGGCCAAGTGTATACTACGATGATGCAGCTATAAATAATCTTTCTTTGTCAGATACTGATAAACAACATTTGAAAAATATAAGTGCTTTTATACAGTGGTATAGTAAGAAGACAGGGAAAGATTTGCCGACTTTGCAAGCTACAACACTTGAAAATGAAGAGTTCTCTCAGTTGAAGAATGACATTAAATCTAAGAGCACAACAAAACGTGAACTAACATTGCCTTTATTTGAAGGAAAAATTTCAAAATTAACGTTAACAGTACCAAGCGGATACTATCTTAAAGAATCAAACTATGGATTTTCTGATCTTGGAGGAGGGAGTTATCAGGTATCTATCCCTAGTGAAGCATCTCCAGGTATGACTATTTCATACACACTAGGAATCAAGAATGAAAATGATCTCAATGTCTTATCACCTGTGCTTGTTAAGTATCAATTAGATACGACAGAAGATGTAAAAGTTATAAAGGAAGATGCCCCTTATGTAGAAAAAGATAAAATAGAGAATGAGACAGTTCATTCTGCGCCTGTTAGTCCAGCTACTTCTGTAACGTCAAGTTCCTCTACGTCTGATGGGCAGAAACCAACAGAAATTATCACAATTACGAAGACCATCACGACTACTAAGATAAATCAAACAGAAAAAAAAGTTTTGAATCGTCATTATGAGATGCAAGACATTATTTCTAACTGGGAGTACAATCCTACTAAGTTAACTCAAGCGATTTATAAAGATGTTGAGGCGTATCTACAGTTATCAGGACTTGTTACTGCGTTTTACGGCTTAGATTTATCTAAAAACACGTACACAGATACTACGTTTGTTCCAGCAGAAGGTTCTCTTGCTTCCTTAGCAAATAATGATGACCTCAAGACCATTGTGACCAATCTAATCAAAGCAACCACAGTAGAAGCTCTAAAATCAGATTTGAAGATTTCGGATAAAAAATTGGCGGATATTCAGTCTCGATTAGCTAATACTAAAAAATTGACATCTAATATTGATCAGCTGAGAACAACAACCAAAGATTTAATGACTCAGTTAAGTAAGTTAATTGAGCAGAGCGAATTAGTGGATAAAACGATTAAGGGTAAACCAAATTTTGTTGAAACAGAAAAAGTAGACAATACTGATATGGTTACAGTTAGTATGGATATGAACAGTGACCTAATTAAACTGATGTCAGCTAGTAAAACCTTGATGGACAATACAAAAGCAAACCAAGCTGTTTCTGAGACAATTGAAGCTACTATGACTCAGTTGACAAATGATGTTAATACATTGGAAAAAGACGGGAAATCATTAACTGAACGCGTTTCTGAGTTGAAGAAAATCATGTCTAGTGAATATGGTTCAAACGAAGAATTCCTTAAAAACTTTTCTACTGTTTTGAGCAATACTAAAACGGGTAACACCAAAAATGAAGCTGTCTATGAATATTTGTCGAATCCTGTTGATGCTTCGAAAATTGGGAATGTCGTATCAGCCGCAACAAATTCACCGTCACAGACTAATCGTCAAGACGAAAGATCAGGACTTCTTATTATCTTAGTCAGCTACCTTGTTAGCTTGGTTGTTGCTTATCTTTTCCAACATGCAGATAAAGAAGAATTGCAAAGATTAATCAGTTTGAAGGATCGTTTGTCATGGAGAAATTCTTCTGGACCAATGTTCTTCCTAAGTGTGATTTCAGTAGCAGCAGGTTCTATAATTGCGATTGTTTCTGGAGTTAAACTTGCCTTCTCTGTAAGTCAATTGAGTTGGTTTGTAGTACTTCTTGTCTTGGTAAGTCTGATGATGACATATGGTCTGAATATCCTTATGGATAAACTAAAAAGTCTTGGATTCTTGATAAGTATAAGTCTACTACTGCTTTATATCATTTCAGCAACTCAATTGTTTGATGAATATTATGTGAATTCGGCTCCTATTTTAACAGCTCTTTCTCCATTGACATATCTTGAAGGTGTAGTGAAATTATTCATTAATCAACAAAATGGAGTTGTTCAGTCAGTAATGGTAATTGTTGTTCTAACGATTGCTTTGGGACTTGGAAATACTTTCTTGTATCGCCAAGTTAAGGATAGCAAGTAATATGAAAAAAATCATTGTCTTTATCTTTCTATTGTTTTCAATTTTTACAAGAGGAAGTGTTGCTTTTGCAAATGATGGATCTTTGCAAATAGATACATCTTTAGATAAAAATACCAAGAAAACGGAGATTCAGTACTTTGAACAGGAGAGTAATTTGACAAAGTTATTTCATCCTGAGACATATAAATTGATTGATACAACTAAAAAATTGGATAAAGAAAAGTATCAATTAGTTAAAACAAACTTATTTATCACTAAAGTGGAAACAGAGAATATCGTTAATGAGTATCAGTCTGCCTTATTTAGCAGTCAGATTCAAATCAACCACAGTGATAAAAAGGCTGTTTCACTTAAAAACGTAAAGTCTCCTGTTTCTTGGACTGCAATTTTATTGTTTATACTAGGGATGATTGTCACAATTTACTCGCTCTTTTATAAAAAGTTACATACAGCTAAACAATAAAATCGATAGAAAAATACATAGAGGGAGATACAAATGTATCTCCCTTTTTATAAACAAAAAGTTCTTTAATATTCATGTTCTGCGTGATATAATAGGCATAACATAATAGATTTAGGAGGTTTCTATGGAAGAGTACATTAATATTAGTCTGGATTGTTCGCCTTTTTTATCTAAAATATTAGATTTAAGAGTCCCTACCGAGTTAACGATTAAAGAATTGATACAAATCGTCTCTGATACTTATGGTATTGGGGTTAAGGTCATGAATCCAAGTGTAAGAAATCAACAGTCGGGAGAAATTCTTGCTAGTACGAGCAGTCTAGCAGTAGTGAAAGACGGAGTTTTATTAAAATTGGAAAGAATATAGTAAGGGAGTCAGGTATGGACGTTCAAAAAATGGAATTAGTAGTTGGAGATATTAAGGGAAACCGAGAAATAGCTTATGCTCTATTAACAGCAACACAAGCTTATTTTGTGAATCAAAATGTCATTGAGGAAGAAGGGAAACTAACGATTGAAAGTCTTTTGACAGATGAATATTATTCTTGGGATAAGTTGACTACGATGATTGATGAAGAAAAATTACGTCATCTGATCAATGTTGGCCAATTATTTAACTCGCTGAAGGATTCAATCTATACTTATGAGTTATCACCCAGTAATCTAGTGTTTTCAAGAAATGGGAACCCTCTATTCATTTTTCGTGGTGTTAAAGGGCAAGTGCCTCCCTACGATGCATTAAATCTAGAAGCGTTTACAGTTAACTTTAAAGCCATGATAGTATCTCTACTAGATAAAAAAGTAAGTTATGAAAAATTAGTAGAGGGACAGTCGCCATTTTATAAAGGAAAACTGTTTTGTGAGACCATCATGAAGGCTGAGGATTTGGATGCAATCTTAGCCTTACTACTAGAAAAGTATATCGAAGAAAAGGAACAAAATAAAGAAAAATTTTCACGTGTTCCTAATAAACTTGTTTCGCGGTTGAAGTGGACTACCATTATTGCATCATTTATTGGAGTGCTGTCAATTGTTGGAGTGCTTTACTTTGCATTGTTCGCTATGCCTAATCAACAAATGATATCAGATTTACGTTTGGCTTTTGTACATCAAGATTATTCATCGGTTGTATCTACTGTTAAAAATACAGATTCTAAATCACTTAGTCAGGATGATGCTTATATGGTGGCTTATTCCGTCATCAAAACAGAGCCTTTAACAGAAGCGCAAAAGACAGAGTTATCCAAAATATCATCTCAGTCAAATAAAGACTATCTTCGTTACTGGGTCTTAATTGGCCAGTCGAAAATTGATGAAGCTATAGATATTGCAAGTTACTTAGATGACCCACAATTATTGATGTATGGTCTTACCAAAAAGGTTGATGAGGTTCAGAGAAATCCTAACCTCACATCAGAACAACGTACAGAGCAACTAAATAATTATAAGAGTAAATTGGAAGAGTTAAAGAAAAACTACCTAACACCAGAAGCGAACAAGTCGAATACGACTTCGACTTCAACTTCAACTTCAGCAGAGTCAAGATAGGAGTGGTCTATGAATTATTTATTTTTTGAAGACAATGTTTATCCACTCTATGCAGGAAAAACCTATCAACTGGGACCTTCTATAGCTTCTAATATCTATCTTCCTATCCTTGAGAATGTGGTGCTGGAAGTCAAGGAAACAGGAGTTGAACTGCTCGGGGAGACTTATTCTTATGGGTATCATTTGGTTTCCATAGCTGAAAATATAAGTGTGTCCTTATTGATTATTAAAAACAGCGAGTATTACCTTCTTCCCGAGAAAATACTTTATTTATCAGATAAGAAAGAAGCGACCATTCGCTTAGTTGATTTTCCTGTAGAAATCATTTTGACCTTTGATAGTACAAATAAGACGATTTACAGTGCTAGTCCATATTATGTTAATGGTGAAAGAAAAACTGGAAAACAAGATATTCAAGATATGGATCAACTTATTTTTGAACAGGGTCTAGCATTATCCGTTCAAAAACAAATCTTATCGATTCATTCACTATTTTCTATTGAGACGAGCTTATTGCCTTTTTCTGAAGTAATGGTCGAAGATCGCTCAAGAGAATTTCATCGCTCTCCACGGATTATTCTAAGAGAACCCGAGGATAAAGTAACGATTGCTTCGGCACCAACAGATGATGAAGGCAACAAACAATCGTTACTAAGATTGATTATTACCCCTTTGGCGATGATTGTCTTTACGATACTAACGGTTTACTTTACACGTAGTGGTGGAATGATGTTTATGATGATGGGGATGTCTGTCATTACTATTGGGACTTCTATTCATACTTATTTTTCTGATAAAAAATCACATAAGGAACTTCAAGAACAGAAAATTGTTGATTATATGGACTATTTGAAAACCAAATATTCACAGTTAGCTGATCTACGTGATGAACAAGTTGATGCTCTGGTTTATCATTTTCCTGATACAGTTCGTATTTTAGGAATGGTAGAAAAAACCGATCGACGAATTTATGAGAAAACGCTCTATCACTTCGATTTCTTGTCTTATCGCTTAGGATTGGGCGAAGTTCATTCTAGTTTCTCTATTGAGTATTCAGATTCTGAGTTGACAAAATACAATGCCGCTGCTAATCAAAAAATTCAAGAACTACTTTCCTACTATCGTGTGACCAAGCAGGTACCTATTACTCATACATTAACGAGTCCCACAGGATATATAGGGACACGTCAAATAGTGATTGAACAAGTTCAACAGATGATGATGCAATTAGCGACTTTCCAAAGTTATCATGATCTACAGTTTATTCCAATTTTTCGAGAGGAAGAGTTGGAGTTATGGGATTGGAGCCGTTGGTTACCTCATACGAAAATTAAAGCACTAAATAGCCGTGGTTTTGTTTACAATCAACGTACTCGAGATCAACTATTGACGTCACTCTATCAAGTTATTAAAGACAGAAAATTAGATAGTGAGCAGGACAAGGGGAAAGAAAAGCAATACAGCCCTCATTATATTCTCTTTATTACAGATTTAAGTCTGATGTTGGACCACAATATTATGGAGTACATCAATGAAGATTTATCCCATTTAGGGATTCATTACGTTTTCGTAGAAGAAGTACTTGAAAGTTTACCAGAACACGTTAAGACAGTTGTTGACTATCGAGGAGATAAAAAAGGTACCGTATTACTTCAGGATGGCAATTATACAAATAAAGAAATTAGGCCTCTTCCTCCTGTAAGTTTATCGGAAAAAGAAAACTTTGCGAGAAATCTTGCGGGTATTCATCATGTTCAGACTTTGCGTAATTCGATTCCGAATAGTATTACCTTCTTAGAGATGTATGGAGTCAATAAGGTAGAGGAACTGGATCTTTTAAAACGATGGCAGGATAATGAAACTTTCCAAACAATGGCTGTTCCTCTAGGAGTTCGAGGTAGGGACGATATTCTTTATCTAAACATTCATGAGAAGGCGCATGGACCTCATGGATTGATTGCTGGTACTACGGGATCAGGGAAGTCTGAGCTTATTCAGTCCTACATTCTGTCTTTAGCTGTGAACTACCATCCGTATGAGGTTGCTTTCCTTTTGATTGACTATAAAGGTGGAGGGATGGCTAATCTCTTTGCAGATCTCCCTCACGTCGTTGGTACGATTACAAACTTGGATGGCAACCAGGCGAATCGGGCTCTGGTATCTATCAAGGCTGAACTGAAGAAACGTCAGCGTATTTTTGCCGAAAATGACGTTAATCATATCAACCAGTACATGAAACTCTTCAAAGAAGGGAAGGTCAAAGAACCACTACCACATCTATTAATCATCAGTGATGAGTTTGCAGAGTTGAAGGCGAATCAACCTGATTTCATGGATGAATTGGTCTCTACGGCTCGTATTGGTCGTTCATTGGGAGTTAAATTAATTTTAGCAACCCAAAAACCTAGTGGGGTGGTTAATGATCAAATTTGGTCGAACTCGAAGTTTAAAATAGCTCTTAAAGTACAGGATGTTGCGGATTCTAGAGAAGTAATCAAAACACCTGATGCCGCAGAAATCACCCAGACAGGTAGAGCCTATCTTCAAGTCGGAAACAATGAAATCTATGAGCTATTCCAAAGCGCGTGGTCGGGTGCGGATTATAATCCAGAAGGACGAAACCATGTTCAAAAAAATACAACTGTGTATGAGATTACAAGTAATGGCCAATACAATGCCATTAATAAAGATTTGAGTGGTTTAGTCAATAAAAAAGAAGCTAAGGCTGTTCCAACAGAATTGGACGCCATTGTAGAAAAAGCTCGTGAAGTCTTTGACGGTCTTCATATTCATCAGGTGGCCAGTCCTTGGTTGCCACCACTCGAAGAAAAGATATGTGCTAAAGATACACAATCGACTAACTTCAGGGATTATTGGGGACGTTCAGAGGCCTTACAACCTATTTTGGTTGGGTATCAAGATATTCCTGAAAGACAGGAACAATCTCCCCTTTATTTCAATATGGAACAAAGAGGACATATTTTATTAGTTTCTAGTCCAGGATTCGGGAAGTCCACTTTTCTACAGAACTTTGCGATGGACGTGATTCGTAAGCAGACACCAGAACAGGTCCATTTCTATCTCTATGACTTTGGTACTAGTGGCTTGATCTCTATTTCTGATTTCCCTCATGTTGCAGATTATTTCACCTTGGATGAGACTGAGAAAATCATGAAATCTCTTCGATTCTTGAATAGAGAGATTAAAACTCGGAAACGGGCTCTTTCGCGAGCAAGAGCGACAAATCTAACGCAGTACAATCAGTTGTCAAATGAGAGTTTTCCAACTATTTTCATCGAGATAGATGGTTTTGATAGTGTGATGGATGCCCCATTCGTAGATGCCTTTTATGATACTTTAAATGTCATTGCTCGCGATGGTGCCTCTCTAGGAATCTATCTAGTCGTGACACTTTCTCGTCTCAATGCGATGCGATTACAGTTACAATCCAACTTTAAGACTAAGATTTCGCTCTTCTTATTTGATAACAGTGACTTGTCAGGTGTAGTAGGACGTTCAAACATTCCACTCGATGAAATCAAAGGCCGGGCGATAGCTAAATTTGACGATATCGTCCAATTCCAAGTGATGTTGCCATACAGCAGTGAACATTATACGGACTACATAAAGGAAGTTCGTGCAGAACAAGAAGCAATGGCTGTGGCATACGATGGACCGCTTCCTGCAGGTATCCCAATGTTACCAGAAAAGGTAACCAAAGAAGTGATGGCAGAAATCTTAGAAAGCAGTCAAGACTTTATCTTGGGACTCGAAAGAGAGGCTGTTGTTTCAGCATCCTTTAGTTTCGAGCGACCTATGCTTATAGCCTCAGACAGTCCTGCTTTTGTAACGAATTACTATAAATTATTAGAGTATCATTTGGAGCGTATGTCAGGTAAGTATAATACGCTTATCTTAGATCCTAGTCAGCGTATCAGCAACCAACTTTTTGATGGCATCCAACGGTTTGATACTTCTTTAGAAGTCGATAATGTGATGAAGACGATATTAGAAGACTTTAAGAAACGAGTGGCTACGCCAAGTCAGGACTATCCTAAATGGTTAATTTTGATACCTGATATTGCGGCGACAGCTATGGCAGCAGGGATGAACGAAGTAGACTTTAAAGAACTGCTTACGGAAGGTTCTCGCTATGGCGTGACTTTAGTATTTGCTGGTGCTTATCAGGATCTAGTAACCAATCAATACGATAATTTTGTCAAACTAGTTAATCAGTTAGTAGAGCAAGTCTTCCTTGGTGTACGTATTAGCGATCAAGATCATACTCGCTATCCTTATATCATGAATGAACCGGCACTGAAGCCTAACCAAGGATACGTTCTTTACCCAGATCGTTATGAATTTGTTCAATTATTAGAAATTTAGAGAGGAATACGATGAAAGAAACGACCATGTTGCCACTCGGCAGTATCATTATACTAAAAGGAAATACAAAGAAGATGATGATCATTGCACGGGTCATCGCAGCGCCTGTCAAAGGGAATATCTATCGCTTTGACTACGGGGCTTGCCTCTATCCTGAAGGGATGGTAGGCGATAGCCTTATCTACTTCAATGACGAAGATATTTTTAAGGTTGTTCAAGAGGGCTATAGTGATGAGGATAATGACCTCATGTTGGAAAATATTGCTGCGGTTATAGACCAGACAGAGATCCCTAAAGGAAATGTAGCCGAATTGAATGACGTAAATGGATTGGGAGGTTAAGAGATGGGAGAAGTTGATTATATGCAAATCGATTCTCTGCAAAGGCAGGTGAGTGCTCACTCTGCCAGCATCTCCTCTGCCCAATCACGGATTACGACTATCGATGAACAGTTGGAACGTCTTCGCACGGCCAAGAAGTCTGTAGGGGAAATTCAAAAAAAGGTTCATGATACTAAAAAAAGATTATTAGGAAAAATTATCAGCCTACTTGGAAGGGCAAACAAAAAGATGCCTTCACCAAGCAGTGGGAAACCTTCTCCAGTGACTACACGAGTTTCCAAACAGAGATGGATACCTTCTATGATGCCATCTGTGATGAAATCACTAGGTTAGAGAACCAAAAGATTGAAGAAAATGCTATTATTAGATGGTGTCGGAGTCAGATGAACAATCTGGGAAATGTCATCGAGAAGCTACTACATACGAAGGAGGGGTAAGGTCATGTATGGAACGATTCAATTATCCGAGGTTCTGTTTAACTCACACATTGGTAGTCTATCCAAGGCCAAGGCTAGTTTGGCAGGAGTTGGGAAACCAAGTTTTAATACGACAGCTACATCTAAAGGCTTGGACTTGTATCAGGAACAATTCAATGGACTCCACTCGCTGGTGAAGACCTATGCGACCTTGCTGGAGACAGATATCGCCTTGATGGCAGGCACAGGGAAAGAGATGCATCGGACAGATAGTGTCCTGGGTCAAAACATGTTTCCTGGTTTGCAGTAGGGAGGTGCTATGAGTTACAATATAAAATTTGATGATATCACCTCTGTTCAAGTGGAAAGTTAAAAGACGATAAATACTTGGGGAGAGTCTGTTGCGAGCCTAAACAAGGCCATGAGCGACTTCATCAACAATCAAAATCTCCAAGGTCAGGCCATCTCGAGTATGCGCAACTACCTAGTAGAGGTGCATGGGACTCTCCTTCAGACTTTGGTCAACCTGATGAATGACTACTCAACCAATCTCCTACTGTACAAGGACGGTTACTACCAGATTGACGGTGATCTTCATACAAAGTTGCCAGGTCAGGTATTTACCAACCTTCATAGTGCTTTAAAGAGTTCACGGGACGATTTGAAGAGTGAGATTGAGCTCTTGAATACGACCAAGGACAAGATTTCAGACTTGGTGAGCTATGATGGAAGCAGTCATACCAGCACGGTCATGGACTATAACTTTCTGCTCAATCAGATCAAGAACTTGGACAGCTCTATCACTCAGTATGAAAGTAACCATGCGAGTCAGGATTTGGTCGCCTTTAAGGAACTTCTAGCTGCGACCAAGGCCTTGATAACAGAGCACGCAGGGAAGACACGTACGGTAGGGACTTATCAGTCAGGAGATTTTGCCAAACTTAAGTCTGTTCAACGCTTTGCGATCGCCTACAAACAGGCGACCCAGCAGATGGAGAGTCGCGTTGAGCGCGTGAAGGCAGCCCAGGAGCGAGACAAGGTCCGTTTTGAGGCCTTGGCTGCGGAGGATCGTGCCAAGAATGGTTGGAAAGACTTGGCGATTGGTGTGGTGACCGTTGCGTTTGGTATTCTCGCAATTATAGGAACCATGGGAACTGCGACTCCTTTAGTTGTTGCAGGCGGTGTCGTGGGTTTTGGGACGAGTGTCTATGGGTTATCTAATGTATCAGAAGGGATTCATAATATCGAACTTGGGAATGCAGGGGATATCCACACCAAGTCAATAAATCCTGTCAGAGATACGCTTTTCATGGGCAATGACAAGTTGTATCATGATGTTGGGAATGTCTTTACGACGGCGAGTGCGATCATGATTCCCATAGGGCAGACCCAGAGCGTTGTCAAAGGGTTGACCCAGTTTGCGATAGGGGAAGCCGGTGCCTATACAGCGGGTCAGGTTGCCTATCACGGGACTAAGCTCCTAGGTGGAAGCGAAGAAGATGCCCAAACCGCAAACTTTATCGGGAATATCGTAGGAGGCTATGTGGCCTCTTCAGCAGCCAGCAAGTTTAGTCTCAATAAGGTGAAGGTAGAGGTCGAAGCACCGAAGTATAACCGCGAACAAATTCTGAAGAATCTGGAAGAAAGCAGGCTTGCGAGGGAGAGTTCGAAGTTTGAAAACTACCTTCGCAAAGAGTACGCACAGCAAGGGAAATACTTCCCAGAGCGCATAACAATACCAAATGGGAAACGTGCTTATCTTTCAGCAGATGTCTTTGAGGGGAAACAAGTTCCTGTTCGTTCTAGGGACTTTGTGGATGCACAAGGTAAAATCAAATGGCCACCACAAGGAACAGATGGCTTTGTTTTAGATAGTGCTGGTAACCCCATTACACAACCAGCCAATTTAAAAGCTGGACAAGTGATTGACCGTTTTGGCTCAAATGGTGGGCGTTTCGCCAGTCCAGTTGATAACGGAGAGATATTACCGTTTAATACACGAGGTTTGCCTTATCCTGAAGGTCATCAAGTTTACCACCAGTATGAAGTTGTAAAAGATATTAATGTAGAAAATGTCAAAGCAGGATTTTCTAGGTTATCTGATATTGATAAAATGTCACTTCAAGCTCAACTAGAGCGTTTTGGAAAAACTTTGGATGATTTGGCAAATCCACAAAAAGGACAAATAGCTAAAGTATTTGGACAAGGAGGAGGAGTACAAATTAGATTTGAAACAACAGTGAAGTGGTATGAAAAAATGGGATTATTGAAGGAGATTAAGTAATGAAGAACTTAGAAGAACAAAAAATTGAATTAATGTCAATGATTACTAATTTAGGTTATGAGTCTTTAAGATATTCTATTTTTAATGAACACAGACCTTCTGAGTGGGAAACTAGGATAGATTATAATCCAGAATTGGAATTGTATGAAGTTTATTCAACAATGGATCGAGCAAGTACAGGAAGTATTTTTAAGTTTAAAACATTTGAAGAAGCAAAAGAAAAATTTATCCATAATCTGAAGTTAACAGTTTTTATAAATAAAACTTCTGTAGAAAATGGAGAAGTTCCTGAATATTCCTCCCCCCTCTGGGATGATGTCACAGAATAATAAATAACACCCTATTTTATGTTAGAATAAATGAAACAAGAGTTTACTAATATTTTATTGGTAAACTCTTACTGTACAAGGATGGTTACTACCAGATTGATGGTGATCTTCATACAAAGCTGCCAAGTAAGGTATTTACAAACCTTCATAGTGCTTTAAAGGGCTCACGGGACGATTTGAAGAGTGAGATTGAGGTCTTGAACACGACCAAGGACAAGATTTCAGACTTGGTGAGCTATGATGGAAGCAGTCATACCAGCACGGTCATGAACTATAACTTCCTCATGAATCAGCTCAAGAACTTGGACAGCTCCATCACTCAGTATGAAAGCAACCATGCGAGTCAGGATTTGGTCGCCTTTAAGGAACTTCTAGCTGCGACCAAGGCCTTGATAACAGAGCACGCAGGGAAGACACGTACGGTAGGGACTTATCAGTCAGGAGATTTCGCCAAACTCAAGTCTGTTCAACGCTTTGCGATCGCCTACAAACAGGCGACCCAGCAGATGGAGAGTCGCGTTGAGCGCGTGAAGGCAGCCCAGGAGCGAGACAAGGTCCGTTTTGAGGCCTTGGCTGCGGAGGATCGTGCCAAGAATGGTTGGAAAGACTTGGCGATTGGTGTGTTGACCGTTGGGTTTGGGATTCTCGCAATTATAGGAACCTTGGGAACTGCGACTCCTTTAGTTGTTGCAGGCGGTATCGTGGGTTTTGGGACAACAGCCTATGGGTTATCTAATGCAGCAGAAGGCGTTCATAATATCGTACTTGGGAATGCAGGGGATGCCCATACGAAATCCTATAATCTCATCCGAGATACGCTTTTCATGGGGAATGACAAGCTGTATCATGATGTTGGGAATGCCTTTGTGACGGCGAGTGCCATCATGATTCCCATAGGGCAGACCCAGAGCGTTGTCAAAGGCTTGACCCAGTTTGCGATAGGGGAAGCCGGTGCCTATACAGCGGGTCAGGTTGCCTATCATGGGACTAAGCTCCTAGGTGGAAGCGAAGAAGATGCCCAAACCGCCAACTTTATCGGGAATATCGTAGGAGGGTATGCGGCCTCCTCAGCAGCCAGCAAGTTTAGTTTGAATAAGGTGGATGTCGAAGCACCGAAGTATAATATCGAACGGATTAAAGAGAATATTAAAGAAAGCAGGCTAGCGAGGGAATCCAGTAACTTTGACCAATATCTGGCGAAGGAGAAATTCCAGAAAACCTTGATGGGTATGGAACCGATGGACCGTCAGAGATATCTTCAATGGCATAAGTATGCGGAGGCGGGTATCGAACCATCCGATAGAGTCAAATTAAGCAATTGGTCATATCCACCTGAGCCAGAATTTTACCTTAAAAATAAAAATGTATACGATAATCCGGATTATTTTAATCAGCTAACAGGAAATACAATTTACCCAGGAAGTCCCGAGAGTGCCATGGGTAGAGTTGACGGTAGCATACATGAATATGGATTTTTGAATGGAAAATATAAAGAATCCGTAATATTGCCTGGAACTCGAATAAACAGAATTGGTTCTAATTCAACAGGAAGGTATTTCTCTCCTGAAGGAGCAACATTTGGTGAGAAAGCCTTACCTCCTTTTATGAAACTCCAACCGAATTCAGACTACATTGTTCTAAAAGAAATACCAACAAAAGAAGGATTAGTTGCACCTTGGTTTGATGAACCTGGTATGGGAATCCAATATTATACATATTTAACAATTGGTGAATTAGAAAAAGGGAATTTTCTACTTAAATTGAAATAGGAATAATTAAATGCTAATAAAATTAAAAAACAAAATTGAATCCGAAGTTTCAAAAATTGGAAACATAAAATTAGGTGAATTTGGAATTTATTTTTCTGAACAACCTCCCTACTTTCCAGAGGGAATTTCTATAATAGAGGATGGAAATGGAAGGTATAATCTAGTTTTTACTGAGAGAGGAAAAATAACATCCGAGATTTCTAAATTAGATGATGATGAGGTGACTTATCAAATTTTAAAGATAATCATTAAGAATATTTCCTCGCAAAAGATTGATGAAAAGGATGTAGATTTAATTGATAAATTGATCAAAAATAATGAATTTGAGAAAGTTAGTCAATTAGTTGAGAAAGTACAAGAAAATAGATATCAATACGAAAAGGAATTATTTGAGAAAATCAGTCCGCTATACGCTCTATGGTTCGAAAAAGAGCACTAATAATTAGCATAAATCCCTTGTTATTTCACTTCAAAATCCAAGAATTCTAAGTGGGAATGAAATTGGGGCCAATGACTGGTGGAGACCAGCTGGACGAACTTTCCCAGGAGATATTCCAGAAGGTATCATGAAAGATATTAGTACCCAGAGAGGAGAACCTACATGGAACATAGTAAATTAGGATGGGACGATGTCATCCAGTTTGAAGAAGTAAAAGGTTATGGTCAGCACATTTGGAGAGATGGCAATCATCTTTATTACGTTACTGAGGAGGGAGGAATTGCCCCTCAGCGAGTGGTTTATGAATTACCAAACGAGTTATTTGCCTTATTAGAAAGTGGGGAGAGAACGGAGTTAGAAGTATTAAGTAAACTTCAGACCGATCGTTGGCCACCGACGGAAGAAGAGAGAAAAGAGTCTAGAAGAAAATTTATAAGTAAATATCCAGCTTCTTTGATAGATGTCCCTAAAAATAGGAAGTTGTTTTCTAAGGAAGAACTTAAAGAATTGATTCCAATTGCTGAGAAACAGTGGATTGAATCTGAAGGCAAACTTCCAGATGATTATGTATCACCATTGAAATAGCCTGTGAGGAACTTGTTTATACACTGTTAGTTTAAGGCAAGTTCCTGTTTTTATATTAAGTGCAAACCTCCAAGGTCAGGCCATCTCGAGCATGCGCACCTACCTAGTAGAGGTGCATGGGACTCTCCTTCAGACTCTGGTCAACCTGATGAATGACTACTCAACCAATCTCCTACTGTACAAGGACGGTTACTACCAGATTGATAGCCACCTGCATACAAAGCTACCTGGTCAGGAGTTTACGCGATTACATAGTGATTTGAAGGGTTCGAGGGATAAGTTAAAGAACGAGATTGAGCTCCTAAACACGACCAAGGACAAGATTTCAGACTTGGTGAGCTACGAAGGAAGCAGTCATACCAGTACAGTCATGAACTATAACTTCCTCATGAACCAGCTCAAGAACTTGGATACCTCCATTACTCAGTATGAGAGTAACCATGCGAGTCAGGATTTGGTCGCCTTTAAGGAACTTCTAGCTGCGACCAAGGCCTTGATCGCAGAGCACGCAGGGAAGACACGTACAGTAGGGACTTATCAGTCAGGAGATTTCGCCAAGCTCAAGTCTGTTCAACGCTTTGCGATAGCCTACAAACAGGCGACCCAGCAGATGGAGAGTCGCGTTGAGCGCGTGAAGGCTGCCCAGGAGCGAGACAAGGTTCGTTTTGAAGCCTTGGCTGCGGAGGATCGTGCCAAGAACGGTTGGAAAGACTTGGCGATTGGTGTGGTGACCGTTGCGTTTGGTATTCTCGCAATTATAGGAACCCTGGGAACTGCGACTCCTTTAGTTGTTGCAGGCGGTATCGTGGGTTTTGGGACGAGTGTCTATGGGTTATCTAATGCAGCAGAAGGTGTTCATAATATCGTACTTGGGAATGCAGGGGATACCCATACGAAATCCTATAATCTCATCAGAGATACGCTTTTCATGGGCAATGACAAGCTGTATCATGATGTTGGGAATGTCTTTACGACAGCGAGTGCTATCATGATTCCCATAGGGCAGACCCAGAGCGTTGTCAAGGGCTTGACCCAGTTTGCGATAGGGGAAGCCGGTGCCTATACAGCGGGTCAGGTTGCCTATCATGGTACCAAGCTCCTAGGTGGAAGCGAAGAAGATGCCCAAACCGCCAACTTTATCGGGAATATCGTAGGAGGCTATACGGCTTCCTCAGCAGCCAGCAAGTTTAGTCTCAATAAGGTGAAAGTAGATGTCGAAGCACCGAAGTATAGTACGCAAGAACTAGATACCTATTTTAGAAAAAGTCAACAAAGTTTTACGAATGCAGAAGCTGAGGGGTTACGAGTCTATACAAGTAATGATTATACCTACATTAATAACTACTTAAGAGGGTTCAGTGACGATTTAGGCCCTGTTTCAACTTCAACTATTTCTGATATCGATTCTGCATTGTCTAAGATGGAATTGCCAGCTGATTTAACTTTATACAGGGGAACAAGTTCAGCGCCTTTCATGAACATCGTTGATAAAAACTATAACGGAACTCTGGATTGGAATTCGTTAGTAGGAAAAACTTTTGAAGATCGAGCTTTTGTTAGTACTTCAGTTGAGAGTAAGACGGCCTTTGGAGGTGGTGTAAGATGGGAAATCAACGCACCAAAAGGTTCTAAAGGAGGGATGGTTAACACTTTCAGTATGTTCCCTAATGAAAATGAGTTATTGTTGCCAAGAAATTCAAAATTCTTAATAAAGGGTATAGATAAAGTTGATAATAATATTATTCTAAAAATGGATCTAATAGAATAGGAGAAGGCTATGAGATTAAGAGATAAATGGGAAGATGATTCAAATCAGTATAGAAGATATAATCTTAAACAAAAGATAAATTCGGTTATCTTTGGTCTAGCAATAGGTGATGCACTGGGAGTCCCTGTAGAGTTCAGAGATAGAGATACCTATCATATTTCAGATATGGTGGGTTATGGAACCTATAATCAACCAACTGGTACCTGGTCAGATGATACTTCTTTATCCTTAGCACTTATTGAACACCTATGTGAGGATTCTGATTTGAATGGGTTGATGGATAAATTTGTAGCTTATCGTCAGGGCTACCTCACCCCTTTTGGATATTGTTTTGATATTGGTGTTGCGACTAATCAGGCGATTGAACGATATTTGGCAGGAGTCTCTCCAGAGAAATGTGGAGGAACTAGTGAGAGAGATAACGGCAATGGAGCTCTGATGAGGATATCTCCCTTAGCTTTGCTCTTATATGAAAATTTTGATTTCAGTTATAGATCAAAAATAATTGAGAAATATACTAAGCTGACCCATGCTCATCCAAGGTCTATCGTGGCATCTATTCTTTATGTCCAGCTTTTAATCGGTTTTCTTCTTAACATTCGTTTAGAAAAATTACTTTGTCAATCAAAACCTTATCTTGAAGATTATTTCAAGAAAAACCCAGAATACTGGGAAGAGTATCAAGAACATTTTAGAGAAATATTTGATAGAGAATTTTATCAAAAATCTAGGGAAGATATTGCTTCTACAGGCTATGTTGTTGATACCTTGAAGGCTTGTCTCTGGTGTTTGGGTACAACAGATAGTTTTGAAGAAGCTGTTCTAAAAGCCGTTAATCTTGGAGGGGATACCGATACCATCGGTGCCATTACAGGTACCTTGGCTGGAGCCCACTATCAACTGGAAGGCATCCCAGAAAAATGGATTCAACAGCTGGCTAATAGGGAATTGATTGACGAAAAATGTCGGCAATTACTGGAACACTTATATAAACAATCAAAATAGTTCTTATTATTTTATTGGGCAACAATCAGAACAACTCCCCCTTTTATGATAGAATAAATGAAACAAGAGTTTACCAATGGCCAATTGGTAAGCTCTTGCTTTAAATAGAATTCTCTTCAAGGTAGAGTGAATCAACACTCTTCCAGCATCTCCTCCGCCCAATCACGGATTACTTCCATCGATGAAAAATTGGAACGTCTTCGCACGGCTAAGAAGTCTATAGGTGAAATCCAACAGAATGTTCACAATATCAAGTATCCTATTATGCACCGAAATATTCAGCCTGAATGGCAAGGCAAACAAAAAGATGCCTTCACCAAGCAGTGGGAAACCTTTTCCAGTGACTACACGAGTTTCCAAACGGAGATGAATACCTTCTATGATGCCATCTGTGATGAAATCACTAGGTTAGAGAACCAAAAGATTGAAGAAAATGGTATTATTAGATGGTGTCGGAGTCAGATGAACAATCTGGGAAATGTCATCGAGAAGCTACTACATACGAAGGAGGGGTAAGGTCATGTATGGAACGATTCAATTATCCGAGGTTCTGTTTAACTCACACATCGGTAGTCTATCCAAGGCCAAGGCTAGTTTGGCAGGAGTTGGGAAACCAAGTTTTAATACGACAGCTACATCTAAAGGCTTGGACTTGTATCAGGAACAATTCAATGGACTCCACTCGCTGGTGAAGACCTATGCGACCTTGCTGGAGACAGATATCGCCTTGATGGCAGGCACAGGGAAAGAGATGCATCGGACAGATAGTGTCCTGGGTCAAAGCATGTTTCCTGGTTTGCAGTAGGGAGGTGCTATGAGTTACAATATAAAATTTGATGATATCACCTCTGTTCAAGTGGAAAGTTAAAAGACGATAAATACTTGGGGAGAGTCGGTCGCTAGCCTCAATAAGGCCATGACAGACTTCATCAACAATAAAAATCTCCAAGGTCAGGCCATCTCGAGTATGCGCACCTACCTAGTGGAGGTGCATGGGACTCTCCTTCAGACTCTGGTCAACCTGATGAATGACTACTCAACCAATCTCCTATTATACAAGGACGGCTACTACCAGATTGACGGTGATCTTCATACAAAGTTGCCAGGTCAGGTATTTACAAACCTTCATAGTGCTTTAAAGAGTTCACGGGATAGTCTAAAGAGTGAGATTGAGCTCTTGAACACGACCAAGGACAAGATTTCTGATTTGGTGAGCTATGATGGAAGCAGTCATACCAGCACGGTCATGGACTATAACTTTCTGCTCAATCAGATCAAGAACTTGGACAGCTCTATCACTCAGTATGAAAGCAACCATGCGAGTCAGGATTTGGTCGCCTTTAAGGAACTTCTAGCTGCGACCAAGGCCTTGATAACAGAACATGCAGGGAAGACACGTACGGTAGGGACTTATCAGTCAGGAGATTTTGCCAAACTCAAGTCTGTTCAACGCTTCGCGATAGCCTACAAACAGGCGACCCAGCAGATGGAGAGTCGCGTTGAGCGCGTGAAGGCTGCCCAGGAGCGAGACAAGGTCCGTTTTGAGGCCTTGGCTCGATCAGATAAGGGTTGGAAAGACATGGCTGTTAGCGCATTGACTATCATTGTCGGAGTGACAGCCATCGTAGTTACATGGGGTTCTGCGACTCCTTTAGTTGTTGCAGGCGGTATCGTGGGTCTTGGGAAAACATTGATTTTAAGCCCATCTTGAAACTTATTCAAATAGAAATGTTTCCAACTAGGTCTTAAGAAAGCTCGTAAAGCATCAAATAATAGAAGAATAAAATTTAATATAAAAAAATCCCATCAGAATATTTCTGGTGGGATTTTTGGTGGGGAACCAATCAATTTTGATTTATTTTTAACCTTTTATAACAACTGAAAATGCTGTTAAATCAACCATTTCACTTCAAATCATATTTATAAATCATTCCCACTCAACAGTTGCTGGTGGTTTACTTGTAATATCGTAGACGATACGGTTAACGTGATCCACTTCATTTACGATTCGTACTGAAATCTTTTGAAGAACTTCCCAAGGAATCTTGGCAAAGTCAGCTGTCATACCATCGATAGAAGTGATGGCACGAATGGCGATGGTGTAGTCATAAGTACGACCATCACCCATAACACCGACTGAACGAACGCCTGTGTTGACAGTGAAGTATTGCCAGATATCGCGGTCAAGACCAGCTTTAGCAATTTCTTCACGAAGGATTGCGTCTGACTCACGAACTGTTTCAAGTTTTTCTTCAGTGATTTCACCCATGACACGGATAGCGAGTCCTGGTCCTGGGAATGGTTGACGCCATACGATGTGGTCTGGCATACCAAGCTCTGTACCGAGGGCACGGACTTCGTCTTTATAAAGAGTGTTCAATGGTTCAATCAATTCAAACTGCATGTCTTCTGGAAGACCACCAACATTGTGGTGTGATTTGATGGTTTGGGCTGTGTCTGTACCAGACTCAATTACGTCAGTGTAAAGCGTTCCTTGAGCAAGGAATTTTACATCTTTTAGCTTGCTAGCTTCGTCATCAAAGACATAAACAAATTCATTACCGATGATTTTACGTTTTTGTTCAGGGTCAGAAACGCCAGCAAGTTTGTCAAGGAAGCGTTTTGCAGCGTCTGCTTTGACGATATTCAAACCGAACTTACCACCAAGCATGTCCATAACTTGGTCAGCCTCTCCCTTACGGAGAAGACCGTGGTCTACAAAGATACAGATCAATTGATCACCGATCGCTTTTTGAAGAAGAACTCCAACAACAGAAGAGTCAACACCACCTGATAGACCGAGAAGAACACGCTTGTCACCTACAGTTTCACGGATTTTCTTGATTTGCATATCGATGAAGTTGTCCATTGACCAGTCACCCTTAGCTTTACAGATGTTAAGGGCAAAGTTGCGAAGGATATCATTCCCGTATACAGAATGGCGAACTTCTGGGTGAAATTGGATACCATAGATGTGCTTGTCAGGGTTTTCAATAGCTGCATAAGGACAGTCAGCAGAAGTACCAGTACGAACAAAATCAGCTGGAATCTCTGTAACAGCATCGCCATGGCTCATCAAAACAATCTGTTCTTCAGGAGTCCCTTCAAAGAGGGCAGAAGTGGTATGAGTAAGTGGTGATTGGCCATACTCGCGGTTACCAGCATCGCCTGCAGGAACAACCTTTCCTCCAAGTTTGTGAGTCAAAAGCTGCATACCATAGCAGATTCCCAAAATTGGAATGCCAAGTTCAAAAATTTCTGGGTCAATATCAAATGAACCATCTTCGTATACAGAGTTTGGTCCACCAGAGAGGATGATCCCTACAGGGTTAATCGCACGAACCTCTGCGGCTGAGATTTTGTGACTTTTTAGCTCTGAAAAAACACCGATTTCACGAACACGGCGTGAAATCAGCTGGTTGTATTGGCTACCATAGTCCAGTACGATGATTTTTTCGACATCTTGCAAATCAGTTGAAATGTTGCTCATCTTTTTCCTTTCTCAAAAGAAATATCTTTTTCAATATTCTATCACAAATAGGGGCGAATTACCAACTAAACAAGGCAAAGTTTGACTTTTTCTTAGCAAATACGGTACAATGGAGAAAATAAAGAAAAGAAGTGAGAATCATGTTACCAGCTTATATGAAAATCCACGATCAGATCAAGAAGGATATAGATGAGCATCATTGGAAAATCGGAGAGAGGCTTCCAAGTGAGCGAGATTTAGCGGAACAGTTTCAAGTTAGCCGGATGACATTACGCCAAGCTATCTCTCTCTTGGTTGAGGAAGGAGTTTTGGAGCGTCGAGTAGGAAGTGGGACTTTTGTCTCTAGCACTCGTGTCCAAGAAAAAATGCGGGGAACGACAAGTTTTACGGAGATTGTCAAATCTCAGGGGAAAGTACCTTCCAGCCAACTCATTTCTTATAGAAGAACCATTCCAAATGAGCAAGAGGTCGCTAAGCTAGGGATTACTCCGACAGAGAATATTATCCGCATGGAACGGGTGCGTTACGCTGACCAAGTTCCACTAGTCTATGAAGTCGCATCCATTCCTGAGAAATTTATTAAGGATTTCAAAAAAGAAGAAATCACTAGTCATTTCTTCCAAACCTTGCAGCAACATGGCTACCGGATTGGCAAATCCCAACAGAACATTTATGCGAGATTGGCTAAGGAAAAGATTGCTCACTATCTAGAAGTTGAAAGGGGGCATGCCATTTTAGCCTTGACTCAGGTCTCTTATCTTGAAGATGGGACAGCTTTTGAGTATGTAAAGAGTCAATACGTGGGCGAACGCTTTGAATTTTATCTTGAAAATAACTAGTCTAGAAAGGCTAGTTTTTTGTTTTAGAAAAGATTAGAATTGTCAAAACAATCTGTCTAGGCTTGATTTTATCCATTATTTACTATAAAATGAGAAGGAAAAACGTCAAACTTTTATATTGCAAATAGGAGAAAAAATGACAAAAACATTAAAACGTCCTGAGGTTTTATCACCTGCAGGGACTTTAGAGAAGCTGAAAGTAGCTGTTCAATATGGTGCGGACGCCGTCTTCATCGGTGGACAGGCCTATGGTCTTCGTAGCCGTGCAGGAAACTTCACCTTTGAACAGATGGAAGAAGGAGTCCAGTTTGCAGCTAAGTACGGTGCCAAGGTTTATGTGGCTGCTAACATGGTAATGCACGAAGGAAACGAAGCTGGTGCAGGCGAATGGTTCCGTAAGTTGCGTGACATCGGAATTGCGGCAGTTATCGTGTCAGATCCGGCCTTGATTATGATTGCAGCAACAGAAGCACCAGGTCTAGAAATCCATCTTTCAACTCAAGCCAGTGCAACTAACTATGAAACTCTAGAGTTCTGGAAAGAACTTGGTCTAACTCGTGTGGTTTTGGCTCGTGAAGTTTCCATGGAAGAATTGGCAGAGATTCGCAAACGTACAGATGTTGAGATTGAGGCCTTTGTCCATGGAGCCATGTGTATTTCTTACTCAGGTCGCTGTACGCTTTCAAACCACATGAGTATGCGAGATGCTAACCGCGGGGGCTGTTCTCAGTCTTGCCGTTGGAAATACGACCTCTACGACATGCCCTTTGGTCAAGAACGCAAGAGTCTGAAAGGTGAAATCCCAGAAGAATTTTCGATGTCTGCCGTCGATATGTCTATGATTGACCATATCCCGGATATGATTGAAAATGGTGTAGACAGTCTTAAAATTGAAGGTCGTATGAAGTCGATTCACTATGTTTCGACAGTAACAAACTGCTACAAGGCGGCTGTGGATGCTTATCTAGAAAGCCCTGAGAAGTTTGAGGCTATCAAACAAGACTTGGTGGACGAGATGTGGAAGGTTGCTCAACGTGAACTGGCAACAGGTTTCTACTACGGTACGCCGTCTGAAAATGAACAGTTATTTGGCGCACGTCGTAAAATTCCTGAATACAAGTTTGTCGCTGAAGTGGTTGCTTATGATGATGCGACTCAAACGGCAACCATTCGTCAACGGAACGTAATCAACGAAGGTGACCAAGTTGAGTTTTATGGACCAGGTTTCCGTCATTTTGAGACTTATATAGAAGATCTTCATGATGCCAAGGGCAATAAAATCGACCGTGCTCCAAATCCAATGGAACTCTTGACAATCAAGGTCCCACAACCTGTTCAAGCAGGGGACATGGTCCGCGCTCTCAAGGAAGGTCTTATCAATCTCTATAAGGAAGATGGAACCAGCGTTACAGTTCGTGCCTAGAGAAGGAAATGTGAATGAATCAAGCACAAGGTTTGTTAGTTGATAATGAAGGTAGATGTATTCATTACCATGGTGAAAAGGATATCGTTTCCCTCCAGTGTTATGAGTGTAAAAAATACTATGCTTGTTATCAGTGCCACAATGCTATGGAAACGCATTTGTTTTCGCCCTATCCCTTGATGCTTTCTGAGGATCGACCGATCTTATGTGGGGGTTGTAAGAGGACAATGACTTTCCAAGATTACCAAAAACAGATGGCTTGTCCTTACTGCAGTGCACCATTTAATCCAGGTTGTAAACAACACTATTCCTACTATTTTAAATAAAATGAATCGATCCAAGTTCTTAACTTGGATTTTTCAGTTTGTTTCAGAAAATATAGTAAAATCAAGAAAAACACGCAAACTAAAATGTAAAAACTTTCTATAGAATAGGGTAAAAATAGCAAAAATAGAAATAAATCAGCTGAAACGCTTCCAACGTAAGTAAAAAGTTGACAAATCAAAATTTTAGGACTAAACTAAGTAAGTAAATTTTAAATAAAAGGAGAATTCATCATGAATTTAACATTTTTCGGTCTTTGTCTTGCCTGTATGGGTGTATCTCTTGCAGAAGGTATGTTGATGAACGGTTTGTTCAAATCAGTAGCTCGCCAACCAGACATCATCCCACAATTACGTAGCTTAATGATCATGGGGATTGCCTTTATTGAAGGAACGTTCTTGGTTACCCTCGTCTTTTCATTCGTCATCAAATAGACAAATGGAACGAGAAGAAAAGGGAGGATTCTAGATGGAAGAAAGTATCAATCCAACCATCAATATTGGTCCTGTTACCTTTGATTTAACCATGTTAGCCATGACCTTGTTGATTGTGGGAGTTGTTTTTGGCTTTATCTATTGGGCAAGTCGCAATATGACTTTGAAACCCAAAGGAAAGCAAAATGTACTTGAGTATTTCTATGACTTCGTTATTGGATTTACAGAACCTAACATTGGTAAAAGCTACATGAAAGACTACTCGCTCTTTTTCCTTTGTCTATTTCTATTTATGGTACTGGCAAATAACCTCGGTTTGATGGCGAAACTTCAAACTACAGATGGGACAAACCTTTGGACATCGCCAACTGCAAATCTCCAGTTTGACTTGGCCTTGTCATTTGGAATTATCCTGATGACCCATATTGAAGGGATTCGTCGCCGTGGGATTAAAAAATATCTAAAAGCCTATATCACACCTGGCTTTATGACTCCCATGAATATCTTAGAAGAGTTTACCAACTTTTTATCACTTGCCTTGCGGGTGTTCGGAAATATCTTTGCTGGAGAAGTGATGGCTAGTTTGCTAATCACTCTATCTCATCAAGCTCTATATTGGTATCCAGTTGCTTTTGGTGCTAACTTGGCTTGGACAGCCTTTTCTGTCTTTATTTCCTGCATCCAAGCCTATGTGTTTACCATGTTGTCTTCTATGTACTTAGGAAATAAGATAAATGATGGAGAAGAGTAGAAAGGAGTAACAGATGCACGTAACAGTAGGTGAATTAATTGGTAACTTTATTTTAATCGCTGGCTCTTTTATCCTTTTGATTGTCTTAGTTAAGAAATATGCGTGGTCAAACCTGACAAGTGTCTTCGAAGAAAGGGCAAATAAAATTGCTGCTGATATTGATGGAGCTGAACAGGCTCGTCAAAAAGCAGAAACTCTTGCCCAAAAACGTGAAGATGAATTGGCTGGTAGTCGCAACGAAGCCAAAACAATCATTGAAAATGCTAAAGAGACTGCAGAGAAGAGTAAAGCAGATATTCTGGCAGATGCTAAAGTAGAAGCAGGTCGCTTAAAAGAGAAGGCGAATCAAGAAATTGCTCAGAATAAAGCTGAGGCTTTGCAAAGTGTTAAGGGAGAGGTGGCAGATTTGACGATTAGTCTCGCTGGTAAAATCATCTCAAAAAACCTTGACAGTCATGCTCATAAGGAACTCATTGATCAGTATATCGATCAGCTAGGAGAAGCCTAATGGACAAGAAAACAGCAAAGGTAATTGAAAAATACAGCATGCCTTTTGTCCAATTAGTGATTGAAAAAGGAGAAGAGGACCGGATTTTTTCAGACTTGGATCAAATCAAGCAAGTCGCAGAAGAAACGGGCTTACCTTCTTTTTTAGCTCAGGTGGCAGTTGATGAGTCTGATAAGGAAAAAACAGTTGGTTTCTTTCAAGACTCTGTCTCACCTTTAATGCAAAACTTTATTCAGGTTCTGATTTACAATCACAGAGCAAATCTTTTTTATGATATCATTGTTGATTGTTTGAATCGTCTTGAAAGAGAAACCAATCATTTTGTAGTCACGATCTCCTCAGCTCATCCTTTAACAGATGAACAGAAGGAACGTCTGCTCCCATTGATAGAGAAAAAAATGTCTCTGAAAGTACGGAGTATTAAAGAACAAATTGATGAAGGGCTCATTGGTGGTTTTGTCATTTTTGCTAATCACAAGACAATTGATGTGAGTATAAAACAACAACTTCGAGTTGTTAAAGAAAATTTGAAATAGAAAGTGGTGTTCTTTTGGCAATTAACGCACAAGAAATCAGCGCTTTAATTAAGCAACAAATTGAAAATTTCAAACCTAATTTTGATGTGTCTGAAACAGGTGTTGTAACCTATATCGGGGACGGAATTGCGCGTGCTCACGGTCTTGAAAATGCCATGAGTGGAGAGTTGTTGATCTTTGAAAACGGCTCTTATGGGATGGCGCAAAACTTGGAGTCTACTGACGTTGGGATTATCATCCTTGGAGACTTTACAGATATTCGTGAAGGTGATACCATTCGCCGTACAGGTAAAATTATGGAAGTACCTGTGGGGGATAGCCTAATCGGACGTGTTGTCGACCCACTTGGTCGTCCAGTTGATGGTCTTGGTGACATCCATACTGACAAAACTCGTCCAGTAGAAGCGCCAGCTCCTGGTGTTATGCAACGTAAGTCTGTATCAGAACCATTACAAACAGGTTTGAAAGCTATTGACGCCCTTGTACCGATTGGTCGTGGTCAACGTGAGTTGATTATCGGTGACCGTCAGACAGGGAAAACAACCATTGCGATTGATACGATCTTGAACCAAAAAGGTCAAGATATGATCTGTATCTACGTAGCGATTGGACAAAAAGAATCAACAGTTCGTACGCAAGTAGAAACACTTCGTCAGTACGGTGCCTTGGACTACACAATCGTTGTGACAGCCTCTGCTTCACAACCATCTCCATTGCTCTTCCTAGCTCCTTATGCCGGAGTTGCTATGGCGGAAGAATTTATGTACCAAGGCAAGCATGTTTTGATCGTTTACGATGATCTTTCAAAACAAGCGGTCGCTTATCGTGAGCTTTCTCTCTTGCTGCGTCGTCCACCAGGTCGTGAAGCCTTCCCAGGGGATGTTTTCTACCTTCACAGTCGTTTGCTTGAGCGCTCAGCTAAAGTTTCTGATGAGCTTGGTGGTGGATCTATTACAGCCCTACCATTTATCGAGACACAAGCAGGAGATATCTCTGCCTATATCGCAACCAACGTGATTTCTATCACTGACGGACAAATCTTCCTTGGTGATGGTCTCTTCAATGCGGGTATTCGTCCAGCCATCGATGCGGGTTCGTCTGTATCCCGTGTAGGTGGTTCGGCACAAATCAAAGCCATGAAGAAAGTAGCTGGTACACTTCGTATCGACCTTGCTTCATACCGTGAGTTGGAAGCCTTCACTAAGTTTGGTTCTGACTTGGATGCAGCAACACAGGCTAAGTTAAACCGTGGACGTCGTACTGTGGAAGTATTGAAACAACCTGTTCATAAACCACTACCTGTTGAGAAACAAGTAACTATTCTCTATGCTTTGACACATGGTTTCTTGGATACGATTCCTGTAGATGACATTGTTCGTTTTGAGGAAGAGTTCCATACTTTCTTTGATGCTCATTATCCAGAGATTTTGGAAACCATTCGTGAAACAAAAGACTTGCCAGAAGAAGCAGTCTTGGATGCTGCGATTACAGAGTTTCTCAATCAATCCAGCTTCCAATAAGAATAGAGGTGTCAGATGGCAGTATCTCTAAATGATATTAAAACAAAAATCGCCTCAACCAAAAATACGAGTCAAATCACTAATGCCATGCAAATGGTATCAGCTGCCAAGTTAGGTCGCTCTGAAGAAGCAGCGCGCAACTTCCAAGTCTACGCTCAGAAGGTTCGTAAGCTTTTGACGGATATTCTGCATGGTAACGGATCTGGTGGTTCAACCAATCCGATGCTCATCAGTCGCCCAGTTAAGAAAACAGGCTATATCGTTATCACTTCAGACCGTGGCTTGGTTGGAGGTTATAATGCTTCCATCCTTAAAGCCGTTATGGAGTTGAAAGAAGAATACCATCCAGATGGTAAAGATTTTGAGATAATCTGTATCGGTGGTATGGGAGCTGATTTCTTTAAGGCTCGTGGTATTCAGCCAATCTATGAACTACGTGGCTTGGCAGATCAACCTAGTTTTGATGAAGTTCGTAAAATTATTTCAAAAACGATTGAGATGTACCAAAACGAACTTTTTGATGAATTGTACGTCTGCTACAACCATCATGTCAATACTCTCACAAGTCAAATGCGTGTGGAACAAATGCTTCCGATTGTTGACTTGGATCCAAATGAAGCGGATGAAGAGTATAGCTTGACTTTTGAGTTGGAAACGAGCCGTGATGAGATTCTAGAGCAATTGTTGCCACAGTATGCTGAAAGTATGATTTACGGGGCTATTATCGATGCCAAGACAGCTGAAAATGCTGCAGGTATGACAGCTATGCAGACAGCGACTGATAATGCCAAAAAGGTCATCAATGATTTGACAATCCAGTATAACCGTGCTAGACAGGCGGCGATTACACAAGAAATTACAGAAATCGTAGCGGGGGCTAGTGCCTTAGAATAGGCTCTAGTCCAGCTCGTATGAAAATGAACTTATACTCAATGAAAATCAAAGAGCAAACTAGGAAGCTAGCCGCAGGCTGTACTTGAGTACGGTAAGGCGACGCTGACGTGGTTTGAATTTGATTTTCGAAGAGTATTAGGACCTAGTTGAGCTAGGAACCGACAGTATCTTATATAGAATAGGAGAAGGAGATGAGTTCAGGTAAAATTGCTCAGGTTATCGGACCCGTTGTAGACGTCTTGTTTGCAGCAGGGGAAACACTTCCTGAGATTAATAATGCACTTGTCGTCTACAAAAATGACGAAAGAAAAACAAAAATCGTCCTTGAAGTAGCCTTGGAGTTGGGTGATGGTATGGTCCGTACGATCGCCATGGAATCAACAGATGGTTTGACTCGTGGAATGGAAGTATTGGACACAGGCCGTCCAATCTCTGTTCCAGTAGGTAAAGAAACTTTGGGACGTGTCTTCAACGTTTTGGGAGATACCATTGACTTGGATGCTCCTTTTGCTGAAGACGCTGAGCGTCAGCCAATTCATAAGAAAGCTCCAACTTTTGATGAATTGTCTACCTCATCTGAAATCTTGGAAACAGGGATCAAGGTTATCGACCTTCTTGCCCCTTACCTTAAAGGTGGGAAAGTTGGACTCTTCGGTGGTGCCGGAGTTGGTAAAACTGTCTTGATCCAAGAATTGATTCACAATATTGCCCAAGAACACGGTGGTATTTCAGTATTTACTGGTGTCGGGGAACGTACTCGTGAAGGGAACGACCTCTACTGGGAAATGAAAGAATCAGGCGTTATCGAGAAAACAGCCATGGTATTTGGTCAGATGAATGAGCCACCAGGAGCACGTATGCGTGTTGCCCTTACTGGTTTGACTATCGCCGAATACTTCCGTGATGTAGAAGGCCAAGACGTGCTTCTCTTTATCGACAATATCTTCCGTTTCACTCAAGCTGGTTCAGAAGTATCTGCCCTTTTGGGTCGTATGCCTTCAGCCGTTGGTTATCAACCAACCCTTGCTACGGAAATGGGTCAATTGCAAGAACGTATCACATCAACCAAGAAGGGTTCTGTAACCTCTATCCAAGCTATCTATGTGCCAGCGGATGACTATACTGACCCAGCGCCAGCAACGGCCTTCGCTCACTTGGATTCAACCACAAACTTGGAACGTAAGTTGGTACAGTTGGGTATCTACCCAGCCGTTGATCCGTTGGCTTCAAGCTCTCGTGCCTTGGCACCTGAGATTGTTGGTGAGGAGCACTATGCAGTTGCTGCGGAAGTCAAACGTGTCCTTCAACGTTACCATGAATTGCAAGACATCATTGCTATCCTTGGTATGGATGAACTTTCTGATGAAGAAAAGACCTTGGTTGCACGTGCCCGTCGTATCCAGTTCTTCTTGTCACAGAACTTCAACGTTGCCGAACAATTTACTGGTCAACCTGGTTCTTATGTGCCAGTAGCGGAAACAGTTCGTGGCTTTAAGGAAATCCTTGAAGGAAAACACGACCAGTTACCAGAAGATGCCTTCCGTGGTGTCGGTTCAATCGAAGACGTCATTGCTAAGGCAGAAAAAATGGGATTTTAAGAGGTGATCTATGGCTCATTTAACTGTCCAGATCGTGACACCAGATGGCCTCGTCTATGATCACCATGCCAGCTTTGTATCGGTACGAACTCTGGATGGTGAGATGGGGATCTTGCCACGACATGAAAATATGATAGCGGTTTTAGCGGTTGATGAAGTGAAGGTAAAACGTATCGATGATGATACTCATGTGAACTGGATTGCAGTGAACGGAGGAATTATCGAGATTGCTAATGATATCATTACTATTGTAGCAGACTCAGCAGAACGCGCTCGTGATATTGATATCAGTCGTGCAGAACGCGCGAAACTTCGAGCTGAACGAGAAATCGAAGAGGCCCATGACAAGCATTTGATTGATCAAGAGCGTCGTGCAAAAATCGCATTGCAACGTGCTATCAACCGTATCAATGTCGGAAATAGACTATAAAAAAATGAACTTGAAACTCAAGTTCATTTTTTTTAATGTGGGAAGTTGATGCAGACTGCTTCAGGGACATGAAAGTCGTTAGAAAGTTCTGCAAGACGACCACTTTTAGGATTGCGTTTAAAGACGGTTGCGTTATCAGAATCTTGATGAACAGCAATGAGAAACTCTTGATCAGGAGTTAGGTCGAAATCACGTGGATTTTTACCATGACTTGGTACAATCTCTAATAATTCCAAGCTACCATCAGCGAGGATTGTATAGACTGCAATGGAATCATGACCTCGGTTAGATGCATAGAGGTATTTGCCATCTTTTGAAAGACGAATGGCAGCAGTAGCATTGAAGCCTTCGTATCCATCTGGTAAGGTTGAAATGACTTGCATGCGTTCAAATTCACCGACCCCATCATAAATCAAGACCTCGATAGTGCTATTAAGTTCGCAGATGAGATAGGCAATCTTATAGTGGTGGTGGAAAACGATGTGGCGAGCACCTGCTCCAGCTTGGCCGTGATAAGTGTGGAGCTTACTTAGTTTTCCTTCTGGACTAACATCGTAGGTCGTTACCTCATCCGTTCCTAGATCACAGGTGACGAGATACTGGTCAGGTGTTAGATCTGTAAAGTGTACATGTGGGGAAGTTTGGTTTTCATGAGGACCTTGTCCGCTATGCTGATCTAGATCCGTTTGGATGAGGCTACCATCCGTTTGACGTTTATAAACCAGAACTTGACCTTTATGATAGTTGGCCCCATAAACGAGACCACGCTTTTCATCCACTGCCACATAACAATGGGGAGCGCCTTCTTCAACCACATGATTTAGCAAAGCGCCATCTGTCTTGTATGCAGCGATTCCACCTAAGCCATCCTGGCTCCCTACGGTGTATAAGTGTTGCTGTTGGTCAAAGGCAAGGTAGGTCGGACTTGGTTCAGCAGCAAAGAGTTCAAGATTTGCAAGCTGGCCTGTTTTTGTATCAAAATCTGCCTTGTAAATCCCTTTAGATAAGCGACGAGTGTAAGTTCCAAAATAAACAGTTTCTTTCATGTCCATACCTCTTAATAATGATAAGTTCATTATACCACAAAATGGCAGTCATGAAGCACTAGATTCATTCATGTAAGCACTTTAAAAAAGAGTTATTTTAGTCTAAAAATGGTATAATGAGAGAACGACAGAAAGGATGTATTTATGGAACATAAAGAGAAACATTTTAGCCTATCTTGGTTTTTTAAGTGGTTTTTAGATAATAAAGCCATCACTGTATTTTTAGTAACCTTGTTACTGGGGCTAAATATTTTTATTCTAAGTAAGATTAGTTTTATCTTTTTACCAGTTTTGGATTTTCTAGGAGTTGTCATGTTGCCAGTTATTTTATCTGGTTTACTTTATTACCTCCTCAATCCAATTGTTGACTGGATGGAGAAGCACAAGATCAATCGTGTACTTGCCATTAGTATTGTTTTTGTCATTATTGGACTTTTTATCATTTGGGGGCTGGCAGTCGCTATTCCTAATCTGCAACGTCAGGTTTTAAATTTTGCGAAGAATGTGCCGACATACCTGGAAGATGCTGATAAGGTGATCAATGACCTTGTAACTAAACGCTTGCCAGATGATTTTAGACCGCAGTTGGAGCAGGTTCTTGCCAATGTTTCTAGTGAAGCGACGATATGGGCGAGCAAAATCTCTTCTCAAGCTGTTAACTGGGTTAGCGCCTTTATCAGTAGTGTTTCCCAAGTCATTGTAGCGGTTATTATCGTACCCTTCATGCTCTTTTATCTTTTGAGAGATGGGAAAGGTTTGCGGGATTACCTAACTAAATTCATCCCAAGCAAGTTAAAAGAACCTGTCGGACAAGTTTTGTCAGATGTTAATAAACAGTTATCAAACTATGTTAGAGGGCAGGTTACAGTTGCTATTATCGTGGCAATTATGTTTATTATCTTCTTTAAGATTATTGGTCTCAGATATGCTGTAACTCTGGGGATCACGGCTGGTATCCTTAATCTAGTACCTTATCTAGGTAGTTTTCTAGCGATGTTGCCTGCTTTGGTTTTGGGCTTGATAGCAGGACCTGTCATGCTCTTGAAAGTTGTCATTGTCTTTATTGTTGAACAAACGATTGAAGGTCGCTTCGTTTCTCCGCTTATTTTAGGTAGTCAGCTAAACATCCATCCCATCAATGTCCTCTTTGTTCTCCTAACTTCAGGGTCTATGTTTGGTATTTGGGGAGTCTTGCTGGGAATTCCTGTCTACGCTTCTGCCAAGGTCGTTATCTCAGCTATCTTTAACTGGTATAAGAAAGTCAGCGGTTTGTATGAAGAAGAAGGGGAGGAAATCAAGAGTGAACAATAGTCAACGCATGCTCCAGGCTTTGGATGAACAGGATTTAAGTAAAGCAGATCAGTATTTTCGCAAAGCGCTTGAAACTGATTCAACCGAAGTTCTCTACGAATTAGCAAATTATCTTGAGGGAATTGGCTTTTATCCACAAGCCAAGGAAATCTATCTAAAAATTGTGGCAGAATTTCCAGAAGCGAATCTGAACCTAGCAAGCATTGCTAGTGAGGATGGCAATGTTGAGGAAGCCTTTGCTTACCTTGAGGAAATCACACCCGAAAGTGACTGGTACGTATCGGCCTTGGCCTTGAAGGCAGACCTCTATCAGTTGGAAGGATTGACAGATGTAGCGCGTGAAAAGTTACTGGAAGCCCTGAACTACTCAGAGGCTCCACTCTTAATCTTCGGTTTGGCAGAGTTGGATAGCGAGCTAGAAAATTATCAGGAAGCTATTCAGGGTTATGCTCAATTAGACAATCGCTCTATCTATGAGCAAACGGGTATCTCAACCTATCAGCGAATTGGCTACGCTTATGCTCAGTTAGGTAAGTTTGAAGCTGCAACTGAATTCTTAGAAAAAGCTTTAGAATTAGAATACGATGACCAAACTGCCTTTGAACTGGCTAGTCTTTACTTTGACCAAGAAGAGTATCAAAAATCTGTTCTTTACTTTAAGCAGATTGATACCATTTCACCTGATTTTGAAGGATATGAATATGGTTATAGTCAAGCTTTGCATAAGGAACATCAGGTGGAAGAGGCCCTTCGTATCGCTAAACAAGGTTTGGAGAAAAATCCATTTGAAACTCGGCTCTTACTAGCTGCTTCACAGTTTTCGTATGAATTGCATGATCCTAGTGGTGCTGAGCAGTTTCTTCTTACTGCAAAAGAAGATGCAGAGGATACAGAAGAAATTTTCCTTCGCCTTACAACCATTTATATGGAACAAGAGCGGTACGAAGATATCATCGCTCTCCAAAGTCAAGAACCTGAAAATCTCTTGACCAAGTGGATGATTGCCCGTTCTTATCAGGAAATTGAGGATTTAGATAAGGCATATGAGCTCTATCAGGAACTATCGTCTGACCTTAAGGATAATCCTGAGTTTCTGGAGCAGTATACTTATCTTTTGCGTGAATTTGGGTATTTTGAAGAAGCCAAAGTGCAAGCTGAAGCTTATTTAAAACTCGTTCCAGATGATGTTCAAATGCAAGAACTCCTGGAAATACTTTAAACTTTGTTAGAATACAAAACTGTATCTCATCATTTTTGATAGATACAGTTTTTCTTTTTCTGAAAATAATAGAATTTTTATCTATTTCTCTTGCTAAATTGTTTATTTATGCTATAATAGGAATAATTATTTTTAGGAGGTGTAGTATGTCTTATCTATTCGAGATTTTACCGAGTTTATTGAACGGTGCAAATATGACAATTCAAGTCTTTGCTCTGGTCTTGATCTTTTCAATTCCTTTGGGTATTGTCGTTGCCTTTGCTTTACAAGTCCGCTGGAACCCCCTCCATTATCTAATTGACCTTTATATTTGGGTGATGCGAGGGACTCCCTTGCTCTTGCAATTAATCTTTATTTACTATGTGCTCCCTAGTATAGGCATTCGTTTGGATCGTCTTCCTGCAGCCGTGATTGCTTTTGTATTAAACTATGCAGCCTACTTTGCAGAAATCTTTCGGGGCGGTATTGAGACTATTCCGAAAGGACAGTACGAGGCTGCAAAAGTGTTGAAGTTTAGTCCGGTTGCAACAGTTCGTTATATCATTCTTCCTCAGGTGACAAAGATTGTCTTGCCGAGTGTCTTTAATGAAATTATGAGTTTGGTCAAGGATACTTCTTTAGTCTATGCCCTTGGGATTTCAGATTTGATTTTAGCTAGTCGTACAGCAGCCAATCGAGATGCTAGTCTTGTTCCTATGTTCTTAGCCGGGGCGATTTATTTGATTATGATTGGTCTTGTAACCATTGTAGCGAAAAAACTTGAGAAGAAGTACAGCTATTACAGATAGGAGGATTGCTATGTTAGAATTACGAAACATTAACAAGGCCTTTGCTGGCAAACAAATCTTAACCAACTTCAGCCTATCAATTCCTGAAAAGCAAATCCTTGCAATCGTAGGTCCATCAGGAGGCGGAAAGACAACCCTATTACGTATGCTAGCTGGGTTGGAAACCATCGATTCAGGGGAAATCTACTATAACGGAGAATCGCTAGCTATAGACGAGCTAGAAAAGCGCAATCTTCTGGGATTTGTTTTCCAAGATTTTCAACTCTTTCCGCATTTGTCAGTTCTAGATAACTTAACCTTGTCGCCCATAAAAAAGATGAGCATGGAGAAGGAAGTTGTTGAGAAGAAGGCGCGTGGTTTGTTAGAACAACTTGGGTTAGCTGGACATGCAGATGCCTTTCCATTCTCACTTTCAGGTGGGCAAAAACAACGGGTGGCCTTAGCGCGCGCCATGATGATAAACCCAGAAATTATTGGATATGATGAGCCTACATCAGCCTTAGATCCAGAGTTGCGATTGGAAGTGGAAAAACTTATCCTTCAAAATAAAGAGCGTGGCATGACTCAGATTGTTGTAACCCACGATCTTCAGTTCGCGGAAAACATTGCTGATCAGATCCTTAAGGTTGATCCAAAGTAGGAGGTGCCTATGAAGAGAAAGAAAATTGCCCTTGTACTTGCTCTGTTCTTTAGCTTCTTCCTGACAGCTTGTACTCAGAAGGCAAGTGATCCAAATCAGGATAATTGGGCCAAATATCAAAAACAGGGAAGCATTACCATTGGCTTTGACAATACCTTTGTTCCCATGGGATTTGAGGAAAAGAATGGCCAGTATGCGGGCTTTGATATCGACCTAGCCCAAGCTGTTTCTGAAAAGCTAGGAATTCAGATTAAATTTCAACCCATCGACTGGGATATGAAAGAAACCGAACTACAAAATGGTACCATTGATGCCATCTGGAATGGCTATACAGCAACAGATGAACGGAAAGAGAAGGTTGCTTTTACCATTCCTTACATGGAAAATCAACAAGTTTTGGTCTCTAAAAAGTCTCAAAATATCCACTCAGTTCAGGATATGACTGACAAAGTTTTAGGGGCCCAGGCTGGATCTTCTGGCTATTTGAATTTTGAAGGACAACCAGAACTACTCAAGAATCGAGTGAAAGACCAGAAGGCCAACCAATACCAAAGTTTCAATGAAGCCTTAATTGATTTGAAAAATGATCGGATTGATGCCTTGTTGATTGACAGGGTATATGCCAATTATTATCTCCAGTCTGAAGGGATATTAAATGACTACAATGTCTTTTCAGCTGGATTTGAAAGCGAAGCCTTTGCAGTGGGTGTTAGACCTGCTGATAAAACGTTGCTAGATGCCTTGAACCAAGCCTTTGTATCACTATACAAAGAAGGGAAGTTCCAGGAGATCAGTCAAAAATGGTTTGGAGAAGATGTGGCAACTAGTCAGGTTAAAAATCAAGAATAAGAAAAAGAGACTGAGTTTATCTCAGTCTCTTTTGATATTAAAAATCCTCTGACAATGGCCAGAGGATAAGAGCTTATTTCATTGTTGGGAAAAGCAATACATCACGGATAGTAGTTGTATCTGTGAGGAGCATGCAGAGGCGGTCGATACCGATTCCCAAACCACCAGTCGGTGGCATACCGTATTCAAGGGCCTCGATGTAATCGTAGTCGATACCAGTCGCTTCATCGTCCCCAAGTTCTTTAGCTTTAGCTTGGGCTTCGAAACGGCTAAGTTGATCGATTGGATCGTTCAACTCAGTAAAGGCATTACCGTATTCCTTGGTCATGATGAAGAGCTCGAAACGGTCAGTAAAGCGTTCGTCTTCAGGATTTTTCTTGGCAAGTGGAGATACTGCTACTGGATGTCCATAGACAAAGGTTGGTTGGATCAAGGTTTCTTCGACAAATTCTTCAAAGAAGGCATTGATGATGTGACCAACTTCAGTGTAATGTTTTTCAACTGGAACTTTCTTCTCAGTAGCGATAGATTTAGCTTCCTCGAAAGTCATGTCTTGCCAGAAGTCTACACCAGTAATTTCCTTGATAGCATCTACCATGTGAACACGTTTAAATGGTTCATTGATCTTAATTTCAGTACCTTGATAGTTAACTGGACCATCACCCTTAACTGCCTTAGCAGCGTGTTGGATAATACCTTCCGTCAAGTCCATGATATCTTGGAAATCTGCATAAGCTTGGTAAACCTCGATTGAAGTGAATTCAGGGTTATGTGTAGCATCCATACCTTCGTTACGGAAGATACGACCAATTTCATAGACACGTTCCATACCACCAACGATAAGACGTTTTAAGTGAAGCTCAGTCGCGATACGAAGTACCATATCGATATTTTGGGCATTGTGGTGAGTGATAAATGGACGAGCAGCAGCGCCCCCAGCTTCGTTGTGGAGAACAGGTGTTTCCACTTCAAGGAAACCTTTTTGGTCAAGGTAACGACGAATTTCAGAGATGATTTTTGAACGAGTGACAAAACGTTCAAAGCTTTCACGATTAGAAATCAAGTCAAGGTAACGTTTACGATAGATGGTTTCAACGTCTGTCAAACCGTGGAATTTCTCAGGAAGTGGGCGAAGTGCTTTAGACAAGTGAGTGATGTGTGTTGCCTTGATAGAGAGTTCACCCATATCCGTACGCATGACTTCTCCTTCGACACCGAGGAAGTCACCGAGGTCAGCCTTTTTGAAGATTTCGTAGTTTTCTTCACCGACTTCATCTTTACGAACGTAAATCTGAATTTGACCTTCACGATCTTGGAGATGGGCAAAGCCAACTTTCCCTTTACCACGTTTAGTTACTAAGCGTCCAGCGATAGTAGCAGTTTCATTTAGTTCATGTAATTGTTCTTTATCAAGTTCTGCAAATTTGTCTTTTAGTTCTTGAGAGTTAGCAGTACGTTCAAAACGTTTTCCGAAGGGATCGATTCCTTGTTCACGGAGCGCAGCCATTTTTTCACGGCGAACGATCTGCTGGTCATTTAGTTCTTCCATATGTTCTGTAGACATGGGTTCCTCCTAATTTTACTCAAAATTTGATACGATGAGTCATTTTTTGCGATACTCCCATTTTATCATAAATAGCAGAGAAATTCACGGATATTCTTTGAAAACTAAAAAGAACTTGACTATTAAGATCAAGTTCCATTATTTTTCTTGATAGGAAGTGTCATTCCATCTTTCCAGAGTGAAGGATTCAAAATCATCAGTTTCTAAAATTGTCAGACTAGCATTGGCCAAGCCTCCATCTTTGCGGAGGTGAGCCTCTTTATAGCCTAAGAGTGTACGCAGGCTAGCAGTGAGATTTGCCCCATGCCCGACAATCAAAATTCTTTCAGCCGAACTTTCTTTCAGAGATTTGATAAACTGAATGGTTCGCTGAGTCGTAGAGTAGAGAGATTCGGCTTCAAACATCCTCGTATCAAACTGAGCTAGATTAGAGCGAAAGGCCTTGATTTGTTGCGGGTAGATGGCATTGAGCGTAGCGATTTTTAATCCCTCTAGTTTGCCAAGTTGCCATTCACGTAGGTCAGGAATGCTCTTTAAAGGACAAGGGGCCTGGAGTTGACTTTGGATAATTTCAGCAGATTTAACGGCTCTGGGTAAATCACTAGAATAAATCGTATCAAAAGGAATTTCCTTGAGATACTGGCCAAGTTGTTTTAGTATGTCAATGGACTCTGGAAGAAGGGGAGAGTCGCCGCTAGCGCCTTGAAAACGTCCTTCAAGATTCCAGACAGTTCGACCATGACGAACAAAATAGAGTTTCATCAGTTGTTTTCCTCCAAGAGATCAGCAAAATCTGCTTTTACAAAGCTGGCTAAATCTTGAGGTCGGATGATAATACTGTGCCCGACTTCTCCAGCAGAGACAATCATTTGGTCCAAATCCAAAGCAGTCTGATCAATAAAAATGGGATAATTGTGTTTTTGGCGAATGCCGACGGGGTTATTAGCCCCATGAATATAGCCTGTCGTTTTTTCCAGATCTTTTTGAGGAATCATACTTACTTTTTTATTACCAGAAACCTTTGCTAGTTTTTTCTCAGCGAGGTGTTCTGTTATGGGGACGATTCCGATGATTGGGCCTGTCTTGTCTCCCAGTAGAGCCAAGGTTTTAAAGATATGTGTTCGATCATATTCCGAAGGAAGTTCACCCTCAAGCGCGTTTATTTGAATCCCTGTGTGTTCAATCCCTGCTTTGGTTAAGATTTGCTCGACAAGAGTTTTTTTAATCTTTACTTTTTTTGCCATTACTTATACTTATCCTCCAACTGACTCATCCAGATACCAAGCCAAATGCCAAGTGCAAAGAAGAAGGCGATGAGAACATAACTCACGATAGAAAGTCCAGTGTATTGGATACTTTCAGCACTTCCAGCATTTGGAATCAAAATCAAGAGGGTGCTTGATAGCACAATTCCAATAATAAAGTGATAAACACGGGAGTGGTAGTTGTTCAAGGCGTGGTCCATTAATTTTGAAAAAATGATGAGGGTTGCACCTGCACCAATCCCAATAGGAAGGAAGGTTCCAAATAAATCAAAGGTTTTAAAACCAGTTAGCATAGGAGCATAGAGTCCCAAAATCAAGAGTAGATTTGACGGACTTAAACCAGGTACCAAGACACCTAGTGCCAACAGAGCACCCGCTAAGATGAAACTAGCGAAACTGGCACTAAGAGACCCAACAACAAAATTTAGTGCGTATAGCCCGACACCCGAAAGGATAAAGGTGGCCCAGAACCAGACTAGGTCGATCTTATCACGATCAGATTCTCGAGTAGATTCTTTAAGGAGGCTAGGAACTGTACCGATGATAGCTCCAGCAAAACTCCATAAAACATAGACTTGGTAATTTTCTAGCAGATACTCAATTGGATAAGAAAACAAACCAATGCCTAGCAACATCCCGATTGCTACTGGGATAAAGTATAGGAAATTCTCTTTAAAATCCTTAAAAGGATGAGCTAGAAAGCTAATCATTCGCTCGTAAATTCCCAAAATAGCTGCCAGAACACCGCCAGAAATTCCAGGTAGGATAAATCCTAAGGCGATGACGATTCCCTTAATAACTCTTGCAATCCATGAAAACATCATAAAATCCTCAATTTCATAAAATTCTTTCTCTATTCTATCAATTATAACACAGACGAGAAGAAAATGAAAAAACAAGTGAAAAAGAGAGCAATTTTCACTTGTTTTATGGTCTTAAAAATAGTTTTCTGAAGGTTTCTTCTTTTTCCTTCAAGGTAGAAATGAGATTAATATCTAAATGATGTTCAAATCCAGCAATTCTTCCTTTTGAAGTATATTGATGGAGGTCATAGTCTAAATCAGTATTAGGCGTGGTTTCAAAGTAACCAGAATCTGTTCCATAGGATGGAATCCAGACAGCAGTGAACTTATCTGTATTGATACTGTGTTCTTGCATAAAATAAACACCGATGTAAATTCCGATATTTTTGGCGCCAAGGGATTCTAGTTTAGCCCTAAAAGCTTCAACACCTTCGTTCATATCAGACATTGTTTTCTCTTCAACATCAAGCCAGTAGTAACTAGGGTTGTATGGAGAAGCAGCGTTGTAGAAAACCTCAGCAGCTTTTTCCATTTCTTCCTTGCTGGGGCTAGCTAGATAGGCATAGACTCCAACTGGGACATTACGCTTTTGAAATTCTGTAATATGACTTTTATAGGCTTTATCGATACCATTGGCATAAGCCGCATCATTTTTTTCAGTATGTTGAGCCCCATTGTGGACGCGAACAATAACACCAGAAATATTTTGAGACAAGGTATCGTAGTTGATTTCCTCAGGTCTTTGCCAACCAGAGACATCAATGATAGGTTTGTCAAGATTATGCAAGGCCTGATTTTCAACCTGGACTGCATTGGGTTTTGACTTGACAGGATGGTCTTCATAAGTTGGTCTATTGAGGATCAAAATAGCTATAAATATAGTAAATAAAGTAAAAATAATAGCTGGATGAATCTTTTTTCTCATATCTAAATAGTTTAACGTAAATAGATAAAAAAATCAAAGAAAACATCGAAAAAAGTGAATAAATGGGCGTCTTTTCCCTATTTCTCTGTTTGTTTACTCCTAAGAAACTAAATTATGGTATAATATAAGGGAATTTCTAGAGAAAAGAGAAGATTATGTCAAATTATGCCATTATTTTAGCAGCGGGTAAAGGTACTCGCATGAAATCAGATCTTCCAAAGGTACTTCATAAAGTAGCTGGAATTTCGATGTTAGAACATGTTTTTCGTAGTGTTGGTGCTATTCAACCTGAAAAAACAGTCACTGTAGTTGGTCACAAGGCTGAGCTAGTTGAGCAAGTATTGGCTGGTCAGACAGACTTTGTTACCCAATCAGAACAACTAGGAACTGGGCATGCTGTCATGATGGCGGAGCCTATTCTCCAAAATCGTACTGGCCACACCTTGGTTATCGCTGGGGATACTCCTCTGATCACAGGTGAAAGTTTGAAAAACCTCTTGGATTTCCATATCAACCACAAAAATGTGGCAACTATTTTAACAGCTGAAGCAGCTGATCCTTTTGGATATGGTCGAATTGTCCGCAACGATAACGCAGAAGTTCTTCGTATTGTTGAGCAAAAAGATGCCTCTGACTTTGAAAAGCAAATCAAGGAAATCAATACAGGAACTTATGTATTTGACAATGAACGTCTTTTTGAAGCTCTTAAAAACATCAACACCAACAATGCCCAAGGTGAGTACTATATTACTGACGTGATTGGTATTTTCCGTAATGCGGGTGAGAAGGTTGGCGCCTATACTCTCAAAGATTTTGATGAAAGTCTTGGGGTAAATGACCGTGTGGCTCTTGCGACTGCGGAAGCAGTGATGCGTCGTCGTATCAATCAAAAGCACATGGTTAATGGTGTTAGCTTTGTCAATCCTGAAGCAACATACATCGACATTGATGTTGAGATTGCTCCGGAGGTACAAATTGAAGCCAACGTTACCTTGAAAGGTCAAACGAAGATTGGTGCGGAGACTATTTTAACAAATGGAACTTATATCGTAGATAGTACCGTTGGAGCTGGAGCCGTGATTACCAACTCTATGATTGAGGAAAGTACAGTTGCAGATGGTGTGACAATCGGTCCTTATGCCCATATTCGTCCAGGCTCAAGTCTTGCTTCTCAAGTTCACATTGGAAACTTTGTTGAAGTAAAAGGATCTTCAATCGGTGAAAATACCAAGGCGGGTCATTTGACTTATATTGGAAACTGTGAAGTGGGTAGCAACGTTAATTTTGGTGCAGGAACTATTACAGTCAACTACGATGGCAAAAATAAATACAAAACTGTCATTGGCAATAATGTCTTTGTTGGCTCAAACTCAACTATTATTGCTCCTGTAGAACTTGGGGATAATTCTCTGGTTGGAGCGGGTTCAACTATTACCAAGAATGTTCCTGCTGATGCCATTGCTATCGGCCGTGGACGACAAGTTAATAAAGATGAGTACGCAACACGCTTACCTCATCATCCGAAGAACCAGTAGGAGTTTGTCATGGAATTTGAAGAAAAAACGATTAGTCGGAAGGAAATCTATCAAGGTCCTATTTTCAAACTGGTGCAAGATCAGGTAGAACTGCCAGAAGGCAAAGGTACTGCCCAACGTGATTTAATTTTTCACAATGGAGCTGTTTGTGTTCTAGCTGTGACAGCTGAGGATAAAATTGTACTTGTTAAGCAATATCGGAAGGCCATCGAGGCTGTTTCTTATGAGATTCCTGCTGGTAAACTAGAACTTGGTGAAAATGCGGATCCAATGGCAGCAGCTCTTCGGGAATTAGAAGAAGAGGTTGCCTACACAGCAAAGTTAGAACTCTTATACGATTTCTATTCTGCGATTGGATTTTGTAATGAAAAACTAAAACTCTACCTTGCTAGTGATTTGATCAAGGTGGAAAATCCTCGCCCACAAGATGATGATGAAACCTTGGAAGTCCTAGAAGTAAGTCTAGAGGAAGCCAAGAACCTGATCCAGTCAGGTCATATCTGTGATGCCAAGACCATTATGGCGATTCAGTACTGGGAACTACAAAAGAAATAGAGGAGCAACCCATGGGAAAACCTTTATTAACAGACGAAATGATTGAACGTGCCAATCGTGGTGAGAAAATCTCAGGACCACCTCTTCAAGATGATGAGGAAACAAAGATCCTACCAACATCTTCACAACATTTTGGTTATTCACGCTCTAGAGACCACGGTTTTAGTCAAGATACACTTACAATCGAAGTAGAGCCAACGATTCATAAGAGTCGCCGCATTGAGAATACCAAGAGAAATGTTTTTAATTCGAAACTCAATCGCATCTTGTTTGCAGTTATCCTACTTTTGATTTTGTTAATTTTAGCGATGAAACTCTTGTAATTGAAAGGACTTGAAATGAAAATTGGAATCATTGCTGCCATGCCAGAAGAACTCCTACATTTGACTCAGAATTTGGACAAACCTAAAGAAGTCCAAGTCCTTGGAAATACTTACTACACTGGCTCTGTTGTCAATACAGAAGTCGTTCTAGTTCAGAGTGGGATTGGAAAGGTCATGTCGGCTATGAGTGTAGCTATTCTAGCTGACCATTTTCAGGTAGAAGCTATCATCAATACAGGATCAGCAGGTGCTCTTGCCGAAGGGATTGCTGTGGGAGATGTAGTGATTGCGGATAAGTTGGCTTACCATGATGTGGATGTGACTGCTTTTGGTTATGCTTATGGCCAAATGGCTGGTCAACCTCTTTACTTTGAATCCGATAAGAACTTTATCGCTAGGATTAAAGAGAATTTATCTAAATTAGAACAGAACTGGCACCTAGGATTGATTGCTACAGGGGACAGTTTTATAGCTGGAGATGATAAGATTGCTAGTATCAAATCCCACTTTCCTGATGTGTTAGCAGTTGAAATGGAAGGGGCTGCTATTGCACAAGCAGCTCAGGCTCTTGGCCTACCTTTCCTAGTCATTCGTGCCATGAGTGACAATGCCAATCACGAGGCCTCAATCTCTTTTGATGAGTTCATTATCGAAGCTGGACGTCGTTCTGCCCAAGTCTTACTAGCCTTTTTAAAGGCCTTGGATTAAGCGGAAATTTGACAGTTTATCTAGCTTATGATAAGATTTAAATAAAGAAAAGCTAGAAAACGTTTCAGAGGATATTATGAGTATTGAAATGACCGTCAGTGAGATTGCAGAGGTCTTAGGACTATCTCGTCAAGCAATCAACAACCGTGTCAAAGAACTTCCAGAAGAGGACACGAAAAAGAACGACAAAGGTGTAACTGTTGTTACTCGAAGTGGCTTGATTAAGCTAGAAGAAATTTATAAAAAAACGATTTTTGAAGATGAACCAGTCAGTGATGATGTCAAACAACGTGAACTGATGGAAATCTTGGTCGATGAGAAAAATGCTGAAATTCTTCGTTTGTATGAGCAGCTCAAGGCAAAAGACCGCCAGTTATCAGAAAAAGATGAACAGATGCGCATTAAAGACCGCCAGATTGCTGAAAAGGACAAACAGTTGGACCAACAGCAACAGTTAACTCTTCAAGCGATGAAGGATCAAGAAACCTTGAAACTCGAGTTGGACCAAGCAAAAGAAGAAGTCCAAGCAACCAAAAAAGGCTTTTTTGCTCGCCTTTTTGGAGGAAAATAAAGAAGCTGTTTGGGTTACTCACTAACCTAATGGCTTCTTTTATTATTTATAGTTTAGTTTGGGTAGTAATTGAGGTAAATAATGGAAAAATTAAGAGATTATATCGCCTTTGATTTGGAATTCAATCAACACGAGGGGGTCACCCATTTAATTCAAGTATCAGCAGTCCGCTTTCAAGATGGACAAGAAAGTGCTGCTTTTGACTCTTATGTTCATACTACAGCCCCTTTAAAGAGTTTTATCAATGGTTTGACTGGAATCACGGCTGAAACCTTGAAAGATGCGCCAAAGGTAGAACAAGTTTTAAAGGACTTTCAGGCATTTGTTGGCGACTTACCTATCGTTGGTTACAATGCAGCTAAGAGTGATTTGCCTATTCTCTTGGAGCATGGTATTGATTATCGTGACCAGTATAAGGTTGATCTATATGAAGAGGCTTTTGAACGTCGTAGTTCTGACTTACACGGGATAGCCAACCTTAAATTGCAAACTGTAGCGAATTTTTTAGGCTTTCACGGGAAGTCTCATAACAGTTTAGAGGATGCCCGCATGACGGCGCGTGTTTACGAAGCTTTTTTGGAATCGGATGAAGGAAAGCTATTAATAGATGACCAGAGTAGTTTTTCTATGAATAATCCTTTCGGTGGCTTAGATTTATCCCAATTTTTAGACTAGGAGTGCCTATGAAACCTGAAAAACCTAAAAAGCTAGGTTTTAGGAAGATATACTATAACCTAGATAAGATTTTATTTCTATTTTTCTTGATATTTATGATGGTTGAGTTTGTCTGGCTACCATTGAATTCATGGATTGCTGGCATGCTTCTGAGACAAACTGGTTACTTGTTTATCTCCTACAATAACTTTTGGGCGATTATACAAGGCTCGCCTTTTATCAGTTTAGCCTTTCTTATCTTAATTGCAATCAATCTCCTGGTTGCCTATTTCCAGATCTGTCTTTTGTTTATCGGGGCTCGTCACCTTCTCTATCATGAAAAGAGAACTTTAATTGAGTACAGTAGAAAAGTATTTCACCAGAGCTTTCTATTCGTTAAGCGATTGAGCTTTTGTAAGATGGCTTTTGTCTTTTTTTACATTGCTATGCTTTTCCCGTTCATCCGTAAGATCTTAAAAATCTATTACCTCAACAAAATTATTATCCCGGATTTTATTGTGAATTATTGGGAAGGTAAGCATTGGCTGGTAGGACTGATTTTCATAGCATCCGCTTGGATCTTACTCTATATTTCTGTCAGATTTATGTTTGCCCTGCCTAAGATTCTCTTTGAAAGAAAGACAGTAAGAGAAAGTGTGAAATATAGTCTCCAAAAGACGAAGAAAAACGTTCTTTTCTTCTCTTGGCATCTTTTACTCATTATCATTAAAACCTATTTCTTCTTCTTTGGTTTGTTAATTCCCTTGCTTTTTGCGCAAGCAGTGATGGATAATCTAACTCAAAAAGAATCCTTGATTCTCGGTGTGATTAATTTTGTCTTGATTAAAAATTTCCATTACATGACCTTGACTTATTTCCTAGTGAAGTTTGTTTCCTTCCTGACAGGAGAGGAGTTGGAGATCATGCCAAGGAGAAAGAAAGATCATCTGATGAGATGGGGTGTCATGGGGTGTGCAAGTATCATTTTTGCCATAGAAGGCTACGTTTATCTGGAATCTCCGGATACCAATACACCTTTAGTGATTTCGCACAGAGGAGTAAGTAATGAAAACGGTGTTCAAAATACTGTGCAGTCTTTAGAAAAAACAGCTCAACTAAAACCAGATCTCATCGAAATGGATGTGCAGGAAACGAAAGACGGTCAGTTCGTGATGATGCACGATGCTAACCTCAAAAATTTAACAGGTATTAATGCTACACCGCAAGATTTGACTCTGGATGAATTAACAAATACAGATATTTACGAGAATGGTTATCAAACAAAGATTTCAAGCTTTGATGCCTATTTAGAGCGTGCAAATGCCTTAAACCAAAAATTGCTGATTGAGATTAAGACCAGTAAAAAAGATAGTCCGCAAATGATGGACCATTTCCTCGAAAAGTATGGAGCGACTATCAAGAAATATGGGCATCAGATGCAATCACTAGACTATCATGTGATTGATAAAGTGTTGACTTATGATTCTGAAATTCCAGTTTACTTTATTCTTCCCTATAACAGTATCTTCCCAAGAACCAAGGCAACTGGTTACACGATGGAGTACTCGACTTTGGATGAATACTTTGTCAATAAACTCTGGACAACTGATCAGAGACTCTATGTTTGGACCGTAAATGGTTCGGAGGCATTTGATAAAGCAGTTCGTCTCGGTGCAGATGGTATGATTACTGATGATCTTGAAATGGTCCAATCACAAGTCACAATGGCTCAAGACGATCCGGAATATACGGAATTACTCTTAAAGAAAGCAATGGAATTCTTTGATTTCTAAGAAAAAAAGAGAAACAGATGTTTCTCTTTTTTTGTGGATTAGAAAGGCAATTTTCCAGCGAAAGCCCCTAGTTTCTTCTTAGTCGTTTCATCAATTTGTTCAAGTGCAGCGTTAATCGCCTGAGCAGTCATATCTGAAAGTGTTTCGAGATCTTCTGGATCTACAACTGCTGGGTTAAAGTCAATGCTGACAACTTTTTTGTCACCAGTTAAGGTCGCTTGGACAAGGTCCTGAGCAGATTTTCCTACAAATTCCATGGCAGCGAGTTCTGCTTGGCTTTGTTCCATTTGTTTTTGAAGTTTTTGTGCTTGGCGCATCATGTTTTGCATGTTCATCATGGCGGTTTACAGTTTCCTTTTTCTATTATTTTCCTTTTTATTTTAACAATTTTAGGATTAAAAGTCTATTATTAGTTTTAGATAGCTAACATTAAATTTTCTGACAATTTATTGAAAAATGAGGAAATACATGTTATAATAGAGCGTAAAATAAATTCGGGTCTTCTGAACCAATAGGAGTATACAATGAAAAAACTAGGTTTTGTCCTTTTATCTTCAGCCTTGCTATTGACTGCTTGTGCTAATAATCAATCTCAGCCAAGCAACACAAGTGATTCCTCTAAGGTAACAGCCTTGTCTGAAGACAAGCAAAAAATGCTTGATAAGGCTACTGCTGACTATAAGAATTTTGTACAAGAGCAAATTGATAAACTTTTGACAGATACGGAAGGCTTTGTCAAACTGTTGAAAGAAGGCAAATTAGAAGAGGCTAAGAAGGTTTATCCACTGATTCGTATGTCTTATGAGCGTTCAGAACCGATTGCTGAAAGCTTTGGTGAGTCAGATGTCAAGATTGACTTTCGTTTGGCTGACTACGTAGATGAAAATAAGACTGAGGAAGGTTGGTCAGGTTTCCACCGTATCGAGCGTATCCTTTGGGAAGAAAATACAACTAAGGGAACTGAAAGTTATGGCGATCAACTAGTCAATGATATCAAAGAATTGAAGGCTAAGATTGCAACTGTGGATGTGGACTACAAGGTTATGTTGACTGGAGCAGTTGACTTGCTTAATGAAGTAGCGACAAGCAAGATTACAGGTGAAGAAGAAATTTATTCTCATACAGACTTGTATGACTTCCGTGCCAATATTGAAGGTGCTGAGAAGATTTTCCAACTCTTTAAACCTTTACTAGAAAAATCAGATGCTGATTTAGTTAAAGAATTGGAAGCAGATTTCAAGTCTGTTAATAGCTTGTTGGACAAACATATGACGGACAAGGAGCACTACAAACTTTATACAGACTTAACAAAAGAAGACACCAAGGAATTGGCTGAAGCCGTGACAAAACTTGGTGAACCTCTATCACAAATGGGCAAATTTCTTGATGGAGAATAAGCAGTATGACTAAGAAAGACGAAAATTTTTTTGAGAAAAAAATGGACCGTCGAGAATTTCTAAAAAAAGCGGGTATTGGAGGTGCTGGACTAGCTCTAGGTCTCTCCGGTGCCTCCGCTTTTTTAGCACCTAGGTTAGACAAGCAGGAAAAAATCTCGTACGGTAATGAAAAGATTGACTTTTATGGGAAACACCAAGCGGGTATCACGACCCCTATGCAGAAGAATATTTATTTTGTTGTTCTAGATTTGCATACGACAGATAAGGATAAGATTATCCAGTTGTTCAAGGATTGGACGGATTATAGTGCCAAGTTGGTCGAGGGGGAATTGGTTAAAAAAGATGGTCCGAATGCCCTCTTGCCACCTAGTGACACTGGAGAAACCGTGGGGCTAAATCCTCATCGTTTAACGCTGACTTTTGGTGTATCTGCTAGTTTCCTGAAAAAGATGAAATTAGAGCAAAAACGTCCTCAACTTTTTAAGGATTTACCTCCCTTCCCAAAAGAGCAACTACGTGAAAAATATACTGGGGGAGATATTGTTATCCAAGCCTGTGCAGATGACGAGCAAGTTGCTTTTCATGCTATTCGCAACCTTATCCGTAAAGGGAGAAAAGCGGTGATTCTCCGTTGGAGCCAATCTGGTTTTGCTGCTATTGGAGATCGTCTGGAGACACCACGTAACCTTTTTGGTTTCAAGGATGGAACAGCTAATGTGACCAAAGAGAAGGATTTTGACCGAGTTGTCTGGGCTGATAGCAAGGACTGGATGGAAAATGGATCCTATATGGCTGTTCGCCGCATCCAGATGTTTCTCGATACTTGGGATCGAACCAATCTTGAAGAGCAAGAAAATACCTTTGGTCGCTACAAGGAAAGTGGCGCTCCCTTTGGTAAGAAGAATGAGTTTGATGAAGTCGATTTGAGTCTTTTACCAGATGATTCGCATGTTCGATTAGCCAAAGAGGTAGATAAGCCACTCTTACGACGATCCTATTCATACTCAGATGGCATTGATGAAAAGACTGGACAATTTGACACGGGTTTACTCTTTATTTCTTTCCAAAAGGATCCAGATCATTTTGTCAAGGTTCAAACCAACCTCGGAGCTACAGACAAGATGAATGAGTATGTAACACACATCGGTAGTGGTCTTTTTGCCTGCTTTGGTGGAATAGAGAAAGGAGGCTATATTGGTCAGAAATTATTGGAAGACTAACATTTGTTTCTTGGCTTTATCTTTTCTCTTGCTAGCTATTTCTCCAGTTAGTGCGAAGGAAAGTCTGAGTTCTTATTTTGTAAAGATTACGGATGCCTCTCAGGCTTTAAAAAATGGAAATCGGGCAGAAGCCAAGGCCCTAGTTAGAGAAATGGCGATGGATTTTGAAACAGTAGAACATGCTGATTCAGAAGCTGGAAAGGTTGTCAAAGAGAAACTTGCTCTGACAGGAGATATAAGTGAGGAAAATCTGACACAGATTTCATCTGCTCTTCTTGCATTTGAGAAAGAGCAAAATCCAGTAGATCTTGATGCTGAAAAAGAAAAGCTTGTTAGTCGACTAAGACCGCGTTTTGAGGTTCTGGATAAGGCAATTACTTCAAAAGATATAGAGCAAATCCGAGAAGCTTATAAAAAGATGAATTCAACCTGGACGATCAATGAGAGTGTTGTCCGTGACAACAGTACAGCTCATTATGGTCAAGTAGAAACAGCTATTTCTTTCTTACGGAGTAGTATCGAAACAGAGCCGACAGATTATAATGCAATTCAGACTTCTTTTAATGACTTGAAAACTGCTATTGATAACTTTGTGGCTGGCAAAGAAGTCGCAGAAGCATCTTCTGATTTAAGTCTCAAAGACGGTATTGCCCTTTTGAAGAAGGCTTTGGAACAATTCCAAGCTGGTGACCAAGCATCAGGAGCAGCTAGTATGAAGGAATTCATCACTATCTGGCCAACGATTGAGGGTTCTGTTAGCACGACCAATCCTTCCCTCTATACACGAGTTGAAAGTGAAAGCCCTGTGATTATGGTCAAGGGAAGTGAGAAGGAATATCAAGAAAAATTAGAAAAACTGATTGCAGATTTATCACAAATTGATACCAGCGCACGTTATAATGCCTTTGATGCTATGCTCATTCTCCTGAGAGAAGGGGTAGAGGCTCTCTTAATCGTCATGGCCTTGGTGACGACCTTGAAAGCAGCCAAGATGCGTAAAGGACTCAAGTGGGTTTATGGTGGTGCTATCACTGGAATTATGGCTAGTCTCCTTATTGCTTTTATCCTGCAAATTGCCTTTCCAGCAGTGACATCAGGCTCCAATCGTGAAATCATTGAAGGATCTGTTGGTATTTTTGCAGTAGTGATGATGATTTTGATCGGTATCTGGCTTCACAGTAAATCCTCGGTCAAAAAATGGAATGACTTTATGGATTCACAGATGAAAACGGTGACCAGGACAGGTTCTTTCATTTCCATGTTTGCTCTTAGTTTTCTAGCTGTTTTTCGTGAAGGGGCAGAGACCATACTATTTTATGTAGGAATTTTACCGAGAATATCTCGTTTTGAGTTTATCCTAGGTATTTCTCTGGCTTTGTTAGTCTTGCTGATTATTGCATTTCTGATGAACAAGGCGAGTCAATTTTTCCTACCTCATAAGGTCTTCTTCCTACTGACGTGGATGATTTATGCTCTTGCTTTCAAGATGTTAGGTGTTAGCGTACATGCTCTCCAGCTGACCAATATGGCACCTAACCACTTATTACCAGGTTTCCCTACTATCGACATATTGGGTATCTATCCAAGTTGGGAAGGTTTAGGAAGTCAGCTAGTCTTTTTGATAATTGTTTTGGCTGTCACATTGAGACAGGGTGAAAAGTAGATGGATACAAAAGAATTGACAATTATTGAACATCTGGTAGAATTTAGAAAGAGATTCATTGCTGTTATAGCCTGCTTTTCTATAGTCTTCTGTGGAGCTTTATTGTTTGCAGATCAGCTTTACTACTATCTAACTCAGTCCTTTAATCAAAAGTTGATTGTATTAGGTCCAAATGATATTTTGTGGATTTATTTTCGCTTAGCGAGTCTAATGTCCTTTACTATTACGCTACCTTTTACAGTTTATCAGATTTGGAGTTTTGTCAAACCAGGGTTGAAAATCGAAGAAGCAAGAGCAATCTTTGCCTATATTCCAGCTAGTTTTATTTGCTTTCTACTTGGACTAGCCTTTGGATTCTACTTTGTAACGCCTGCCTTACTTCAAGTGCTTTTAGGACTTGGGGAAGGATTATTTGAAACTCAATTAACAGCGCAGAACTACATAGACTTTGTTTTTCAAACAACTATCCCTTTGGCGTTCATCTTTGAATTGCCTGTCATCATCGCTTTTTTAACGACGATTGGCTTGATTGGACCAGGGCTCTTAGTTACCTATAGACGTTATGCCTACTTTATTTTATTGGTACTCGCTGTTATTTTGACACCAGCTGATTTTATTAGCGATCTAGCCATGACAATTCCTTTAATCTCGCTCTATGAGCTTAGTATTGTAATTAGCAAGAGGATAATAAAGAAAAAAATGAAAGGAGAAAAGAATGGGAATCTTACGTGATATCGGTGCTCCAGGATTGATTATCATTGTTCTAGGTGCACTCTTAATCTTTGGACCAAAACGTTTACCAGAACTGGGTGAATCAATTGGTAAAATGCTGTCTGAGTTTAAAAAGGCAGTTAAAGGAGCTGGTGACCAAGATCAGGAAAAGTAAACTACTCCGTCATCATACATAAAAACAAGAAAGTTAGGAACTGTAGTTGTCTAGACAAATTTGAACAGTTTCCTAACTTATTTTTGTATTCTAAAAAATGTGTTTAAGTTTTCTTTAAGGTTTGTATTATATTCTAAAGAACTCTATGTTAACCGAACGTTAAATGGATAATATAGAGGATAACTTATTTTTATTTCTTAATTTGTTATGGTCTTTCCAGATTTAGTAACACATTGTTCACTTTTTAACTTAAATGATGTGTTGATTAGACTAAATGACGCTCTGTCTTTTCTTCATGATAAAGATAGATTGTGATATAATAGATGGTAATGAGTTTTTTAGAATAAACTAAAGGAGAATATAAATGATCTATGCAGGAATCCTAGCCGGAGGAACTGGCACACGCATGGGAATCAGTAATTTACCAAAACAATTCTTGGAGTTGGGTGATCGACCTATTTTGATCCACACAATCGAAAAATTTGTTTTGGAACCAAGTATTGAAAAAATTGTAGTTGGAGTTCATGGAGACTGGGTGTCACACGCTGAGGACCTAGTTGACAAGTATCTTTCTCTCCACAAGGATCGCATCATCATTACCAAGGGTGGTGCTGATCGCAATACCAGTATCGAGAAGATTATTGAAGCTATTGATGCCTATCGTTCAATCACTCCAGAAGATATTGTGATTACCCACGACTCTGTTCGTCCTTTTATCACACTTCGCATGATTCAGGACAATATAAAACTGGCGCAAAATCATGATGCGGTTGACACAGTAGTAGAAGCAGTTGATACCATTGTTGAAAGTACCAATGGTCAGTTTATCACTGATATTCCAAATCGTGCTCACCTCTATCAAGGTCAAACACCTCAGACATTCCGCTGCAAGGATTTCATGGATTTGTATGGTTCCCTATCTGACCAAGAAAAGGAAATTCTGACGGATGCATGTAAGATTTTTGTTATCAAAGGAAAGGATGTTGCCCTAGCTAAAGGGGAATATTCAAACCTTAAAATCACGACTGTGACGGACTTGAAAATCGCGAAAAGCATGATTGAGAAAGACTAAGGCTATGATTAATCAAATTTATCAACTGACCAAACCAAAGTTTATCAATGTAAAATATCAAGAAGAAGACATTGATCAGGAGAATCATATCCTGATTCGTCCAAATTATATGGCGGTTTGTCATGCGGATCAACGTTACTATCAAGGAAAACGCGATCCAAAGATATTGGCTAAAAAGCTTCCTATGGCCATGATACACGAATCTTGTGGGACTGTTATTTCAGATCCAACTGGGACTTATGAAGTTGGTCAAAAGGTAGTTATGATTCCCAATCAACCGCCGATGCAGAGTGACAAGGAATTCTACGAGAACTACATGACAGGAACCTACTTCCTATCTAGTGGCTATGATGGCTTTATGCGAGAATTTGTTTCTCTTCCCAAAGATCGTGTTGTGTCTTATAATGACATTGAGGACACAGTTGCCGCCATTACCGAATTTGTGAGTGTCGGTATGCATGCTGTGGATCGATTCCTGCATCTTGCTCATAGCAAGCGAGAGCGCATCGCTGTTATTGGAGATGGTAGTTTGGCGTTTGTGGTTGCCAATATTATCAATTACACACTACCGGAAGCAGAGATTATCGTTATTGGTCGCCATTGGGAAAAATTGGAGCTCTTCTCTTTTGCAAAAGAGTGCTATATCACGGATAATATCCCAGAGGATTTGACCTTTGATCATGGATTTGAGTGTTGCGGTGGTGATGGTACAGGCCCTGCTATCAATGACCTGATTCGTTATATTCGCCCACAGGGAACGATTCTCATGATGGGAGTGAGCGAGTACAAGGTTAATATCAATACGCGAGACTCTTTAGAAAAAGGTTTATTATTGGTCGGTTCGTCTCGTTCAGGACGTGTCGATTTTGAGAAGGCCATTCAAATGATGGAAGTCAAAAAGTTTGCGAATCGTCTGAAGAATATCCTTTATGTTGAAGAGCCTGTGAGGGAAATCAAGGACATTCATTGTGTCTTTGCTACAGACCTAAATACTGCTTTTAAAACAGTATTCAAGTGGGAAGTGTAGATGATGGAGGTTAATTGTGGAGAAACTCATCAAAGAAAAAATTTCTTCTTTACTATCTGAAGAAGAGGAAGTACTCAGTGTCGAACAGCTGGGAGGCATGACCAACCAAAACTATTTGGTCAAAACAACCAACAAACAGTATATTGTGAAATTTTTTGGTAAAGGGACTGAAAAACTCATCAATCGTCAAAATGAAAAGTACAATCTTGAACTTTTAGAGGATTTAGATTTAGATGTCAAAAATTACCTCTTTGATATTGAGTCAGGGATTAAAGTAAATGAATACATCGAATCGGCAGTAACTCTTGATTCAACATCTATCAAGTCCAAGTTTGAAAAGATTGCACCAATTTTACAAACCATCCACGCTTCAGGGAAAGAATTAAGAGGAGAATTTGTTCCCTTTGAGGAAATCAGCAAATATGAATCCTTGATTGAGGGAAATATCTCTTACGCTAATTATGAAGCTGTGAGAAAAGAAGTATTCTTGCTAGAGAAGAGATTGACTGATTTGGGTGTTGATAGAAAGTCCTGTCATATCGATTTGGTACCAGAAAACTTTATCGAGTCACCACAAGGTCGTTTGTATTTGATTGACTGGGAATACTCTTCTATGAATGACCCGATGTGGGATTTGGCAGCACTTTTCTTAGAGTCTGAATTTACAAAGCAAGAGGAAGATGCTTTCCTTTCCTACTATGAGAGTGACAAAACGCCTGTGTCACGTGAGAAGATTCGTATCTATAAAATCTTGCAAGATACTATCTGGAGTTTGTGGACAGTGTACAAAGAAGCTCAAGGAGCTGACTTTGGAGATTACGGTGTCAATCGTTACCAAAGAGCTGTCGAAGGTTTGACTTATTATGGAGGTTAGGATGAAGAATAAAAATGGTGTTTCTTTTGGTCTGCTCTCTGGTATATTCTGGGGATTAGGTCTAACGATTAGTGCTTATATCTTTTCAATTTTTACAAATCTTTCGCCTTTTGTTGTGGCTGCCGCTCATGATTTCTTGAGTATCTTTATCTTGTTAGCTTTTCTTTTGGTAAAAGAAGGAAAAGTTCGCCTCTCTATTTTCTTAAATATTCGAAATGTGAGTGTTATAATCGGTGCTTTGCTAGCAGGACCAATTGGTATGCAAGCCAATCTTTATGCGGTTAAATATATTGGTAGCTCTCTAGCTTCATCTGTATCAGCTATTTACCCAGCAGTTTCAGTTTTACTCGCCTTCTTCATTTTGAAACACAAGGTTTCAAAGAATACAGTATTTGGTGTTTTCTTGATTATTGCAGCGATCATTGCTCAAACCTACAAGGTTGAACAAGTTAACTCGTTTTACATTGGAATTCTTTGTGCCCTTGTCTGTGCAATTGCTTGGGGGAGTGAAAGTGTTCTCAGCTCCTATGCTATGGAAAGTGATTTAAGTGAAATTGAAGCCTTGTTAATCCGACAAGTAACCTCATTCTTGTCCTATCTTGTGATTGTGCTCTTTTCTCACCATTCATTTGCAGAAGTAGCAGATGGGCAGTTACTAGGCCTCTTGCTTGTCTTTGCGGCCTTTAACATGATTTCCTACTTAGCTTATTATATCGCCATTAATCGTTTGCAACCTGCGAAAGCGACAGGTTTGAATGTGAGCTATGTAGTTTGGACTGTCTTATTTGCAGTTGTTTTCTTGGGTGCACCGCTAGATATGCTGACAATCATCACTTCACTTATTGTTATGGCTGGTGTTTATATTATTATTAAAGAATAAAGGAGATTCGTGTGAAAGCGATTATTTTGGCAGCGGGCTTAGGAACTCGTCTGCGCCCTATGACTGAAAATACCCCAAAAGCTTTGGTTAAGGTTAATCAAAAACCTTTGGTAGAATATCAAATTGAATTTTTGAAAGAGCGAGGAATTGATGAGATTATCATTGTTGTCGGCTACCTCAAAGAACAATTTGACTACCTAAAAGAAAAATATGGTGTCCGTTTAGTCTTTAATGACAAGTACGCAGATTACAACAATTTTTACTCACTTTATCTAGTAAAAGAAGATTTGGCTAACAGCTACGTCATCGATGCAGATAACTATCTTTTCAAAAATATGTTTCGAAACGATCTTAAACGTTCTACCTATTTTAGCGTTTATCGTGAAGACTGTACGAACGAGTGGTTCTTGGTTTACGGTGATGACTACAAGGTTCAAGATATCATTGTTGATAGCAAGGCTGGTCGCATTCTGAGCGGAGTTTCATTCTGGGATGCACCAACTGCTGAGAAGATTGTTGGCTTTATTGAGAAAGCTTACGAAAGTGGTGAATTTGTTGATCTCTACTGGGACAACATGGTTAAGGATAATATCAAAGAATTGGATGTCTATGTCGAAGAATTAGAAGAAAATAGCATCTATGAAATTGATAGTGTAAAAGATTACCATAAGTTAGAAGAGATTTTATCTACTATTAAGTAAGGAAAGAGAAGAAGGCTTGGGCCTTCTTTTTTTGTGTATTTTATAACAACAATGTTTGATATTGATTGTATTCTTTAAATGAAACAAAAATTACAAAAAAATGAACAAAATAAAACAAAAATTATTGACAACGATTTCATATAGTGTTATACTTATTACATAAAAGATAATTGAAAGAAGGGAAAATGTTATGGGATTAGATCATTTCTTTGACAAAGACCTAGTGTTTTGCTTAGAAGCGGATAATCAAGAACAACTCTTTGATCAGGTAGCAAGCTTGTTGGAAGAACGAGAAATTGTAACTCCAACTTATCGTGAAGCCTTGATCACGCGTGAAAAGTCATTTCCAACTGGTTTAGATATGGAATTTCTAGGAAAGGACTTGCCAAATGTAGCGATTCCTCATACAGATATTGTTCATAATCTAGCTGAGAAAGTAGTGGTTGTTCGATTAGAAAAACCAGTAACTTTTCACAATATGATAGCTCCTGATAAGGAAGTAGCAGTATCCCTACTCTTCTTTATCATTAACAACTCAAGTTCAAGTCAAACAAATATTCTGGCTCAGTTGATGGACTTTTTCACAGGAAATGGACATCTAGAAGATTTATCAAAAATTTCCGAACCAGAAAAACTTTATGCTTACATTGCTGAAGCAACCGCTTAATCTTGTCTATTAAAATATAAAATCGGAGGAAATCCAAATGATTAAAATTCTTGCTGCCTGCGGTGCAGGTGTTAACTCAAGTCACCAAATTAAAAGTGCTCTAGAAGAAGAACTTTCAAACCGTGGTTATGACGTTCACTGTGATGCAGTCATGGTGAAAGATGTAAACGAAGACCTTATCAAGGGCTACGATATCTTTACACCAATCGCTGCAACTGACCTTGGTTTTGAACCAGGTATTCCAGTAATTGAAGCTGGACCAATCTTGTTCCGTATTCCAGCGATGAGCGCTCCAGTATTTGACAATATTGAAGCAGCTATCAAAGAACATGGACTAAGCTAATTTATTCTTTATCTTGTTAACATTCATATAACTAAAAAAAACGGGAGGAACTATTATGGATGTCATTATCAATCTGGCCAACGATATCTTTAAACCTATCTTGGCTATGGGTGGCCCTATCATCATGCTGATCATTTTGACAGTATTGGCCCTACTCTTTGGAGTGAAATTCTCCAAAGCGCTTGAAGGTGGTATCAAGCTTGCTATCGCTCTTACTGGTATCGGTGCCATCATCGGTATGCTCAACGGAGCTTTCTCAGCATCACTTGCGAAATTCGTTGAAAATACTGGTATCCAATTGAACATCACCGACGTTGGTTGGGCACCACTTGCAACCATCACTTGGGGTTCTGCATGGACACTTTACTTCTTGCTTGTAATGTTGATTGTCAACGTTGTGATGCTTGCTATGAAGAAAACGGACACACTTGACGTCGACATCTTCGATATCTGGCACTTGTCAATCACTGGTCTTTTGATCAAATGGTATGCTGACAACAACGGTGTAAGCCAAGGGGTTTCACTCTTCATCGCGACAGCAGCAGTAGTACTTGTAGGTATTTTGAAGATCATCAACTCTGACCTGATGAAACCAACTTTCGACGACCTTCTTAACGCACCAAGTTCATCACCAATGACTTCAACACACATGAACTACATGATGAACCCAGTTATCATGGTCTTGGATAAGATCTTCGATAAAGTTTTGCCAGGTCTTGATAAATATGACTTTGACGCTGCAAAATTGAACAAGAAAATCGGTTTCTGGGGATCTAAATTCTTCATCGGTTTCATTCTTGGTATCGTTATTGGTTTGATGGGAACTCCACATCCAGTTGCTGGAGTAGAAGATGCGTCTTCATGGGAACTTGTTATTAAAGGTTGGTTGAGCCTTGGGTTGACTGCCGGTGTCTGCTTGGAGCTCTTCTCACTTATCGGATCTTGGTTCATCGCAGCCGTAGAACCACTTTCACAAGGTATTACAAACGTTGCTACTAAACGTCTTCAAGGACGTAAATTCAACATCGGTCTTGACTGGCCTTTCATCGCTGGTCGTGCTGAAATCTGGGCTTGTGCCAACGTACTTGCACCAATCATGTTGATTGAAGCAGTGCTTCTTTCAAACGTAGGAAATGGTATCTTGCCTCTTGCAGGTATCATCGCCATGGGTGTAACCCCAGCTCTCTTGGTTGTTACTCGTGGTAAATTGCTCCGTATGATCATCTTTGGAACACTCTTGTTGCCACTCTTCCTTCTTTCAGGTACTCTTATCGCTCCATTTGCAACTGAACTTGCTAAAGGTGTAGGAGCCTTCCCAGAAGGTGTGAACCAATCTCAATTAATTACTCACTCAACTCTTGAAGGACCAATTGAAAAACTATTTGGTTGGGCAATCGGTAATGCTACAACAGGTGATATCAAAGCAATCCTTGGTGCAGTAGTCTTCCTTGTATTCTATGTAGGTATCTTTGCTTGGTATAGAAAACAAATGATCAAACGTAACGAAGAATACGCAGCAAATGCTAAATAATTCGCTCCTATAAAATGTAAATTGTGAAAACTAGGTTGTTAATTTCCTATATTGGGAGTGGTAACCTAGTTTTTTATATAAAGATCTAAAAATAGTTGGAGAATATTATGGTAATTGAAATCAAATCAGACCAGTTAACGGTCCAGTTTAAAACCTTAGGTGGCGCCTTATCGTCGATCAAGGATCGAGAAGGCATTGAGTATCTGTGGCAAGGAGATGGCACTTACTGGAGTGGACAAGCGCCAGTACTTTTTCCAATCTGTGGCTCTTTAAGAGAAGATACAGCCTTCTACAGTCACGAAGATGGAACGGAGACGAAAGGAAACATTCCTCGTCATGGTTTGGTCCGTAAAAAAGAATTTGAATTAGTTGATCAAACTGAAAAAAGCGTAACTTTTGCTATCGAAGATGATGAGAATATTTATCAAAACTATCCTTATCATTTTCGCCTTGAAATCACTTATCTAGTGACTGGCAAGACTGTACGTACTCAATACAAAGTCCTTAATAAAGAAACGAATAAAGTAATGCCATTCTTTATAGGAGGACATCCAGGATTTAATTGTCCTCTACTTGATGACGAAGTCTATGAAGATTACTATTTAGAGTTTGAAAAAGAAGAAACTTGTTCTGTTCCCCGCCCTTTCCCAGAAACTGGACTCTTAGACTTCCAAGATAGAAGTCCATGGTTGGATTCTCAAAAGGAAGTGAATCTCAGTTACAATCTGTTTAGTGTTGATGCAGTGACGCTCGATGAGTTGCAATCAAGAACAATTGCGCTTCGTTCGCGGAAGCATGAGAAGGGATTAAAAGTACACTTCCAAGAGTTTCCACATCTCATCATTTGGTCTACCCTAAATAAAGGCCCTTTCATCGCTTTTGAACCTTGGTCAGGCTTATCAACTTCACTTGAAGAAGGAAATCATTTAGAAGATAAGAAGAATGTTCGTCTCTTAGAACCAGGTCAAGTTGATCAGATTGGTTTTGATATTGAAATATTTTAGATAAAAAACCACAAAAACAAACATTTGGTGTTGACTTTTTATGAAAATAGGAGTATATTATGTTTGTAAACAACAAATGATGTTTGTAACAAACAAATAATTACTTGTTATATTCTCTTTCGAAGAGAGAGTTTGTTTCTAGGAAATTGATTTCCTGGACTTGGATAAGGTGTTATTCATCTCATTCAATCAAATTTGTCAATAAACTGCTAGAAAGCCTTTTGTAGGTAAACTGCTAGCTATAAAAGTCTTTACTAGCCTAGAAAAATAAAAAGGAGTATACAATATGTCTATTGTTATCGGTGCAGATACTGCAGGTTTGAGATTGAAAGAAGTTGTGAAAGACTTCTTGGAAAAAGAAAACTTCCACGTTGTGGATGTTACAGCTGAAGGTCAAGACTTTGTTGATGTGACTCTTGCTGTTGCTGCAGAAGTAAACAAAGAAGAACAAAACCTTGGTATCGTGGTTGATGCTTATGGTGCTGGTCCATTTATGGTCGCAACAAAAATCAAAGGAATGGTTGCTGCTGAAGTTTCTGATGAACGTTCAGCTTATATGACTCGTGGCCACAACAACTCACGTATGATCACTATGGGTGCACAACTTGTTGGTGATGAATTGGCGAAAAACATCGCTAAAGGTTTTGTTAACGGTAAATACGACGGTGGACGTCACCAAATTCGGGTTGATATGTTGAACAAAATGTGCTAATTAGATTACAGTAAGAAAGGTAAATTAAAAATGAGAATTGCAATCGGATGTGACCACATCGTAACAGATGAAAAAATGGCGGTTTCAGAATTTTTGAAATCAAAAGGATATGAAGTCATCGACTTTGGTACATATGACCACACACGTACTCACTACCCAATCTTTGGTAAAAAAGTAGGGGAAGCAGTTGTTAGCGGACAAGCTGATCTTGGGGTATGTATCTGTGGTACTGGTGTTGGTATCAACAACGCTGTTAACAAAGTTCCAGGTGTACGCTCTGCCTTGGTTCGTGATATGACAACAGCTCTTTATGCAAAAGAACAATTGAACGCCAACGTTATTGGTTTTGGTGGTAAAATCACTGGTGAATTGCTCATGTGCGACATCATTGAAGCTTTCATCAATGCTGAATACAAACCATCAGAAGAAAACAAAAAATTGATCGCTAAAATTGAGCACGTTGAAACTCACAATGCTCATCAAGCAGATGCAAACTTCTTTACAGAATTCCTTGAAAAATGGGATCGCGGTGAATACCACGACTAAGAGGTGACGCATGATTTTAACAGTCACAATGAATCCATCCATCGATATTTCCTATCCTTTGGATGAATTAAAAATTGACACTGTCAACCGCGTGGTGGACGTGACCAAGACAGCTGGTGGTAAAGGTCTCAATGTTACACGAGTTCTTTCAGAATTTGGTGATTCTGTTGTTGCTACTGGTTTGGTCGGTGGTAAACTTGGTGAGTTTTTGGTAGAGCATATCGATGATAAAGTAACGAAACGTTTCTTCTCCATTCAAGGAGAGACTCGTAACTGTATCGCTATTCTGCACGGTGACAACCAAACAGAAATCCTTGAAAAAGGTCCCGAAGTTCTGGAACAAGAAGGGCAAGATTTCTTGGCTCATTTCGAAAATCTCCTTGACACTGTGGAAGTAGTTGCTATCTCTGGTAGCCTGCCAGCAGGTCTTCCAGTTGACTACTATGCAAGCTTAGTAGAACTTGCTAATCGCAAAGGAAAACCAGTTGTTCTAGATTGCTCAGGTGCAGCACTTCAGGCAGTTCTTGAATCACCACACAAACCAACAGTTATTAAACCAAATAACGAAGAATTGTCTCAGCTTCTTGGGAAAGAAGTTTCTGAGGATTTGGATGAATTAAAAGAAGTTCTTCAAGAGCCTCTATTTGCAGGGATTGAGTGGATTATCGTGTCACTTGGTGCAAATGGTGCTTTTGCAAAACATGGTGACACTTTCTACAAAGTAGATATTCCTAGAATTCAAGTTGTCAATCCTGTTGGATCTGGTGATTCTACTGTGGCAGGGATTTCATCAGGACTTCTTCATAAGGAATCGGATGCAGAACTCCTCATCAAGGCAAATGTCCTTGGTATGCTTAATGCTCAAGAAAAAATGACAGGTCATGTGAATATGGCCAACTATCAAGCTCTATATGATCAATTAATAGTAAAAGAGGTATAAAATGGCTTTAACAGAACAAAAACGTGCACGCTTAGAAAAACTCTCTGACGAGAACGGCATTATCTCAGCCCTTGCCTTTGACCAACGTGGTGCTTTGAAACGCCTCATGGCTCAATACCAAACAGAAGAACCAACAGTGGCTCAAATGGAAGAACTCAAAGTCTTGGTTGCAGATGAATTGACTAAATACGCTTCTTCTATGCTTCTTGACCCAGAGTATGGTCTTCCAGCTACTAAAGCCCTTGATCCAAATGCCGGCCTTCTCCTAGCTTATGAGAAAACTGGCTATGACACAACTAGCACTAAACGCTTGCCTGACTGCTTGGATGTTTGGTCTGCAAAACGCATCAAAGAACAAGGCGCTGACGCTGTTAAGTTCTTGCTTTACTATGACGTAGACAGCGCTGACGAACTAAACCAACAAAAACAAGCCTATATCGAACGCATCGGTTCAGAGTGTGTGGCAGAAGACATTCCTTTCTTCCTTGAGATCTTGGCTTACGATGAAAAGATTGCTGATGCAGGTTCAGCAGAATACGCAAAAGTGAAGCCACACAAGGTTATTGGTGCTATGAAGGTCTTCTCAGACCCACGCTTTAACATCGATGTCTTGAAAGTAGAAGTTCCAGTCAACGTCAAATACGTTGAAGGATTTGGTGAAGGTGAAATCGTGCATACACGTGAAGAAGCGGCAGCTTTCTTCAAAGCGCAAGACGAAGCAACAAATCTTCCTTACATCTACTTAAGTGCAGGTGTATCAGCTAAACTCTTCCAAGATACTCTTGTATTTGCTCACGAATCAGGCGCAAACTTCAACGGTGTTCTTTGCGGCCGTGCAACTTGGGCTGGATCAGTTGAAGCCTACATCAAAGATGGTGAGGCAGCAGCTCGTGAATGGCTACGCACAACTGGATTTGAGAACATTGACGAACTCAACAAGGTTCTTCAAACAACAGCAACTTCATGGACTGAACGTGTATAAGTTTCCCCCCTAATCTTAGGAACATTGATCTAAATAAAAATTTTAAAAAAAGTTGAATGTAAAGGTTTACAAAAAAACTTACTTGTGCTATACTTAAATCACAAGTTAATACAAGGTGAGTGTTACTAAGTAATATTAGGCATGATCACAGGTGAATTAGAAATCAAAAGATTTTCTAGTTCATTTGTGGTCATTTTTTATACTCATATACCATTAAGAGATAAAAGGAGGTTGCCATGTATCGAATTCTAAATCCAATGAATCACAACGTCTCTCTTGTCAGAAATGATAAGGGAGAAGAAGTGATTGTGATTGGTAAGGGGATTGCATTTGGGAAAAAGAAGGGGGATTTAATTTCTGAAGATCAAGTTGAGAAAATCTTTCGGATGAAGACAGAGGAGTCTAGGGAAAACTTTATGGCTCTCCTCAAAGATGTTCCGCTTGATTTTATCACAGTGACTTATGAAATCATTGATAAGCTATCAAAGAAATATCATTATCCGATTCAAGAGTATCTCTACGTAACCTTGACAGATCATATTTACTGCTCTTACCAAGCTCTAGCACAAGGAAGGTACAAGGATAGTAATCTGCCAGATATTTCCACTAAGTATCCTGTCGCTTTTCAAATCGCAAAGGAAGCCTTTGAAATCTATCGTCAGAAGTTGACAGAAAATTTCCCTGAAGACGAAATTATTCGGATTGCTTATCATTTTATCAATGCCGAAGGTGAGAATGAAGTGGAAGTTGTTGAGTCGATTGATAAGAGGAAAGAAATTCTCAGGAATGTTGAAGAAGTGCTAAAGGGTTATGCAATTCAACGAACCAAAGAGAATAATCATTTCTATGATCGTTTTATGATTCATCTCAACTATTTTTTGGATTATTTAGACCGTTCCAGAGATGATAATCAATCACTTCTGGATATGGAAGATCATATTAAACAATCCTATCCAAAAGCGTTCGAGATTGGTTCCAAGATCTATGATGTGATTACGCAACATACGGGTCTTGATTTGTATAAAAGTGAACGAGTTTATCTAGTTCTACATATCCAACGTTTATTGTCATAAAAATTTAATTAAAAATACATAAGGAGAATTCTATCATGAATAGAGAAGAAGTAACATTGTTAGGTTTTGAAATCGTAGCCTATGCTGGCGATGCTCGTTCAAAACTATTGGAAGCCTTGAAGGCTGCTGAAGCTGGCGATTTTGCGAAAGCTGATACTCTCGTAGAGGAAGCTGGTGGTTGCATCGCTGAGGCTCATCACGCGCAAACAAGTCTATTAACTAAGGAAGCTTCAGGTGAGGACTTAGCCTATAGTGTAACCATGATGCACGGTCAGGATCACTTGATGACAACTATCTTGTTAAAAGATTTGATGCACCATTTAATCGAACTCTACAAGAGAGGAGTTAAGTAATGAATAAATTAATTGCTTTTATCGAGAAAGGAAAGCCTTTCTTTGAAAAACTGTCTCGTAATATCTACCTTCGTGCCATTCGAGATGGTTTCATTGCTGGAATGCCAGTTATTCTCTTCTCAAGTATCTTTATCTTGATTGCTTTTGTACCAAACTCATGGGGCTTTAAATGGTCTGATGAAGTTGTTAATCTCCTTATGAAACCTTATAGCTATTCAATGGGGATTCTAGCTCTCTTGGTAGCTGGTACAACAGCTAAGTCATTGACCGACTCAGTAAACCGTAGCATGGAGAAAACCAACCAAATCAACTATATGTCGACACTTTTGGCTGCGATTGTTGGTTTGTTGATGTTGGCAGCTGATCCGATTGAAGGTGGCTTTGCGACAGGTTTCCTTGGGACAAAAGGTTTGCTTTCAGCCTTTCTTGCTGCCTTTGTTACTGTAGCAATCTATAAGGTTTGTGTTAAGAACAACGTCACTATTCGCATGCCTGACGAAGTTCCACCAAATATCTCACAAGTCTTTAAAGATGTGATTCCATTCACTCTATCAGTCGTTTCTCTTTATGCTCTTGATTTACTAGCTCGTCATTTTGTTGGTGCAAGTGTAGCTGAATCAATCGGTAAATTCTTTGCACCATTATTCTCTGCTGCTGATGGTTATTTAGGTATTACGATTATCTTTGGTGCCTTTGCCTTCTTCTGGTTTGTTGGTATCCATGGACCATCTATCGTTGAACCAGCAATCGCAGCTATTACCTATGCAAATGCCGAAGTCAACTTGAATCTTCTCCAACAAGGGATGCACGCTGACAAGATTCTTACTTCTGGTACACAAATGTTTATCGTTACCATGGGTGGTACTGGTGCGACACTGGTTGTTCCATTCATGTTCATGTGGTTGACCAAATCGAAACGAAATCGTGCAATCGGACGAGCGTCAGTAGTTCCAACTTTCTTTGGTGTTAATGAACCAATCTTGTTTGGTGCACCGCTTGTCTTGAATCCAATCTTCTTTATTCCATTTATCTTTGCGCCAATTGCCAACGTATGGATCTTTAAATTCTTCATTGAAACGCTTGGCATGAACTCATTTACTGCCAACCTTCCTTGGACAACACCAGGACCGCTCGGTATTGTTCTCGGTACAAACTTCCAATTCTTGTCATTTGTACTTGCTGCTTTGTTAATTCTTGTTGACGTAGCCATTTACTATCCATTCCTCAAGGTTTATGATGAACAAATTCTTGAAGAAGAGCGTTCAGGTAAAGCCAATGATGAATTGAAAGAAAAAGTAGCAGCAAACTTCAATACAGCTAAAGCGGATGCGATTCTTGAAAAAGCGGGTGTAGAAGCAGCGCAAAACACAATCACTGAGGAAACAAATGTTCTCGTTCTCTGTGCAGGAGGAGGTACAAGTGGTCTCCTTGCAAATGCTCTAAACAAGGCAGCTGCGGAGTACAAGGTTCCTGTTAAAGCAGCAGCTGGTGGCTATGGTGCTCACCGTGAAATGTTGCCTGAGTTTGATCTGGTTATCCTTGCTCCTCAAGTAGCTTCAAACTTTGAAGACATGAAGGCCGAAACTGACAAGCTTGGTATTAAACTTGCCAAGACAGAAGGTGGTCAATACATTAAACTGACTCGTGATGGAAAAGGTGCTCTTGCCTTTGTTCAAGCGCAGTTTGAAGAATAAAAGGTAAAGAGCAAAGAAGTGAGATGGAGGAATTCCTCCCGACTCTATCTCCATCTCATTTCTATTTCTTGAAAGGTGAATCAAATGACAAAAACACTTCCAAAAGACTTTATTTTTGGCGGGGCAACAGCAGCCTATCAAGCAGAAGGTGCGACCAATACTGATGGTAAAGGACCAGTTGCCTGGGACAAATACCTCAAAGATAACTACTGGTACACTGCTGAACCAGCCAGTGATTTCTATCACAAATACCCAGTTGACCTCAAACTAGCAGAAGAGTATGGTGTCAATGGTATCCGTATTTCAATCGCTTGGTCACGTATCTTTCCAACTGGTTATGGGAAGGTTAATGACAAGGGAGTTGAGTTCTATCACAAGTTGTTTGCAGAATGTCACAAGCGGCATGTTGAGCCCTTTGTAACTCTTCATCACTTTGATACGCCAGAAGCTCTACATTCAAATGGAGACTTCTTAAACCGTGAAAACATTGAACACTTTGTGGATTATGCGGCCTTCTGTTTTGAAGAATTTCCTGAAGTTAACTTTTGGACAACCTTTAATGAAATTGGGCCGATAGGAGATGGTCAGTATTTAGTTGGGAAATTCCCTCCAGGTATTCAGTACGACCTTGCCAAAGTCTTTCAATCTCATCACAATATGATGGTGTCACATGCGCGTGCAGTCAAGCTATATAAAGATAAAGGCTATAAAGGGGAAATTGGTGTGGTTCACGCCCTACCTACTAAGTATCCTCTGGATCCTGAAAATCCTGCAGATGTTCGTGCAGCTGAGTTGGAAGATATCATCCACAATAAATTTATTTTGGATGCAACTTATCTTGGACGATATTCCGAAGAAACCATGGAAGGTGTCAACCATATCTTATCCGTCAATGGTGGAAACTTAGATTTGCGTGAAGAAGACTTCGCAGTCCTAGAAGCTGCAAAAGACTTGAACGACTTCCTAGGAATTAACTATTACATGAGTGACTGGATGGAAGCCTTTGATGGAGAAACTGAGATCATCCACAATGGTAAAGGGGAGAAAGGAAGCTCTAAGTACCAAATCAAAGGTGTTGGTCGTCGTGTAGCTCCTGATTATGTACCACGTACGGATTGGGATTGGATTATCTACCCTCAAGGTTTGTATGACCAAATTATGCGCGTGAAGAAAGATTATCCTAACTACAAGAAGATTTACATCACTGAAAATGGCCTCGGCTATAAAGATGAGTTTGTGGATGGAACAGTCTACGATGATGGGCGGATTGATTATGTTAAGAAACATATGGAAGTGATTGCAGATGCAATCACTGATGGAGCCAAAGTCAAAGGCTACTTTATCTGGTCGCTGATGGATGTCTTTTCTTGGTCAAATGGCTATGAAAAGCGTTATGGCCTCTTCTATGTTGATTTTGAAACCCAGGAGCGTTATCCTAAGAAATCAGCTCACTGGTACAAGAAACTAGCTGAGACACAACTTATTGAATAAAATTCAACAAAAATTCCCCGCCACAAAGGCAGGGGAATTTTTATGGTTTTGATAAAAGAATGGTTGTTTGTTTCGACAGCTCTTCAAATGTCTCCTGACTCAGTTTGGCATCTGAAACGATGGTATCAATCTCTGAGATATTGTAGAAGGTGTAAAAATCAAACTTATTAAACTTGCTGTGGTCTGCCAGTAAGTATTTTTTATTGGCATTGTTCAAGGCGATTCGTTGTACCTCGCCCTCTTCTTCACTGAAAGTAGCAATTGCCTTATCCTTAATACCATTACAGCTTACAAAAGCTTTAGAAAACTGAAGATTGGCTAAATCCTGCAGGGTAAGTGTTCCCACAAAAGCTCCAGTGATAGAGCGATAATTTCCACCAATCAAAATCAAATCTGTTAGTTTTCGTTCGTTTAGGATGAGAAAGACTGGAAGACTGTTTGTTACAACACGAATATTATCAATTGGGAGCTCACGAGCAAAACATTCTAAGGTTGTTCCTGGCCCGATAAAAATAGTTTCACCTTCGTCAATCAAATGACCAGCAAAACGGCTAATTTCTTGTTTTTCAGCAATCTGCAAGCCTTGTTTTTCAACGTTTGAGCGTTCGTTGTTTAAGAGAGAACCTGTACGAAGTTTTTCAGCGCCACCATGCACACGGACCAGCAAATCCTTGTCTGCCAATTCTTGTAAGTAGCGGCGAGCTGTCATATCTGACACATCAAGACTCTCCATAATCTCTTTTACAGTAATAGTGCCTTTTGTGTTTACTGCTTCTAGAATACTATCTAGTTTTTCTTGCTTTAGCATCCTTATCACCTCGATTTCTACTATTATTATCTTACCATAAAACGCTCAATCAATCAAATAGAAAAAAACAAAATAAAACAAAAACAAAAATATCATGGTTGTTTTAAACAAACCATGATATTTTGAATGATTGGCCAAATTAGTCTAAACCGTAGTTGTAATCCTCGTCTTGCATGGCTTCAACTTCACCAAGGAGGTAACCATTTCCGACTTGAGAGAAGAAGTCGTGATTAGAAGTTCCTGTTGAGATTCCGTTCATAACGATTGGGTTGACATCATCAGCTGAATCTGGGAAGAGTGGATCTTGTCCTAGGTTCATAAGAGCCTTATTGGCATTGTAACGAAGGAAAGTTTTAACTTCCTCAGTCCAGCCAACACCGTCATAGAGGCTTTCTGTATAGCCCTCTTCGTTTTCGTAGAGAGTGTAGAGCAGGTCGTACATCCATTCTTTGAGCTTTTCTTGCTCTTCTTCAGGTAATTCATTGAAACCAAGTTGGAATTTGTAACCAATGTAAGTTCCGTGAACAGACTCATCACGGATGATCAGTTTGATGATTTCTGCAACGTTGGCCAGTTTGTTGTTACCGAGATAGTAGAGGGGCGTAAAGAAACCAGAGTAGAAGAGGAAGGTTTCAAGGAAAACGCTGGCAACCTTCTTTTCTAGAGGGCTACCATTGAGATAGATTTCATTGATAATTTCCGCTTTTCTTTGTAGGTAGGGGTTAGTGTTGGTCCATTCAAAGATTTCTTCGATTTCAGCCTTGGTATTCAAGGTTGAAAAGATAGAAGAGTAAGATTTTGCGTGGACAGATTCCATAAACTGGATGTTGTTGAAAACAGCTTCCTCATGCGGTGTACGGATGTCTGAGCGAAGTGCTTGAACCCCTGTTTCAGATTGCATGGTGTCCAAAAGGGTCAAACCACCAAAGACTTTTCCAACCAAGTCTTTTTCTTTGTTTGATAGTTTTCTCCAGTCGTCTAGGTCATTTGACAAGGGGATACGCGTATCGAGCCAGAATTGCTCTGTCAGCTTTTCCCAAGTTGATTTGTCGATGACATCTTCGATGGCATTCCAGTTAATGGCTTTGTAGTAAGTTTCCATTTGAAATCTCTTTCTGTATGTAATAATGCGATTGCCGAATCATCTCTATTTTATCATAGTCTGAGAAGAGTATCGCACAAAAAGTCGGAAACCCGACTTTTTAGTTTTTCATAGTATTTAAGATACTTATCAAGTTTTGTCTGGCGGTTAACTTAATCAGTAGTCTGAGAAAACGTGGCTGCCTCAGATAAAAATTAAATCACACAGCTTTCACATTGGTTAGCACCGACTTCTCCACCATCGTCTGTAAAGGTACGGACGTAGTAGATAGACTTGATACCCTTGTTAAAGGCATAGTTACGAAGGATAGATAGGTCACGTGTCGTTTGTTTGTTTTCTTTCTTCCATTCGTAAAGACCTTTTGGAATGTCGCTACGCATGAAGAGGGTGAGTGAAAGCCCTTGGTCCACGTGCTCAGTCGCAGCAGCGTAAACATCAATCACCTTACGCATATCCATGTCGTAAGCAGAAGTGTAGTAAGGGATAGTATCTGTTGACAAACCTGCAGCAGGATAGTAGATTTTACCGATTTTCTTCTCTTGGCGTTCTTCAATGCGTTGCGTAATCGGGTGGATAGATGCAGAAACATCGTTGATGTAACTGATAGAACCATTTGGAGCTACAGCAAGGCGGTTTTGGTGATAAAGACCATCTGCTTGAACCTTTTCGCGAAGTTCAGCCCAATCAGCAGCACTTGGAATAAAGACATCTTTGAAGAGTTCTTTAACACGGTCTGATTTTGGAACAAATTCGCCTGTCACGTACTTGTCGAAGTAGCTTCCGTTAGCATAGTCTGATTTTTCAAAGTTGTGGAAGGTGATACCACGTTCACGCGCTATGTTATTAGATTCTACCAAGGTCCAGTAGTTCATAAGCATAAAGTAGATGCTTGTGAATTCAACTGACTCAGGTGATCCGTATTCGATGAGTTGTTGGGCAAGGTAACTATGAAGCCCCATGGCACCAAGACCAAAGGTGTGAGCCAAACTGTTTCCGTGGTCGATAGTAGGGACAGCTACGATGTGTGAACTATCTGTAACGAAAGTCAAAGCACGAACCATAGCACGGATAGAACGACCAAAGTCAGGTGAGGTCATCATGTTGACCACGTTGGTTGAACCAAGGTTACATGAAACGTCCGTTCCCATTTGAAGGAATTCTTGAGCATCGTTGATCAAACTTGGTTCTTGAACTTGAAGAATCTCAGAACACAAGTTACTCATGATAATCTTTCCATAAACAGGATTCGCACGGTTAGCCGTATCGATGTTGACTACATATGGATAGCCAGATTCTTGTTGCAATTTAGAGATTTCCGTTTCCAAATCACGCGCCTTGATTTTTGTCTTGCGGATATTTGGATTTGCTACTAATTCATCATATTTTTCAGTGATATCGATATAGTTGAATGGCACGCCATACTCAAGCTCTACAGAGTAAGGGCTGAAGAGGTACATTTCTTCATTTTTACGGGCCAATTCGTAGAATTTATCGGGTACCACAACTCCAAGTGAGAGGGTCTTCACACGAACTTTTTCATCGGCATTTTCTTTCTTAGTGGAAAGGAAGGCGATGATATCTGGGTGAAAGACGTTGAGATATACTACACCAGCCCCTTGACGTTGCCCCAATTGGTTAGAGTAAGAGAAACTGTCTTCGAAGAGTTTCATAACTGGAACGACACCAGAAGCGGCTCCTTCATAACCTTTGATAGGTGCACCTGCTTCACGAAGGTTACTGAGGGTAATTCCCACACCACCCCCGATACGAGAAAGTTGAAGGGCAGAGTTGATGGAACGTCCAATAGAGTTCATATCATCCGTCACTTGGATCAAGAAGCAAGATACCAACTCTCCACGACGCGCACGACCAGCATTCAAGAAGGAAGGAGTAGCAGGTTGGTAGCGTTGGTGGATGATTTCATTGGCAATATCAATCGCAACAGCTTCATCACCATCAGCAAAATAAAGTGCGTTAAAGAAGACACGGTCTTCCATGCTTTCAAGATAGTATTCCCCATCGTTAGTCTTCAAGGCATATTGATTGTAAAACTTATAGGCAGCCATGAAAGACTTGAATTGGAAGTTTTGATCTTTAATAAATTGAGACAATTCTTCCAAGAATTCTGGGCGGTATTTCTTGATAAATGCTGTTTCAATGTAGTTGTGTTCAATGAGGTAGTTGATTTTATCAGTGATTGAATCAAAAACCATTGTATTTGGTACTACATTTTCTTTAAAGAAGGCATCCAAGGCTTCTTTATCTTTATGAAGCATGATTTGTCCATTAACAGGACGGTTGATTTCGTTATTGAGACGGAAGTAAGTTACGTCCTCAAGATGTTTTAATCCCATAAAATTTCCTTTATCTAATTACAAAAGAAAGGCCTCTAAGTTAGCCCTAGAAGCAATCTCTTCTGGATGATGTACTAAGATTATGCTAATTGTTTCAGTTTTCCTGGTTGGAAGCCTGAAAAGACTTCAGTTGGTGTTTGGATAACAGGAGCTGCGCTGAAACCGAGCTCTTTAACTTGATCGATGTACTCTGGTTGCTCGTCGAGATTGATCTCACGATAAGCGACATTGTTGCTGTCCAAGAAACGTTTGGTCATCTTACATTGGACACAGTTGTTTTTAGAATAAACGGTTACCATTTTCGTAACTCCTCTTTCAAAATAGATTACTTTCTTAGTATATCAGAAAAAAAAACTTTGTCAAACTTTTTAAACTAAATCTTGTGCTAAAAAGTTACAGTTTCAAAAACAAAGCACAATATATAGTGTTTTGTCAGAGTGTAAAATTGGGTTTTCATTGAACTATCAAAGTTTATCAAAACAAAAAAACTATATACTGTATATTGGTAAGATAAATAGAAGATTTTCAGCAAGTTATCAGAAAGGAAATAGAAGAAAGTCCATAAAACACTTGAAAAATTATCTAGAAGGTGATATAATACAGTCTTGTAAGGGTTATCACATATAATCCAAAAAAGAAATAACTAAAGGAGAGTCAAACTATGGCTTCTAAAGATTTCCACGTAGTGGCAGAAACAGGTATTCACGCACGTCCAGCAACATTGTTGGTTCAAACAGCTAGCAAATTTGCTTCAGATATCACTCTTGAATACAAAGGTAAATCAGTAAACCTTAAATCTATCATGGGTGTTATGAGTCTTGGTGTTGGCCAAGGTGCTGACGTTACAATTTCAGCTGAAGGTGCAGATGCTGACGACGCAATCGCTGCTATCACTGAAACTATGGAAAAAGAAGGATTGGCATAAGGAAAATGACAGAAATGCTTAAAGGAATCGCAGCATCTGATGGTGTTGCAGTTGCAAAAGCATATCTACTCGTTCAACCGGATTTGTCATTTGAGACTATTACAGTCGAAGATACAAACGCAGAAGAAGCTCGCCTTGATGCCGCTCTACAGGCATCACAAGACGAGCTTTCTGTTATTCGTGAGAAAGCAGTAGGTACGCTCGGTGAAGAAGCTGCTCAAGTATTTGACGCTCACTTAATGGTTCTTGCTGACCCAGAAATGATCAGCCAAATCAAGGAAACAATCCGTGCCAAGAAAGTGAATGCAGAGGCAGGTCTGAAAGAAGTTACAGACATGTTTATCACTATCTTTGAAGGTATGGAAGACAACCCATACATGCAAGAACGTGCGGCGGATATCCGCGACGTGACGAAACGTGTATTGGCTAACCTCCTTGGTAAAAAATTGCCAAACCCAGCTTCTATCAATGAAGAAGTGATCGTGATTGCGCATGACTTGACTCCTTCAGATACAGCTCAATTGGACAAAAACTTTGTAAAAGCTTTTGTAACCAACATTGGTGGACGTACAAGCCACTCAGCTATCATGGCACGTACACTTGAAATTGCTGCTGTATTGGGTACAAACAACATCACTGAAATCGTTAAAGACGGTGACATTCTCGCTGTTAACGGTATCACAGGTGAGGTTATTATCAACCCAACTGATGAGCAAGCTGCTGAATTCAAGTCTGCTGGTGAAGCTTATGCGAAGCAAAAAGCTGAATGGGCGCTCTTGAAAGATGCTAAAACAGTAACTGCGGATGGTAAACACTTTGAATTGGCTGCCAACATCGGTACTCCAAAAGACGTGGAAGGTGTCAATGACAACGGTGCTGAAGCTGTTGGTCTTTACCGTACAGAGTTCTTGTATATGGATTCTCAAGACTTCCCAACTGAAGATGAGCAGTACGAAGCTTACAAGGCTGTACTTGAAGGAATGAACGGTAAACCTGTTGTCGTTCGTACAATGGATATCGGTGGAGATAAGGAACTTCCTTACTTCGATATGCCTCACGAAATGAACCCATTCCTTGGATTCCGTGCCCTTCGTATCTCTATCTCTGAGACTGGAGATGCTATGTTCCGCACACAAATCCGTGCCCTTCTTCGTGCGTCTGTTCACGGTCAATTGCGTATCATGTTCCCAATGGTTGCGCTCTTGAAAGAATTCCGTGCAGCGAAAGCAGTCTTTGACGAAGAAAAAGCAAACCTTCTTGCTGAAGGTGTTGCAGTTGCGGATAATATCCAAGTTGGTATCATGATCGAAATCCCAGCAGCAGCAATGCTTGCAGACCAATTTGCTAAAGAAGTTGACTTCTTCTCAATTGGTACAAACGACTTGATCCAATACACAATGGCAGCAGACCGTATGAACGAACAAGTTTCATACCTTTACCAACCATACAACCCATCAATCCTTCGTTTGATTAACAACGTTATCAAAGCAGCTCATGCTGAAGGTAAATGGGCAGGTATGTGTGGTGAGATGGCTGGTGACCAACAAGCTGTTCCACTTCTTGTAGGAATGGGCTTGGATGAGTTCTCTATGTCAGCAACATCAGTACTTCGTACACGTAGCTTGATGAAGAAACTTGATACAGCTAAGATGGAAGAGTACGCAAACCGTGCCCTTACAGAATGCTCAACAATGGAAGAAGTTCTTGAACTTCAAAAAGAATACGTTAATTTTGATTAATCGAAAAGTCCCTGCAACTCAGTTGCAGGGATTTTTTTATATTTTAAAAAGAATTTTCAAGAAAATCTTTCTTATAGAAAGTCCAATCTTGAAAAAGTAGTGGTCAGAACAAAAAATACTTAACTGGTTCATAAAATCCTTGACAAGTTGGAGATTTAGGAGTAAACTATTAACCAGTTAAGTAACAGAGGGGAGTTTCTGCAATTTAGAAATGAATTGCAACTAGAAATATCAAATAGAAAGAGAGTTTCGATGAAAGTTAATAAAAAATACCTTGCTGGTTCTGCGGCAGCTTTAATTTTAAGTGTTTGCTCTTACGAGTTGGGACTGTATCAAGCTCAAACTGTAAAAGAAAATAATCGTGTTTCCTATATAGATGGAAAACAAGCAGCACAAAAAACAGAGAATCTGACTCCTGATGAGGTCAGTAAAAAAGAAGGTATTAATGCCGAACAAATCGTCATCAAGATAACAGACCAAGGCTATGTCACTTCACATGGAGACCACTATCATTATTACAATGGTAAGGTCCCTTATGATGCTATCATCAGTGAAGAGTTGCTGATGAAGGATTCAAACTACCAGCTAAAGGACGAGGATATTATCAGTGAAATCAAGGGTGGTTATGTTATTAAGGTAGATGGAAAATACTATGTTTACCTTAAGGATGCAGCCCATGCAGATAATGTCCGTACAAAAGAAGAAATTAATCGACAAAAACAAGAGCATAGTCAGCATCGTGAAGGTGGGACTCCAAGAAACGATGGTGCTGTTGCCTTGGCACGTTCGCAAGGACGTTATACTACAGATGATGGTTATATCTTTAATGCTTCTGATATCATAGAGGATACTGGTGATGCTTATATCGTTCCTCATGGCGACCATTTCCATTACATTCCTAAGAGTGACTTGTCTGCCAGTGAATTAGCTGCTGCTCGAGCCTTCTTATCTGGTAAAGGTAGCCAATCAAATACGCCTACTTATAGCCGTACCAATAACAACAGTACCAGCAGCGATGTAGATAGATGGATTCCATCCTATAATAATCAAGGCAGTGGCTATACGAACAGGAACACATCTAACAACAGCAGTGACGATAGCAAAGCAAGTCAAAGTGATGAGGGTATTGATAGCCTTCTAAAACAACTTTATGCCTTGCCACTCAGTCAACGACACGTGGAATCTGATGGCCTTGTCTTTGATCCGGCGCAGATTACAAGTCGAACAGCTAGAGGAGTTGCTGTACCTCATGGTGACCATTACCATTTTATCCCTTACGAACAAATGTCTGAATTGGAAGAACGAATCGCTCGCGTCATCCCACTTCGCTATCGTTCAAACCATTGGGTGCCGGATTCAAGACCAGAAGAACCAAGTCCACAACCGACTCCGGAACCTAGTCCAAGCCCGCAACCTGCACCAAATCTTAAAATAGACTCAAATTCTTCTTTGGTTAGTCAGCTGGTACGAAAAGTTGGGGAAGGATATGTATTCGAAGAAAAGGGCATCTCTCGTTATGTCTTTGCGAAAGATTTACCATCTGAAACTGTTAAAAATCTTGAAAGCAAGTTATCAAAACAAGAGAGTGTTTCACATACTTTAACTGCTAAAAAAGAAAATGTCGCTCCTCGTGACCAAGAATTCTATGATAAAGCATATAATTTATTGGCCGAGGCTCATAAAGCCTTGTCTGAAAATAAGGGTCGTACTTCTGATTTCCAAGCCTTAGACAAATTAGCAGAACGCTTGAATGATGAATCTTCTAATAAAGGAAAATTAGTAGATGATTTATTGGCATTCCTAGCACCCATTACCCATCCAGAGCGACTTGGCAAGCCAAATTCTCAGATTGAGTATACTGAAGACGAAGTTCGTATTGCTCAATTAGTTGATAAGTATACAACGTCAGATGGTTACATTTTTGACGAACATGATATAATCAGTGATGAAGGAGATGCATATGTAACGCCTCATATGAGCCATAGTCACTGGATTGGAAAAGACAGCCTTTCTGATAAGGAAAAAGTTGCAGCTCAAGCCTATACTAAAGAAAAAGGTATCCTACCTCCATCTTCAGACGCAGATGTTCAAGCAAATCCAACTGGAGATAGTGCAGCAGCTATTTACAATCGTGTGAAAGGGGAAAAACGAATTCCACTCGTTCGACTTCCATATATGGTTGAGCATACAGTTGAGGTTAAAAACGGTAATTTGATTATTCCTCATAAGGATCATTACCATAACATTAAATTTGCTTGGTTTGATGATCACACATACAAGGCTCCAAATGGCTATACCTTGGAAGATTTGTTTGCGACGATTAAGTACTACGTAGAACACCCTGACGAACGTCCACATTCTAATGATGGATGGGGCAATGCCAGTGAGCATGTGTTAGGCAAGAAAGACCACAGTGAAGATCCAAATAAGAACTTCAAAGCGGATGAAGAGCCAGTAGAGGAAACACCTGCTGAGCCAGAAGTCCCTCAAGTAGAGACTGAAAAAGTAGAAGCCAAACTCAAAGAAGCAGAAATTTTGCTTGCGAAAGTAACGGATTCTAGTCTGAAAGCCAATGCAACAGAAACTCTAGCTGGTTTACGAAATAATTTGACTCTTCAAACTATGGATAATAATGGTATCATGGCAGAAGCAGAAAAATTACTTGCGTTGTTAAAAGGAAGTAATCCTTCATCTGTAAGTAAGGAAAAAATAAACTAATGAAAAATGAAAGTCTCGATAAAGAGGCTTTCATTTTTATTATGTGGATATGTAAAATTCTTGACAAGCAATATTAAAAAGAGTAAACTATTAACTAGTTAATTAACTGGTTTATTATTTTATAGTGAATCAAATATACTTAAGAAAAGAGGAAAGAATGAAAATCAATAAAAAATATCTAGCTGGGTCAGTAGCTACACTTGTTTTAAGTGTCTGTGCTTATGAACTAGGTTTGCATCAAGCTCAAACTGTAAAAGAAAATAACCGTGTTTCATACATCGATGGCAACCAACCAAGCCAAAAGGCAGAGACTTTGACACCTGATGAAATCAGTAAAAAAGAAGGTATTAATGCCGAGCAAATTGTTATCAAGATTACGAATCAAGGTTATGTGACTTCCCATGGAGACCATTATCATTACTATAATGGCAAGGTTCCTTATGATGCTATTATCAGTGAAGAACTGCTGATGAAAGATCCGAATTATCAGTTGAAGGATTCAGACATTGTCAATGAAATCAAGGGTGGTTATGTGATTAAGGTAGACGGGAAATACTATGTTTACCTGAAAGATGCGGCTCATGCTGATAATGTTCGCTCAAAAGAAGAAATTACTCGTCAGAAGCAAGAACATAGTAGTAATCACGGAGGTGGAACTAACGATAAAGCGGTAGTTGCTGCCAGAGCTCAAGGACGCTATACAACAGATGATGGTTATATCTTTAATGCATCTGATATCATCGAAGATACGGGCGATGCTTATATTGTTCCTCATGGTAATCACTTCCACTATATTCCTAAGAGTGACTTGTCTGCCAGTGAATTAGCTGCTGCTCGAGCCTTCTTATCTGGTAAAGGTAGCCAATCAAATACGCCTACTTATAGCCGTACCAATAACAACAGTACCAGCAGCGATGTAGATAGATGGATTCCATCCTATAATAATCAAGGCAGTGGCTATACGAACAGGAACACATCTAACAACAGTAGCGACAATAGTCAAGCAAGTCAAAGTGATGACATTGATAGTCTTTTGAAACAGCTCTACAAACTGCCTTTGAGCCAACGACACGTAGAATCTGATGGCCTTATCTTTGATCCGGCACAGATTACAAGTCGAACAGCTAGAGGAGTTGCTGTCCCTCATGGTGACCATTACCATTTCATCCCTTACGAACAAATGTCTGAATTGGAAGACCGAATTGCTCGTATTATTCCCCTTCGTTATCGTTCAAATCATTGGGTACCAGATTCAAGACCAGAAGAACCAAGTCCCCAGCCGACTCCGGAACCAAGTCCAAGCCCGCAACCTACACCAAATCCTCAACCAGCTCCAAGCAATCCAGTTGATGAAAAATTGGTTAAACAGGCGGTTCGAAAAGTAGGCGATGGCTATGTATTTGAGGAGAATGGAATCTCACGTTATACTCCTGCCAAGGAACTTTCAGCAGAAACAGCAGCAGCCATTGATAGTAAACTAGCCAAGCAAGAAAGTTTGTCTCATAAACTCGGAGCTAAGAAAACCAACCTCCCATCTGGTGATCGAGGATTTTACAATAAGGCTTATGATTTACTAGCAAGAGTTCATCAAGACTTACTTGATAATAAAGGTCGACAAGTTGATTTTGAGGCTTTGGATAAACTCTTGGAACGTCTCAATGATGTCTCAAGCGATAAAGTTAAGTTAGTGGATGATATTCTTGCCTTCCTAGTACCGATTCGTCATCCAGAACGTTTAGGAAAACCGAATGCGCAAATTGCTTATACTGATGATGAGATTCAAGTAGCCAAGTTGGCAGGTAAGTATACAACAGAAGACGGTTATATCTTTGATCCTCGTGATATCACAAGTGATGAGGGGGATGCCTATGTAACTCCACATATGACCCATAGTCATTGGATTAAGAAAGATAGTTTGTCTGAAGCTGAAAGAGCGGCAGCCCAGGCTTATGCTAAAGAGAAAGGTTTGACCCCTCCTTCGACAGACCATCAGGATTCAGGAAATACGGAGGCTAAAGGAGCAGAAGCTATCTACAATCGCGTGAAAGCAGCCAAGAAGGTACCGCTTGATCGTATGCCTTACAATCTCCAACACACTGTGGAAGTCAAAAACGGAAGCTTGATTATACCTCATTATGACCATTACCATAACATCAAATTTGAGTGGTTTGACGAAGGTCTTTATGAGGCTCCTAAGGGCTATACTCTAGAGGATCTCTTTGCGACTGTCAAGTACTATGTCGAACATCCAAACGAACGTCCGCATTCAGATAGTGGTTGGGGAAATGCAAGTGACCATGTTCAAAGAAACCAAAATGGTCAAGCAGATAACAATCATACGGAAAAACCATCAGTAGAGAAACCTCGTACAGAAAAACCTGAGGAAGAAAAACCTCAGAGTGAGAAACCAGAGTCTCCAAAACCAACTGAGGAGCCAGAAGAAGAATCGCCAGAGGAACAAGAAGAACCTCAGGTTGAAACTGAAAAGGTTGAAGAAAAATTGAGAGAGGCTGAAGATTTACTTGAAAAAATACAGGATCCAATTATCAAGTCTAATGCTAAAGAAACTCTCACAGGATTAAAGAATAACTTGCTATTTGGCTCCCAGGACAACAATACTATTATGGCAGAAGCTGAAAAATTATTGGCTTTGTTAAGGAAGAGTAAGTAGTCGTAGCAACATTTTCTAACTCCTAAAACAGGATAGGAGAGCTAGAAAAGATAAAATCAAAAATGAGAGCAGAATGTGAGTTCTAGTTCTCATTTTTTTCATGAAAATGTGCAAAATAACTTGACATATAGGGTAAATAAAGATAAACTATTTACTAGTTAATTAAATGGTTAAATACTAGTTAAGGAGTAATGATGAAAAAAAGAACAATCCTATTATTGATGGCCAGTTTGTTGGCTCTTGTCTTAGGAGCATGTAGCCAAAAAGAAAAACAAGAAGCAAAAGGGATGAAGATTGTCACAAGTTTTTACCCAGTCTATGCCATGGTCAAAGAGGTATCAGGTGACTTGAATGATGTTCGGATGATTCAGTCAAGTAGTGGAATTCACTCATATGAACCTTCAGCGAATGACATTGCTGCTATTTATGACGCGGATGTATTTGTCTACCACTCGCATACACTGGAGTCTTGGGCGGGAAGTCTGGATCCTAACTTGAAAAACTCAAAAGTTAAAGTTTTGGAAGCTTCTGAAGGGATGACCTTGGAGCGTGTACCGGGATTAGAAGATGTAGAATCTGGTGACGGTATTGATGAAAAAACACTCTACGACCCGCACACTTGGTTAGATCCAGAAAAAGCAGGCGAAGAGGCACAGATTATTGCGGACAAACTTTCGGAGCTTGATAGTGCCAATAAGGAAACTTATCAAAAGAATGCCAAAGACTTTATCGCTAAAGCTCAAGAATTAAGCAAGAAATACCAACCTATTTTTGAAAAAGCGAGTCAAAAAACATTTGTTACACAACACACAGCCTTTTCTTACCTGGCTAAACGCTTTGGTTTGAAACAACTTGGGATTGCAGGAATTTCCCCTGAACAAGAGCCGAGTCCGAGACAGTTGACAGAAATCCAAGAATTTGTTAAAACATACAAGGTTAAAACCATCTTTACTGAGAGCAATGCTTCTTCTAAAGTTGCTGAAACCTTGGTCAAATCAACAGGAGTTAGTCTGAAAACACTGAATCCTTTGGAAGCAGATCCTGAGAATGACAAAACTTACTTAGAAAACCTAGAAGAAAATATAAATGTTCTTGCAGAAGAATTAAAATGAGGAGATTATGAAAATTAAGAAAAAGTATCTTGCGGCGGGATCGGCTTTAGTCCTTTCCCTAAGTCTTTGCATCTATGCATTGAACCAACACCAGGTAGAAGGAAACAAAGATAATAATCGTGTGTCTTATGTCGATGGGAAGCAAGACTCTCAAAAAACAGAGACCCAGACACCAAATCAAGTTAGCAAAAAAGAAGATATTCAGGCAGAACAAATTGTCGTGAAAATTACCGATCAAGGTTATGTGACATCGCACGGTGATCATTTCCATTATTACAATGGTAAAGTTCCTTTTGACGCGATTTTCAGCGAAGAACTGTTGATGAAAGATGCAAATTATCAACTCAAAGACGCTGATATTGTCAATGAAATCAAAGGTGGCTACATTATCAAGGTGGATGGGAAGTATTATGTTTACCTTAAGGATGCGGCACATGCAGATAACGTTCGTACGAAGGACGAAATTGAACGCCAAAAACAAGGTCATACACACGATGCATCAACTTCTAACAGTGCAGTGACACTTGCACGATCACAAGGACGCTATACTACCGATGATGGCTACATCTTTAATCCATCTGATATTATAGAGGATACTGGTGATGCTTATATCGTTCCTCACGGAGGACATTACCACTATATTCCAAAGAGTTCCTTGTCTGCTAGCGAATTAGCAGCTGCTCAAGCCTTCCTCTCTGGAAGTAGAAAACAACCGAGTGTGACTGACCATCGTCCAAGTCAAAATGGAACCAGTCAAACCACTAATCCTAGTCAACAAACCGAAACACCAAGCAAACCAGAAGAGAGCCTTCAGAGTCTATTGCAGCAACTCTATGCTCTTCCAAGTAATCAACGTTATGCTGAATCAGATGGCTTGATTTTTGACCCTGCTAAGATTTCAAGTAGAACACCAAGTGGCGTAGCGATTCCTCATGGAAATCACTATCATTTCATTCCGTATACAAAGCTTTCTGCTTTGGAAGAAAAGATTGCGCGTATGATTCCTCTTGCTAGCGACAGTGGGCAACCAGCACCTTTGGAAAAACCAAGCAAACCCGTAGAACATCCTGGGCAGCAAGACCATCATCATGACCAAGACGGTGACCATGGAAGTCAGGATACAAACCATGAAGATCATGACCACGATGGAGAGAACCATGACCATCATCATGACGAAGAACATGATCATGACTTTGCAGCTGAACGCGTTATCAGTGAGGATGAGCAAGGTTTTGTAGTTTCTCACGGAGATCACGCTCATTATTTCTTTAAGAAGGACTTGACTGATGCTCAAATTAAAGCTGCCCAAAACCACTTGAAAGAAAATCATCAGTCTGAGCCTGTTCAACCACTTGCCAAGACTGTGGAAAGTTTCTCAAGAGATGCTAGCGATGAAGAAAAAATCAAGTATATCTCACAGACCTACGGAGTACCGCTCGAAGCGATTCGTATTTCAAATGGATTCTTTGTCTTTGGAAATCCGGATCAAGCCTATGATCCAACCCATATCCATCCCTATGCTGTTCGAAAAGAACATGTTCGTATTCCTCTCCAAACTGGGAATCCAGAACTTGATTTCCTAAATGAACTTTATACAACTGCCCTACGTGATGGGGTGTCTCCTTATAGTTTACAGGTAGAAAGTGGTAGTTTTGTGATTCCTCACGGAGACCACAATCACTACATTAAGGTTCAGACTAAGGGCTATGAAGTAGCTTTGAAAAATAAGATTCCGGCCCTACAATCGACCTATCAACCTGGAGCATTTGATGAACAAACAGTTCTATCTAAGGTGGATCAACTTTTAGCAGATAGCAGAAGTCTCTACAAAGACCAGCCTATCATTCAGAGACGGGTTGAACTTGCTTTGGGTCAATTTATCGAGAACATGAAAAAATTAGCGACCAATTCAACTGCTGGTTACCTAGCAGCCTTGGATCTCTTTGATAAGCAATATATCCATGTGGATCAAAGTGTGTCTCCAGTTGAAACATCACCTTTGGATAAGAAATACCAAGCTCTAGTAGATAAGATCAATACACTGGATACAGATACTTATGGCTTGCCTAAGAAAGATCTTTTGGTACATTTGCAGGAAGCAAAACTAGCACAGGATGAGACAGAGTTGGATGCCATTGAAGCGAAACTTCAAGCCTTGCAAGATTTCCGTGATCGTACAGGAGTCACAACGGTAGAGTACATCAAGTACTTCTACGAACATGTATCTGATGGTCGTCTTAGAGAGGAACTTCGTAATCGTGTTGCCAAGCTGACTTGGGAACTTTACCAGTCACAATCTTTCCTCAAAGCAACCGACTTAAACAAGTTATTCCCAACTATTTACCAAACTAAGCTAGAAGTAGAAGAAGCTCTCAAAGAAGAACCAGTTTCTACAAAAGCTGTCAAAACCATTCTGGATACGGAAAAAGTGGACAGTCAAACTGCTAAGACAGCCATCTATGAATTCCTAAAAGAACTCTACGGTGATTTTATGCCAGAAGAGCGGGTTAGCAAGGTCAAGAAGGAAGAAGTGGATGCTCTCCTATCCAAAGTCGTTCAACTTCTAGCGCGTGTCAAGGAAGATGGTGTCAAACAATCCCTAGCTGAAGAAGCAGCTAATATCAAAGCGGCTGCTGAAAAGGAAAATGCAGACCTTGATGAAGCTAAAACACAACTTGAGGATCTTTTAAATCGTATTGCAGCGACTATCCAACGAGAGGAAAAAGAAGCAGAAAAAGATCCACAAACGGTGATCATCTACCAAAAACTATATAATGTCTTGCTCTCTCTTCACAAGTACTTAGAGGATAACAAAGGATCCGATGTTGACTTTGAACGTGTTGATGCTCTATTTGATCAACTCGCAGCTAAAAGTAGTGATAAAGAAGGTCTCCTCACTCTAGCTAAAGAGATTATTAGCTTGAACCAAGAACTTCGTTCAAAAGCAAGTGAAACTGACAGCCAATCTAAGTCTGAGAAAGGCAGTGAAACAAATGCTTCTCAAGCAAGCGAAAAGCAAGAGAAAAGTGAGTCTGAGCCAAGTACTCAACCAAACGAATAAAAAGAAAGACGAAGTAGCTGAGCTACCTCGTCTTTTTTAGTCTTTATAAGATACAATGCCAATGATGGTATCTACTGCGCGCTCCATAGTCTGAAGGCTGACGTATTCAAAACGTCCATGCATGTTTTCACCACCTGCAAAGATATTCGGAGTTGGAATTCCCATAAAGGAAATCTTAGAACCATCTGTTCCACCACGAATCGGTTCAATGATTGGCGTGATTCCCAGATCTTCCATTACGGCTTTGGCAATGGTAACGGGCGTCATATCTTTCTCGATGACTTCTTTCATATTGTAGTACTGGTCAGTGAGAGTGAGTGTAATGCGATCATTCCCAAGCTCTTGATTCATCTTATCAGCTATGGCTTGCATAGCTGCTTTACGTGCTTCAAAGGCATCTTTTTCAAAATCACGGATGATATAGCTTGCACGCGTCTCCTCGACACTACCCGATACATCCATAAGATGATAGAAACCTTGGTAGCCATCTGTCAGTTCAGGTCGATCATTCTCAGGAAGTTGATTATGAAAATCAATCGCTAACTGAAGAGCATTGACCATCTGTCCTTTGGCAGTACCAGGGTGGACATTACGCCCTTGGAAGTGGAGTTCAGCAGCAGCTGCTGAGAAAGTCTCGTACTGAAGCTCCCCTAGTGGTCCACCATCAACAGTATAGGCAAAGTCAACATCAAAATCTTCTGCATCAAATTTATTAGCACCAACACCGATTTCTTCATCTGGTCCAAAACCAACTCGAATCTCACAGTGTTTGATTTCAGGATGAGCAGTCAGGTATTCGATGGCAGTCATAATCTCAGCAATCCCTGACTTGTCATCAGCACCCAGCAAGGTCGTGCCATCAGTTGTGATAAGCGTTTGGCCTGGATATTTCTCAAGACTCTTAAAGTCAGCTGGATCGAGTTTAAATCCAGAATCACCCAAGTCGATAACTCCACCGTCGTAGTTTTTGATGACTTGCGGATTAACTCCCTCAGCATTAAAGTCAGCGGTATCCATGTGGGAGATGAAGCCAATCTTACGTGTTAAAGACGGATCGTTAGCTGGTAAGGTCCCAATAGCAAAACCATTTGGAAGGTAGTAAACATTTTGCAGACCGACACGTTTCATTTCAGGAATAAGAACATTGGTCGCAAAATCTACCTGGCTTTGCGTACTTGGAGTAGTAGTAGAGTGTTCATCAGAACGCGTATTGACCTTAACGTAAGTCAAGAAACGATCTAAAAGGTTCGGATAAGTCATAAAAACTCCTTTAACAATCATAAAATAGAATGCAAACTTCGGAAAAAGCCTCATTCTGAAAATTTCATGAATTTTGAAAAAATATAATAATTCAAATTCAATACACTTTCAAATGAAATCTTGGATATTTTAGAATAAAATATATGCATTGATATTTTATGAGATTTTTTTATTCTTTTTTCATTTTACCATAGAATAGTTTGAAAGACAAAGAAGAATCATACTCTTTTATTAATTAATATAATATAAAATTAATCATATTAATTGACACTGCGTGAACTTTATTGTACAATTGTTTTGTAAATGTCCTAGATTGATATAGTAATAATTTAAGTACATTCTAGTTAAGGAGAATAAAATGAACATTCGCTTCGATTTTAAGAAAGTTCGAATTACTGTACGCCGTTTAGTTACACTGTCAGCTCTTCTCTTTTTGTGTGCTCCGATAAGTCTGTTAAATGCAGATTCTACTACTGAACCTCAGACAAGCTTACATAAAACGATTACTCCGATATCAGGGGAGGATGACAAGTATGAATTGTCATTGGATATAACGTCCGCACTTGGTGCTGAGATACAGTCAGATCCTCTAGATGTCGTGCTTGTAGCAGATTTATCTGGAAGTATGACATATCAGGATGTAAAATCCTCTAATGGAGCTGTGATTAGTAGGCTACAAGCTCTGAAAAATACACTCCAAGGTGAAAACGGTCGCCGTGGTTTGATAGACACAATCCTTTCAAACTCTAACAATCGTTTATCAATTGTTGGATTTGCTGGGAAAATAGATAACCTACGTTACGATAATTATTATCAATGGCCAGCTTGGGCGGGTTACTTTTCCGGTATATCCCCTCATGACGATGCTAAGACAGTCTTGAACTGGAGTAATGATATTCAAGGAGCTAAAAGCATGGTTTCTAGAATGTCTGTTGATAATAGTGGTGATTCGATTGGTTATGAAAGAGGAATAGGTACAGGTACTAATATTGGTGCAGGACTTCAGTCAGCAACAGAATTACTTCAGTCAGCTAGAACAAGTGCAAAAAAGGTTGTTATTCTTTTGTCAGATGGTTTTGCGAACATGTACTACGATACTAGAGGCTATACGATCTACAATTGGAGCAATAATGATGGTGTAACAGAAATAGCTCCATCGTGGTATCAAACCAATCTAAACACGTTTACTGAAACAGTTTCTGGTTATCTTGCTCCCAAGATTGATGGATTTTATTCTATCAAATTCCGCTACTCTAATAGTACAGATAGTATTTCTAAACTAAAAGAGTACATTGGTAGTTATAATTCTTCCATTCCAAACGAAATATTATCCGCTAACAATGAAAGGGAATTGAGGGAACAATTTAAGGAAATCACCAAGAAAATCCTTCCTCTAGGTGTTCACCATGTGACGATCAAGGATGTTTTGTCCAAATATGTTCAACTTCTTCCCAATAACAGTTCAAATATTCGAATTGTAAAAATCGAAAACGATAAACAGGAAACCTTGGGATCAGATAAGGTTACGCTGGAAACAAGGAAGAATGAAAATAGTCTGGTCGAAGTAACAGCAAAATTTAATCCTAACTACATTCTTGATGATAGTGTGAAGTACGCCCTCAAATTCACTGTTACATCAAGTCAAGAAGCCTTAGATGCTATTGCTGGTGATAAAAAACTAGAGGCTGGTGATGCTGAGGGATCTGATGTCAATAAACTCTACTCCAATAAAGGTGCCAGTGTCACTTATTCTTATGGAATCGGTACTACTCAAACCAAGACTAAAGAATACACTGACAACCCAACCTTTAAGCCTTCAGATCCATTAACGGTACCAGTGGAAGTTAAGTGGGAAGGTGTTAATGGAAGTAGCAAAGTTACAGCTAATCAACCTAAGGCTTTAGATTTTAAATTAATTCAAAAGAGCAAGAGTGGTGGAACTGACAAGAATGAATACAGAAAAACTAGTGTTGGAGTAAAAGCAGGTGAGCTAAGTGAAACTTCCAATTTTGAAAAAGTAGCTAAGGGTTATCAATATGATCTTATAGCTCCTGATGTTCCCGGTTTTACTAAGGAAGTAAAAAAAGAAGGAACAGACCAATCGCCAACCTTTAAAGTATTTTATCGTCAATTACCTAGTTTGACGATAAGAAAGATATTAGTCCCTGAAGATACATCGAATAAGAGTTTTAATATTAACATCGAGCTAACTGATAAAGAACGAAATCCTATAAATGGCACTTTTGGTGATATCAAAGTTATTAATGGACGTGCTCAAATACCATTAACACATAATGCCGAAAAATCTCTAAAATATCTCCCGTATGGCACTCATTACAAGGTTGAAGAAGAAGCGGCATCAACGAACGGTTACCACGTTACATATGAAAATCAAGAGGGTGATCTGAATAAAGACGAAACCAGCACTGTTGCGAATCACAAGCTTCCAAGTTTATCCGTTACAAAAAAGGTTACTGGGGTATTTGCCAATCTATTAAAATCCTTCAAGATTACCATTAACATAAGGGATGCTCAGGACAGCCCACTGAATGGAACCTATAATGCAACGGTGAATAATAAAAGAACCCCTCTGCAATTTACGAATGGTCGAGCGTCTATTGATCTCAACAAAGATCAAACAATAAAAATTGATGGACTTCCACTCGGTAGCCATTTCACCATTGAAGAAGAAGCCAGCTCTTCTCGAGGTTATCAGGTTTCCTATGAAAACAAAGAGGGAACTCTTGATTCAGATAAGGCTGCAACAGTCACTAACAATAAAAATAGCGTACCTGAAACCGGAATTGACTTCCTCAGCAGTACACTCATGTTAGGAATAATCCTTCCGCTAGGAGGAATCTTCTTTACAATCCTACTCGGATATCTAGTGGTACATAGGAGAAAATAATGCTACTTAAAAAGAAACATAAGAAAACAGTAACACAAGTCAATCGGGATAAGTCTCCGCCGAGTGTATGGGGAGATATACTCTACTTAGTCAGTAAGCTTCTGATGGTTGGGTTTGTACTGGCCACCCTTTACTTTTTTGTCTTTGGACTATTGAGATACAATGACGATGGCATGAAGCCAGCCTTAAAGGATGGCGACTTAGTTGTCTACTATAGGTTGGATAAACGCTATTCGATTGGTGATCTGCTCGTCTATAGTTATAAGGGCAAGGAAAGAGTGGCGCGTGTCATAGCAACTGAAGGAAGTACGATCGATATAAACGAAAATGGTCTCATCATCAACGGTTCTCCTCAACAAGAGCAGGATATCTACAAAGAAACGCTGCTCTATAAGGAAGGGGCTACCTTCCCAATGAAAGTCCCAGCAGGACAACTCTTTGTCCTCGGAGACAATCGAACAACGGCTGTAGACAGTCGTGCTTTTGGAAGCATTCCTATACAGGATACCCATGGCAAGGTGGTAACAGTCCTAAGGCGACGGGGCTTTTGATGACAATTTATGAAAAAAGAAATTTAAAAATAAAAGGAATAATCATGAAAAAAACATTTTTGAAAAAATTAGTTACTGCAAGTATTGCAGCTGTAACCGCCTTGTCGGTCTTTAGAGGAGTGCCAACATTTGCGGATGATAATGATGTGGCAACTGCCAAAGCAAATGGTGAAACAAGTGCAAAAGTTTCTATTAATAAGGTATTGAATATTGCGGAAGGAATTACAACACCTGAAGCAACCTTTACATTTACTTTCACCCCTAAAACTGGTACATCATCAAATGGTGCACCTTATGAAACAATTGATTCTACTAATGGTCAAATTACAGATAAAAATGTATCTTATTCTGGAACAGACGTTTTAACAACTGGCCAAACTAGCATTAAGAAAGAAACTGGCGATATTTTTAGAGAAGTGAACTATACACATGCTGGAGAATATGTTTACACTGTTGCTGAAAAACAAAATGTTGGTTGGAAAGTTATTCAAAAAAATGGTTCACCTATTGATTCTATGACATACGATAATCGCAACTATGAAATGCATGTCATTGTTAAGAACAAAACTACAGGAGGAACATATATTTCTTCTGTGTATTTTAAACAAGTCACTCCAAGTGTGAATGGTAAAGTAAAACCATCTGAAAGTGGAACTACTTACAAATATGATCTTTTCACTAACATTTATCGTAAAAATGCTGGTAAAATTACAGATCCAAATGAACCAAACCCTAATAAACCAAATGTTTCAAAAGTTGACCCAAATGCTAAATCTTTAGTAATTAAAAAAGTTGTATCAGGTGCTACTGCAGATAAATCAAAAGATTTCACTTTCAAGCTTACTTTTACCAAAGCATCTACAGAAACTTCACAATCCATCACTGGAAAAATCGGTGAAACCTCAAAAACATTTGTCTATGGTCAAGAAACAACTATAACACTACGCCACGATCAATCTTTGGTGTTTGACACAATTCCTGCAGGTACTCGTTATAAATTGGTTGAAACTGGATCTCAGGGATACACAGCTTCAGCAGCTTATAAGGAGAATGGAGCTTCGAAAACCCAAGCTGGTGCAGTTTCTACAAATTTCACTCAAGATAGTATCCTTGTTGGTGAAAAACCAAACGACAACACTATCACAAATAACTTGCCAGACGTTACCCCTACTGGTCTCTTGATTGACAACCTTCCTTTCATCTTGATGATTGGTCTTGGTTTGGCTGGATTTGTTGTTTTGTCTAAAAAACGCAGACAAGCTTAAGCAACTGGTTTGACCGATGAAAATCAAGCGTGAGAAACCAAAAAGGAGTTTGTCTAGGCGCATGGTCCTTGCTGTAGATGCATTGATGAATCATATCTTGCTCCTCTTGGCGGCCTTAGTCTTTCTCTTTGGTTTCTACGCCCTTTGGGATTCCAATCAGGTTTATTCTCAGGCTTCATCAAGTGAGTATGAGGCCTATAGACCAGTGAGTACTACTGAGAAAGATGAGCTTGCTAGTTTTTCTGGCTTTCACAAGCTACAGCAAGTCAATCCAGAGGTTCTCGGCTGGATCAATGTCTATGGCACCAATATCGACTATCCCTTAGTCCAAGCCAAAGACAATGAAAAATACCTGAACAAGGACTCCAAGGGAGAATTTGCAGCTACAGGAGCTATTTTCCTTGAGGCTCGAAATGAATCCAAGTTCGAAGACTTTAATACCATCATCTACGGACACCATGTAGAAAATGGGGTTATGTTTGGAGATGTAGCAAAGTTTTCTGATAAGGAATTTTTTGATCAGCATCGTTACGGTAGTATTTACTATAATGGTGTTGAAAAAGGTCTTGAGATCTTTGAGATGCTTGAGGTGGACGCCTATGACTTTAACATCTACGATCCAGGTATTAATGGGGATGATCGGCGCCAAGAATATATCGATCACTTACTCTCGGTTGCCATCCACAAACGAGACATTACACTGGGGCCAAATGACCATATCATCCTCCTCAGTACCTGTTTCCTAGATGTTACAAATGGTAGACATATCGTAGTTGCCAAGATTACGGATACGGTTCCAAAGAACACCTTCCATACGAAAAAATCAAAACCATTCCCTTATAGTGTCTTTGATGATTCGTCGCTCGGACGATTTCTCGCATCAATTCCTTTGTGGATATGGTACATCATCTTATTTATCTTGCTCTTGTTATTGATCTTCTTGCTCATCATCCTCTACTTGATCTTGCGTCGTAGAAGAGAAGCAAAAGAAGGAGCAGATACCATTACTGACTAAACTACTGATAAAAGAGAAAGGGACAGTCTCTCTTGCTCTTTTATTTTCAAGGCTAGAAAGGAGAAAGAAGTGAATATTAAAATGTCTACGAGTCGCAAAGTCATAAAAATCATTCTATCCCTTTTTTTAGCTTTATTCTGTCTTTTTACCGGTGATAGGGTCCATGCGAGCGACTACGATCATTATAATCCCATTGAAAAAGATGCCAGCAGTACTGGTTTTGAAACCCTGCAGCACTTGAATAAGGATGTTTGTGGTTGGATTAGCCTTGATGGAACCAAGGTAGACTATCCTCTCTTGCAGAGTCAGGATAATGTTAAATACCTTGATCGAAATGCCTTTGGTGATTATACTGTGTCGGGGTCTATTTTTCTAGACTATCGTTTTAACCCTAACTTTACCGACTTTAACACCATCATATACGGTCACTCTATGGCCTCTGGTGCCATGTTTGGTGAGATACAAAAGTTTGCGGATCAAGAGTTTTTTGAAAATCACCGTTATGGCTCTATCTATTATAACGGTCGTGAACGAGGGCTTGAGATTTTTGGGATTTTAGAAGTGGATGCTTATGACACGGAGATTTATCGAACCCTGAGTTCCAATGACGAGGAACATCAGGCTTACTATCAGTATCTGTTAAGCAAAGCCAAATACAAGCGAGATGTTTCCTTGACTTCAACGGATAAGATTGTTTTATTAAGCACTTGTTTCCTTAACATAACTAATGGACGACATATCCTTTTAGCTAAAATAACGGATGCGCCGGTAAAAGTAGCACAAGATAAGAGTGGGGAAGCAGTAGGAACACGGTATTTCGATCACGGAATTCCCAGCCATTGGATTTACATCCTAGCCTTTCTACTCCTTATTATCGTCCTCTTACTTCTTATCCTCATCATCCTAATCATGAGACGAGATAAAAAGACTAAAGACAAAAAGAAATAGTAGACGTCGGAAGCGTTTACTATTTTTTTCTTTCATGATAGAATAGATAGTGAAAATAATAACATAAGGATGATAACATGAAAAAAGCAATATTAATGATGACCTTTGGATCTCCAGAGGAGATTAGTTTTGAAGGAGTAGCAGAATTCTTTACAAACATTCGTCGTGGAGTTAGACCCCAAGACCACGAGATTCAGACTCTCTATGACAACTATGTCCTTATCGGTGGGACGCCCTTGCAGCGGATTACAAGGGAAGAAGTTGCTTTAGTAAGAGAACGTTTAGGCGAGGAGTACGGTATCTACTTTGCCAACAAATTTTCTCGTCCCTTTATTCCAGACGTGATCAAGCAGATGGAAGCTGATGGTGTTGAAGAAAGTATCTGCTTGATTTTGGAACCTCATTATTCTTTTTACTCAGTCATGGGGTATGAAAAGTTTCTGGAAAGCCAGCAGATCCGATTTTTAGTAATTAAGGACTGGTATCAACAACAGGCTTTGTTGGACTTTTGGACAGATGAGATTAGAAAAATTTTACGAAATGAGGTGGGAGAAGAGTCCTTCAAGGTAATCTTTTCAGCCCACAGTGTTCCCATTTTTGCCTTAGACTATGGAGATCCATATATCGATCAGATTTTCGATAATAGCAAGCTAATCGCTGAGCAACTCGACCTAACAGCCGACCAGTATACCAATACTTGGCAGAGCGAAAGCGATATTGGAATCCCTTGGATCAAGCCAGATGTCTTAGAATATTTACGAGAACAAAAGCAACATCCCGAGCATTATATTTTTGTCCCGATTAGTTTTATCAGTGAGCACATCGAAGTCTTGTTCGATAATGATGTGGAATGTTATGAGTTGTGTCAAGAATTAGGTGTCACCTATCATCGCCCACCTATGCCCAATACGGATAGCCGTTTAATTGACGCTTTAGTTGCTACTGTAAGAGCCAATGAACACAAAGAATTCAAAGCTTTTCTCCCAGAAGAAGAAACTTTTGATGAGTTAGCTCCTTCAGCAACTACCAGGGACATCATGGAGGAGACAGACGATCTTCAGATGCCAGAATTTGTCAAAAAACTTATTGAGAAAAAAGGTCGTGAAAATGTGAAGATGCCTTACTTGATTAAGAAAATGCTCGAAAAGGCTGGGAAGTTACCAAAAGAGTAAAGAAAAAAGGATTTAGCTTTAAGCTAGACCCTTTATTTGTCTTATTTTTTCTCAAGAAGAGCTTTGATTTCTTGAAGAACTTCGAGTTCAGTTGGAGCAGCAGGTGCTTCGTCAACCACTTCCTCTTTCTTGCGAAGGTTTTGCGCTTTTTCAATACCTTTAATAACAAAGAAGAGAACTGTACCCACAACGAGGAAGTTGATAACAGCGCTCAAGAATTTACCATATGTAACACCATTCCATGCAAGCTCAGCGATGTTTTGTACTTTCGCAGCTTCCAAGGCTGGGTTCAATAGTAGTGGAGTGATGATATCATTAACAAATGAAGTAACGATAGCACCAAAAGCAGAGGCAATGATCACACCGACAGCAAGGTCAACGACATTACCACGAAGCAAGAATTCTTTAAGATCCTTTAACATTTTCATAAATTCCTTTCCTAATTTTCTAATTTATTATATCCTAAATTGTGACAAAAAGCAACTTGAACGCTCAAAGTGCTCAGTTACCCCCTTTAAAAATATAGATTTTACTGAAAATATAGTTTAAAATGATGATCAAAATTTGTGCTAGGATAGTTTCAATCATATTAACCCTATCTATATTATATTCAACAAACTGGCCAATAACATCAGGAAAGGTTGTAACAAAGATATAAGTTAAAAGAAGGTCCAGTCCAAGAGTAGAGAGACGGGCTAAGAAAAATTTAACTAGTCGCATTGGCCAATTCTTCCTCTCTTGTTTAAAAACAAATGTATCATTAGTGATAAAGGCAAAAAGAATACCGATAATATTTGCCAGTGCAGTGGCTAGAATTTCCTGGTGGCTGATATGGTAAATAACCAAACGTGATAAAATAGAAACAAGAGTAGTAGCACCACCAAAAAATAGGTAGGAGAGGATTTCGCTATCAAAAAAAGTTTTTATTAGTTTTTTCATAATTTTAGTATAGCATAAAGTCATATATTGTGCTATACTGGTAAGGTTGATTCACTCAACCCTTGGTGCTTAGCTTCTTTCACCAAGCATATTTTACGCGGGAAACCGTTAAAGGAGAAAACATGAAAAAATTAACTGTTCGTGACATGGCAGACATCGCTATTGTTGCTGCTATTTATGTAGTTTTGACTATTACGCCACCAATCAATGTTCTTAGTTTTGGGGTGTATCAGTTCCGCATTTCAGAAATGTTGAATTTCTTGGCATTTTACAATCCTAAATACATCATCGGTGTGACGATTGGTTGTATGATTGCTAATTTCTTTAGTTTTGGCATAATTGATGTCTTTGTCGGTGGAGGTTCTACCTTAGTTTTCCTTAGTCTAGGTGTATGGCTCTTTGCAAGATACAGCAAAGATTACCTCTTTAACGGATTGATTCGAAAAGATCATTTCTTCTTTTCAATCATCTTCTCCATTTCAATGATTACCATTGCAGCTGAACTTCATATCTTGACAGAAGCTCCCTTCTTTTTCACATGGTTCTCTACTGGAATTGGTGAGTTTGCATCACTTATAGTGGGAGCGATTTTGATTGGTAAACTGGGACAGCGAATCGATCTAACAAAATAAGAAGTTTATAAGCTAGATTCTTGCTAAATCTAGCTTTTTTCATTCTAGAAAATTAAAAGAGAGCGCTTGACAAGAACATAGAACTATAGTATACTTTTTAGGTAAGCTGATTTAGCTCAGTTGGCAGAGCGCATCCATGGTAAGGATGAGGTCGCCGGTTCAATCCCGGCAATTAGCATTAAATAGATAGAAAAACCCTTATTTACAAGGGTTTTTGTTATGTCTACCCAAAATTTTTCAAAGATTTTTCTTATGCACCTGTATAAATGAAGCAAAGAGTTTTGGCTGTTGACAAAAGTGGCTCTATCTAGTAGAATAGTAGATGCGATGAGTCGATAGGTAGTCTTCGGACTACTATTGAGCATAAGGAGGTCATAACGCAGGAGCGGACCTTGATGAGTTGTGTGAACCTACTCATCACATGAAGATGCCTCTTAGTCCCTGGTCAATGACTAGGGATTTTTAATTTTCAGAAAATATAACCCAAAAATGCTTTTCAATTTCTGGAAAAAGTAGTATAATACATCTATTATAGAAATTTTTAGAAAATTCCGAAAGAGGTTATTTATGGGATATACAGTTGCTGTAGTTGGCGCGACAGGTGCTGTCGGAGCTCAGATGATAAAAATGTTGGAAGAATCAACACTTCCAATCGATAAAATTCGTTACCTTGCTTCTGCACGTTCAGCAGGCAAGACTTTGAAATTTAAGGACCAAGATATTACGATTGAAGAAACGACTGAGACAGCTTTTGAGGGTGTTGATATTGCACTCTTCTCAGCAGGCGGTTCGACATCAGCTAAGTATGCACCATACGCAGTTCAAGCTGGAGCGGTAGTAGTAGATAATACATCTTATTTCCGCCAAAATCCAGACGTACCATTGGTTGTCCCAGAGGTCAATGCTCACGCACTTGATGCCCACAACGGGATTATTGCTTGCCCTAACTGTTCAACAATCCAAATGATGGTGGCTCTTGAACCGGTTCGTCAAAAATGGGGCTTGGACCGTATCATCGTTTCAACTTACCAAGCAGTCTCTGGTGCAGGTATGGGAGCGATTCTTGAAACACAACGTGAACTTCGTGAAGTCTTGAATGACGGTGTTAATCCACGTGATTTGCATGCGGAAATCTTACCTTCAGGTGGTGACAAAAAACACTATCCTATCGCCTTTAATGCTCTTCCACAAATCGATGTCTTCACTGACAACGATTACACTTACGAAGAGATGAAGATGACTAAGGAAACTAAGAAAATCATGGAAGATGATAGCATCGCAGTGTCTGCAACATGTGTGCGTATTCCAGTCTTGTCAGCTCACTCTGAGTCAGTTTATATCGAAACAAAAGAAGTGGCTCCAATCGAAGAAGTGAAAGCAGCTATTTCAGCCTTCCCAGGTGCTGTTCTTGAAGATGACGTAGCTCATCAAATCTATCCTCAAGCTATCAACGCTGTTGGCTCACGTGATACCTTTGTCGGTCGTATCCGTAAAGACTTGGATGCTGAAAAAGGAATCCACATGTGGGTTGTTTCAGATAACCTTCTCAAAGGTGCTGCTTGGAATTCAGTTCAAATCGCAGAAACGCTTCACGAACGTGGATTGGTTCGTCCAACAGCGGAATTGAAATTTGAATTAAAATAGTCATATCGTTTAGGAGTTCAGATGAACTCCTTCTTTGAAATAGAGAGGTGTTTCTCATGTCTTATCAAGATTTAAAAGAGTGTAAAATCATCACGGCCTTTATTACCCCTTTCCATGAGGATGGTTCTATCAACTTTGATGCTATTCCAGCCTTGATTGAGCATTTGTTGGCCCATCATACAGATGGCATTCTTCTAGCTGGAACGACTGCTGAGAGTCCAACTTTGACTCACGATGAAGAGTTGGAACTCTTTGCGGCTGTACAAAAGATTGTCAATGGACGCGTTCCTTTGATTGCGGGTGTAGGTACCAATGATACACGTGACTCGATCGAATTTGTCAAAGAAGTCGCAGACTTTGGTGGCTTCGCTGCTGGACTTGCGATCGTACCGTACTACAACAAACCTTCTCAAGAAGGGATGTACCAGCACTTTAAAGCTATTGCAGATGCATCAGATTTACCTATTATCATCTATAACATTCCAGGACGTGTGGTTGTCGAATTAACTCCAGAAACCATGCTTCGTTTGGCTGACCATCCAAATATCATTGGTGTAAAAGAATGTACCAGCTTGGCTAATATGGCTTACTTGATTGAGCACAAGCCAGAAGAGTTCTTGATTTATACAGGTGAAGATGGAGATGCCTTCCATGCCATGAACCTTGGTGCGGATGGGGTTATTTCTGTTGCCTCTCATACAAATGGGGACGAAATGCACGAAATGTTTACTGCCATTGCAGAAAGCGACATGAAGAAAGCTGCAGCTATTCAGCGTAAATTCATCCCTAAGGTCAATGCTCTCTTCTCTTATCCAAGTCCTGCTCCTGTCAAGGCCGTTCTTAACTATATGGGATTTGAAGCTGGACCAACTCGTCTACCTCTCGTTCCAGCACCAGAAAAAGATGCAAAACGCATTATCAAAGTTGTCGTAGATGGTGACTACGAAGCAACTAAAGCAACTGTAACTGGTGTTTTAAGACCGGATTACTAATAACTACAATAAAATCCATGACCGAATGAACGATCATGGATTTTTCTTATTTTCCTAAACAGAATTGACTAAAGAGTTGGGTAATGAGTTCATCTGGTGCGGCATCTCCAGTGATTTCTCCGAGGATTTCCCAAGTACGAGTCAAGTCAACTTGAAGCAAGTCAACTGGCATCCCCAGTTCCAGACCTTCATTAACTGCTTGTAGGCTTTCAACGGCCTTCTCAATCAAGGAAATGTGACGGGCGTTGGACAAGTAAGTAGCATCTTGCTCGACCAAACCAGCATTTTCAAAGAAGAGGTTGTTGATGCGTTCTTCAATCTTATCGATATTTTGGTTTTTAAGAACTGAAATACGGATGACATCTTCAGGTAGTTCCGAAGTTTCAATCGCTTCAGACAGGTCAGTTTTATTAAGTAGAATAATGCGATTGGTATCCTGACTGATTTCTAAGAGTTGTCTGTCTTGTGCTGTTAGTGGCTCACTAGCGTTTAAGACAAGAAGTACCAAGTCAGCTTCCTTGAGGGCTTTTCTCGAACGCTCGACACCGATTTGTTCAACGATATCATCTGTTTCACGAATTCCAGCTGTATCAATTAATTTGAGAGGAACCCCGTTAATGTTGACGTATTCTTCGATGACATCACGGGTGGTACCAGCGATGTCTGTTACGATGGCCTTTTCTTCACGCAAGAGGTTGTTGAGGAGGCTGGATTTCCCAACGTTGGGACGACCGATGATAGCAGTTGAAATTCCTTCGCGGAGGATTTTCCCACGACGTGCAGTTTTTAGAAGATTGGTCAAGAGTTGTTCAAACTCCATAGTTTTCTCACGGACGACTGCAGTAGTGGCTTCTTCAACATCGTCATACTCAGGATAGTCGATATTGACCTCTACTTGGGCAAGCGTATTGAGGATTTCTTGGCGAGTATTATTAATGAGGTCAGAAAGAGAACCGTCCAATTGTTTGACTGCAATATTCATGGCCTTGTCTGTCTTGGCACGGATGATGTCCATCACCGCCTCAGCCTGAGTCAAATCCACACGACCGTTTAGAAAGGCACGCTTGGTAAATTCACCAGGTTCTGCCAACCGAGCTCCTTCACGGATAGCTAGCTGGAGAATTTCATTGGTCACTGCAATCCCACCATGGGTGTTAATTTCGATAATATCTTCACGAGTGAAGGTTCTTGGAGACTTCATGGCTCCAACCATAACCTCGTCCATAACTTTGCCAGTTTGAGGATCAACGATGTGACCGTAGTTAAGAGTATGGCTGGCAACCTTGCTTAAGTCTTTGCCTTTAAAAATCTTTTGCGCAATAGCAAAACTATCTGTTCCGCTCAAACGAACAATACCAATGGCTCCTTCACCTAGTGGAGTAGAGATAGCAGCGATAGTATCAAATTCACGTGTAATCATACTAATTCCTTTTGTATTTCTTTTCTTAAAACATCTCTTCAAATTGTAACAAATTTAGCTTATTTCTTCAATGGAAGCTACTTGGAGATTGAAAAAGCCTAAGCAATTCTGCTTAAGCTAGCTTATTTGGTGCGCATTTCCCCTTGTGGGAAGTAAGTTCCTTCAGACATGTCGTTGATGATGACATGAACGGCAGATTGAGGTGCTCCAGTATTACGGACAACAGCTTCCGTTATTTCCTTAGCAAGAGCTTTCTTTTGCTCGAGCGTGCGACCTTCAAATAAATCGATGCGTACAAATGGCATAATAGCTTCCTCCAGTAGTTTTTGATTTCTTCTATTTTACCACATTTTGCCGTTTAAAGCTTCAGAAAATTATGATATACTAGAATGTAGCAAAAATTTAGAAATGGACGTGAAATAGAAGCATGGCACAGTTGTATTATCGTTATGGGACCATGAACTCTGGTAAGACGATTGAGATTCTCAAGGTGGCCTATAACTACGAGGAGCAAGGAAAGGGAGTTGTGATTATGACTTCGGCTCTGGATACGCGTGACGGTGTTGGCTATGTATCCAGTCGAATCGGCATGAAGCGACCAGCTCTTGCGATTGAAGATGATACAGATATCTATGGCTTAATCCGAGATTTGGAAGTCAAACCCTACTGTGTCTTAGTCGATGAGGCCCAATTTCTCAAGCGTCACCATGTTTACGACCTAGCTCGTGTTGTCGATGAGTTAGACATACCCGTCATGGCTTTTGGTTTGAAGAATGACTTTCGCAATGAATTGTTCGAAGGTTCAAAATACCTCTTGCTCTTAGCAGACAAAATCGATGAGATTAAGACCATTTGCCAGTATTGTAAGAAAAAGGCGACTATGGTGTTGCGAACTCAAGATGGTGTGCCAGTCTATGATGGCGAACAAATCCAGATCGGTGGCAATGAAACCTATATCTCGGTTTGTCGTAAACATTATTTTGCGCCTGAAATCAATAAGGAGAATAAAGAAAAATGAACATCTATGATCAACTACAAGCTGTAGAAGACCGTTATGAAGAGTTAGGAGAATTGCTCAGTGACCCAGATGTGGTATCTGATACCAAGCGTTTCATGGAGCTTTCAAAAGAAGAGGCTTCTACTCGTGATACCGTAACAGCCTACCGCGAATACAAGCAAGTCCTTCAAAACATCGTTGATGCTGAAGAGATGATTAAGGAATCAGGTGGAGATGCGGACTTGGAAGAAATGGCCAAGCAAGAATTGAAAGATGCCAAGGCTGAAAAAGAAGAGTATGAAGAAAAATTGAAAATCTTGCTTCTTCCAAAGGATCCAAATGATGACAAGAACATCATCCTTGAAATCCGTGGAGCAGCTGGTGGAGACGAAGCAGCCCTCTTTGCTGGTGATCTTCTAACCATGTACCAAAAATATGCTGAAGCCCAAGGCTGGCGCTTTGAAGTCATGGAAGCCTCTGTGAACGGCGTCGGTGGTTTTAAAGAAGTTGTTGCCATGGTTTCTGGTCAGTCTGTATACTCTAAACTCAAGTACGAATCAGGTGCCCACCGTGTTCAACGTGTCCCTGTGACAGAAAGCCAAGGTCGTGTCCATACATCAACTGCCACAGTTCTTGTCATGCCTGAAGTGGAAGAAGTAGAGTACGATATTGATCCAAAAGACCTTCGTGTTGACATTTACCACGCTTCTGGTGCTGGTGGACAGAACGTCAATAAGGTTGCGACTGCCGTTCGTATCGTTCACTTGCCAACCAATATCAAGGTTGAGATGCAGGAAGAACGTACCCAGCAGAAGAACCGTGAGAAGGCTATGAAAATCATTCGTGCGCGTGTTGCTGACCATTTTGCTCAGATTGCACAAGATGAACAAGACGCTGAACGTAAGTCTACTATCGGTACTGGTGACCGTTCAGAACGGATCCGTACTTATAACTTCCCACAAAACCGTGTCACAGACCACCGTATCGGATTGACTCTCCAGAAACTAGATACCATTTTGTCTGGTAAATTGGATGAAGTCGTGGATGCCTTGGTTCTTTATGACCAAACACAAAAATTAGAAGAATTAAACAAATAATGAAATTAGCTCAATTATTTTCAGATTTTGAAGAAGAGTTGATAAGACAAGGAGAGGAAGCTGAAAGCCTCTCTTTTGTCTATCGTAGCTTAAAAAATCTCTCTTTTACAGACTTTGTCTTTGCCCTCCAGCAAGAGGTAACAGAGGAAGAAAAACAATTTGTAGAAGAAATTTACCAGCAGTTAGCGTCCCATAAACCAGCCCAGTATATCATCGGGCAGGCAGATTTCTTTGGAATGCAGTTAAAAGTGGATGAGCGGGTTTTGATTCCTCGACTTGAAACAGAGGAGTTGGTGGAACTCATCCTAGCTGAAAATCCTGAGGAAAATCTTAAGGTCCTAGATATTGGTACTGGAAGTGGTGCCATGGCTCTCGCATTAGCAAAAAACAGACCAGATTGGTCAGTGACAGCAGCAGATATTTCCCAAGAGGCTTTGCAGCTTGCATCAGAGAATGCTAGAAATCAAAATCTTAATATATTTTTTAAAAAATCTGATTGTTTTGCAGAAATTTCTGAAAAATATGATATAATTGTATCCAATCCACCCTATATCTCTCGTGAAGATGAGTCAGAGGTCGGTTTGAATGTTTTGCATTCGGAGCCTCATCTAGCTCTCTTTGCAGATGAGGATGGCCTAGCTATTTACCGCAGAATTGCGGAAGATGCAAAAGACTATCTCACAGATGGTGGTAAGATTTACCTTGAAATTGGATACAAGCAAGGTCAAAGTGTTCCTGCGCTTTTTAGGAAACATCTTCCTGAAAAACGGGTACGAACACTCAAGGACCAATTTGGTCAAGATAGGATGGTTGTAGTTGATGATGGATAGGATTAGACAAGAGTTGGAAAAGGGCGGAGCTGTTGTTCTGCCTACAGAGACAGTTTATGGCCTCTTTGCTAAGGCCTTAGATGAAAAAGCTGTCGACCATGTTTATCAACTCAAACATCGTCCTAGAGACAAGGCGCTCAATCTTAATGTTGCTTCTCTAGAGGACATCTTGCACTTTTCAAAGAATCAGCCAACTTATCTACAAAAGCTTGTAGAGACCTTTTTACCAGGTCCCTTGACCATTATCCTCGAAGCCAATGACAGAGTTCCCTTTTGGGTCAATTCTGGACTTGCAACGGTGGGATTTCGGATGCCGAGTCACCCCATTACACTTGATTTGATTCGAGAGACAGGTCCTTTGATTGGGCCGTCCGCCAATATTTCAGGTCAGGCGAGTGGAGTGACCTTTGCTCAAATTCTAGAGGATTTTGACCAAGAGGTTTTGGGTCTGGAAGACGATGCTTTTCTAACAGGACACGATTCAACTATTCTGGATTTGTCTGGAGAAAAGGTGAAAATCTTACGCCAAGGAGCCATTAAGCGAGAAGATATTCTTGCACAGTTGCCAGAGATTTCTTTTGAGGAGGAATGAGATGCTAAGAGATTTGCAAGAAACAGATGTGAATGCTATATGTGAGATTAACAAAGAGGCTTTGGGTTATTCTTTTAGTCCAGAGGACACAGCTAGTCAACTAGCTAGACTGTCTCAGGATTCCCATCATTTCCTACTTGGCTATGAGGATGAAGCCAGCCATGTCCTACTTGGATATGTCCATGCTGAAGTTTATGAATCCCTCTATTCCAAAGCAGGATTTAATATCTTAGGTTTAGCAGTATCACCTCAAGCTCAAGGACAAGGTATCGGTAAATGCTTACTGCAAGGGTTGGAAGACGAAGCAAAAAGACGGGGTTATGAGTTTATCCGTTTAAACTCTGCCGATCATCGTCTGGGAGCTCATGCATTTTATGAAAAAGTTGGTTATACTTGTGATAAAGTGCAGAAACGGTTTATTCGCATCTTTTAGTATCTTTTCTTATTGGAAAAAAACTAAAGGACCAGTCACACTATAAAGGAGAAGACCTATGATTTTTGACAAAGACGATTTTAAAGCATACGATGCTGATCTCTGGAATGCTATCGCCAAAGAAGAAGAACGCCAACAAAACAACATTGAGTTGATTGCTTCGGAAAACGTGGTTTCCAAGGCTGTTATGGCAGCTCAAGGGTCTATCTTGACGAATAAATACGCCGAAGGTTACCCAGGACGCCGTTATTATGGTGGAACAGATGTGGTAGACGTTGTAGAAACTTTAGCTATTGAACGCGCGAAAGAAATTTTCGGGGCTAAATTTGCCAATGTTCAACCTCACTCAGGAAGCCAAGCCAACTGTGCTGCTTACATGGCCTTGATTGAGCCTGGTGATACGGTCATGGGAATGGATCTGGCAGCAGGTGGACACTTGACCCACGGAGCTCCTGTTAGCTTCTCTGGTCAAACCTACAACTTTGTTTCTTATAGCGTGGATCCTGAAACGGAACTCTTGGACTTTGATGCCATCTTGAAACAAGCCCAAGAAATGAAGCCAAAACTAATCGTAGCAGGTGCTTCAGCCTATTCTCAAATTATCGACTTCTCAAAATTCCGTGAAATCGCAGATGCTGTTGGGGCTAAGCTCATGGTCGATATGGCTCATATTGCTGGTTTGGTTGCAGCTGGACTTCACCCAAGCCCAGTACCATACGCTCATATCACTACAACAACGACCCACAAAACCCTTCGTGGACCTCGTGGTGGTTTGATTTTGACAAATGATGAGGACCTAGCGAAGAAAATCAATTCAGCTATTTTCCCTGGTATCCAAGGTGGACCTTTGGAGCATGTTATTGCTGCCAAGGCTGTGTCATTCAAAGAAGTTTTAGATCCAGCCTTCAAGGAATATGCTGCTAATGTCATCAAAAACAGCAAGGCTATGGCAGCTGTCTTCTTGCAAGACCCTGACTTCCGTATCATTTCCGGCGGGACTGAAAACCACCTCTTCTTAGTCGATGTTACTAAGGTTGTTGAAAACGGAAAAGTGGCTCAAAACTTGCTGGATGAGGTTAATATTACCCTAAATAAAAACTCAATCCCATACGAAACTTTGTCACCATTCAAGACAAGTGGGATTCGTATCGGAGCAGCAGCCATCACTGCACGTAGATTTGGTGAAGAAGAAAGCCGTAAAGTTGCTGAACTCATCATTAAAACCCTTAAGAATGCAGAAAATGAAGCTGTATTAGAAGAAGTGAGAAGTGAAGTCAAAGCGTTGACAGATGCCTTCCCACTATACGAGGACTAATACTTTTATGGACATTTATATTAAGAAAGCTATTATCCATCAGTTCAGCCCAGATGATACCGAGTTGTTTCTAGCGGATAAGTTTCTCAATACCACTCCAAAAATCGAAGAATACTTGCGCAAAAAAATCGAACGCGTATATTCAGATGAAGCCAAGACTGGGATTTTCGAAGAAGAAAATCCCTTCTTCAATCACATCACAGATGATTTATTGGAGACATCAGTAACACTGGCTAATCTCTGGAAAGAGGAGTTCAGCATTTCTGAAAATCTCAAGACCAATGACTTGGTTTTTGTTCAGTTTTCTAAAGAAGGTATAGAGCATTTCGCTTTCTTACGAATTGCCCTGCGTGAGACCTTGACCCACCTCGGTGGAGAAGTTGATAATCCAATCAAGCTAACTCAGAATAACTTGCCTGGATTTGGAACGGGGGCTGATGAGGCCTTGGTGATCAATCTTCAAAGTCGCAAGTACCACCTGATCGAGAAACGAATCAAGTACAATGGAACTTTTTTGAACTACTTTTCAGAAAATCTGCTAGCTGTTGCCCCTAAGATTTCGCCAAAGAAATCCATAAAGGAATTGGAAAAAACAGCCCAGAGAATTGCTGAATCTTTTAACACAGATGATTTTCAATTTCAATCCAAGGTCAAATCAGCGATTTTCAACAATCTTGAAGAAAACAATGAGTTGTCTCCTGAGAAATTGGCTAACGACCTTTTTGATAATAATCTGACAGCTCGTTTAAGCTTTATCGACCAAGTCAAGGAAGCCGTACCAGAACCAGTCCAGTTCGATGAAATTGATGCCAGTCGTCAGCTCAAGAAATTTGAAAACCAAAAACTTTCCTTGTCAAATGGAATTGAGCTCATCGTTCCAAATAATGTTTACCAAGACGCCGAGTCTGTTGAGTTTATCCAAAATGACAATGGAACCTATTCTATCTTAATCAAAAATATCGAGGATATTCAAAGTAAATAATGTTTAAATTTATAAGAAGAGTGCTTGTGCTAGCAGTCTTCCTTTTCGCAGGATACAAAGCTTATCATATCCATCAGGATGTTAAACAAGTCATGACCTACCAACCCATGGTTCGAGAAATCTTGAGCGAAAGAGATACTCCAGCCAATGAAGAGTTGGTGCTCGCCATGATTTATACCGAAACGAAGGGTAAAGAGCGGGATGTCATGCAGTCTAGTGAGTCTGCAAGTGGTTCAACCAACACTATCAATGATAATGCCTCTAGTATTCGTCAAGGTATTCAAACTCTAACAGATAACCTCTATCTGGCTCAGAGCAAGGGGGTAGATGTCTGGACCGCTGTTCAAGCCTATAATTTTGGGCCTGCCTATATCGACTTTATCGCTCAGAATGGTAAGGAAAATACTTTGGCCCTAGCCAAGCGTTACTCCCGAGAAACGGTCGCTCCAATCCTAGGTAATACTACAGGGAAGACCTACACCTATATCAACCCTATTTCTATCTTTCACGGAGCCGAACTCTATGAAAATGGTGGAAATTATTACTACTCGAGACAGGTTCGCTTTAATCTCTATATCATGAAATTCTTTAATTTCTTCTAAACATCTGGTTTGACCAGGTGTTTTTTCACTATAAGTTTTCTTTAAGATTGTTTTATTAACCTAGAAAGGTAAAGGAGGGAATATCCCATGAGAAAGAAATTCTTTCTAACAAGTGCTGCAGTATTGTGGGCCGCAACAGCTATGACGAGTGTCCACGCAGCAACCGATGTTCAAAAAGTAATCGATGAAACCTATGTACAACCTGAATATGTTCTAGGTTCTTCTCTATCTGAAGACCAGAAAAATCAAACTCTTAGCAAACTTGGCTATGACGCATCAAAAGACACCAAAGATATCAAAACTATGACACCTGATATCTATTCGAAAATCATGAATGTGGCTAATGATGCTAGTCTACAGCTCTATTCTTCAGCTAAGATTCAAAAGCTAGGTGATAAGTCGCCTCTAGAAGTCAAGATTGAAACGCCTGAAAATATCACCAAGGTGACGCAGGATATGTACCGTAACGCAGCAGTGACTCTGGGAGTGGAGCATGCCAAAATCACAGTTGCAGCACCCATTCCAGTTACAGGAGAGAGCGCTCTAGCTGGGATTTACTACTCGTTAGAGGCCAATGGTGCTAAAGTACCGCAAGCCAATAAAGACTTGGCTCAAGAGGAGCTAAAAGCTTTATCCGATATTAATGCTGAAAACAAGGACAAGTCAGGCTACGATGCCAATAAACTCAATGTCGCTTTGGCAGATATCAAGGCAGGAATCGCAAAGGCAAAAGAAGCCAAAGGCAATCTGACAGAAGAAGATGTCCGCAAAATCGTTGAAGACACGCTAAAAAACTACAAACTCGATCAGGTTATAACAGGAAACCAGGTCAATATCATCATCAATTTTGCACTTAACCTCTCAAAGAGTGACATTTTGAACAATGCTGATTTCACTAAAACCCTAAATGACCTCAAGGAAAGCATCGTCTCTCAAGCTGGAGATAGCTTTAAAAATATCAACCTCAACTTTGATGCCAATAAAGCGCTAGAAGAGGGGGGCAACTTCTTTAGCTCCCTTTGGCAAGCCATTGTCAACTTCTTCAAGAGTTTTGGTGCTTAGGTCATTTCATGATATAATAGATGGTAACAGAAATGTTGCCGTCTTTTTTTGTCGGCCGATAGAAAGTGAAAAATATGCTAAAGAAAAATGATATTGTAGAAGTTGAAATTGTCGATTTGACCCATGAAGGTGCTGGGGTTGCTAAGGTAGATGGTTTGGTTTTTTTTGTAGAAAATGCTCTACCAACTGAGAAAATTCTCATGCGTGTCCTTAAGGTCAATAAAAAGATTGGCTACGGGAAAGTTGAAGAATACATTACACATTCTCCGCATCGTAACCAAGACCTTGACCTAGCTTATCTACGCTCAGGTATCGCTGACTTGGGGCATCTTGCTTATCCAGAGCAGCTCAAGTTTAAAACCAAGCAAGTCAAGGATAGTCTCTACAAGATTGCAGGTATTACAGAAGTAGAGGTCGCTGAAACACTAGGTATGGAAAATCCAGTCAAGTATCGAAATAAGGCGCAAGTGCCCGTTCGTCGAGTGAATGGTATCTTGGAAACTGGCTTTTTCCGTAAGAATTCGCATGACCTTATGCCCCTTGAAGATTTCTTTATCCAGGATCCTGTCATTGACCAAGTCGTGGTAGCTCTTCGAGACCTGCTCCGTCGTTTTGATTTAAAACCTTATGATGAAAAGGAACAGTCTGGCTTGATTCGGAACCTTGTGGTGCGTCGTGGTCACTATTCAGGACAAATCATGGTCATTCTGGTGACAACTCGACCGAAAGTTTTCCGAGTGGAGCAGTTGATTGAACAAGTTATCAAGCAGTTCCCAGAGATTGTCTCTGTCATGCAAAATATCAACGACCAAAATACCAATGCGATTTTTGGCAAGGAGTGGAAGACTCTTTATGGTCAAGACTATATTACTGATCAGATGTTGGGCAATGACTTCCAAATTGCTGGCCCAGCCTTTTATCAGGTCAATACAGAAATGGCAGAGAAGCTCTATCAGACAGCTATTGACTATGCAGAGTTAAAAGCAGATGATGTGGTTATCGATGCTTATTCTGGTATTGGAACGATTGGATTATCCGTTGCCAAGCATGTCAAAGAAGTCTACGGTGTTGAAGTGATTCCAGAAGCAGTAGAGAATAGCCAGAAGAATGCTACATTAAACAATATCACAAATGCCCACTATGTCTGCGACACAGCTGAAAATGCCATGAAGAACTGGCTCAAGGAAGGTATCCAACCAACCTTTATCTTGGTTGACCCACCACGCAAGGGCTTGACCGAAAGCTTTATCAAGGCAAGTGCTCAAACAGGAGCAGACCGCATTGCCTATATCTCTTGCAATGTCGCAACCATGGCGCGTGACATCAAACTCTACCAAGAGTTTGGTTATGAACTGAAGAAAGTACAACCGGTGGATCTGTTTCCACAGACGCACCACGTCGAGTGTGTAAGCTTGTTAGAGAAACGTAGTTAATCCTCTAACTTTTTCATTTTAAGGCAAGAAGGCTTCAAAGCTCCACTGGAGCTTTGAACTCCCCGAACCTTTTGAGTTCCACAAACGCACCATGTTGAGGCTGTATCACTGCTTGTACAAGCTGAGGCATCAGCGAAGTAGGAGCAGATGTTCTGCCCATGGGATAGACGTCGTAGAGTAAGGAGTTTACGACTAAACGATACGGTAACAGCGAACCGCTGAGTGCGTGGCTCTGCTCTTCCGATCTGAGACAGTCGAAAAGTAGAAGTGGATGGTATTGGTATCAATCAATGAGTAACAAAGTAACAGCGTGATTCGAAACATTTGCTTGTAATTTGCGGAGGAACATCAATATGGATGGAATAACAAAAGATTCTATAAAAACGGCTAAACTAATGAAACAATTATGGCCCCAATTGACCGATAAAGAAGCTATTGATGAAGTAAAAAGATATACGAATGGCAAAAATACTGCAATCTTTACTGAAGTTAAAGGTGACACAATTGTAGGTCTAGCACTATGTTCACTCAGATTTGATTATGTTGAAGGTTGTAAATATAGTCCTGTTGGATTTTTAGAAGGGATTATTGTCGACGAGGAATATCGTTTAAAGGATATTGCTAAAAATCTCTGTACAAAATGTGAGGAATGGGCGAAAAATAAAGGATGTAAGGAATTTGCAAGTGACTGTACTTTAACGAATAAGGATTCTATAAGATTTCATCTCAATATTGGATTTCAGGAGGCAAATAGAATTATTCATTTTAAGAAAAAATTATAATTTAGAAACGTGAATAAACTTGTTTAAACTTTATGTATCTTTAGAAAGTGTGTTAACTTGAAAGAACAAATTTTTTTGATGGGTGGGAATCCCCCAATAACGAAATATAGCATTGTTGATAAAATTGTATTATCAAGCAAGATTGAAAGAATTGTTATTTTTACAGTTTTTCGAGATAATTGGCAACCCTATATGAAAAAGTACACGGAAGTTTTCCAAAGTCAATTTCCTAATCTAAACACTGATTACTTACTTTTGGACACTGAGCAGATTGATTTTGATAGCTATTTAGATGCTGATCTAATCATCATCGGTGGAGGGAATACGGAAAAATATTTAGCTACTTATGTCAATCAGGAGTTCAAAAATTATATCGATCATATGCTTAATAAAGGGGCAAAAGTTATAGGGTTTTCTGCAGGAGCCCTATTATTAGGAGAAAAAGTCTATGTCTCACCTAATGATAATTCAGATCATCAGATAAAGATAAAAAATGGATTAGGAGTCTTTAGTCAGTTTTTAATTAGTGTTCATTATGATTCATGGAATGATAAAGCAAATAAGGATAGAGCTGAAGAACTCGTTAATGTTCCCATAATTCCACTAAATGATCATACCTGTCTTGTATTGGATAAACTTGGAAATATCATAGAGAAAATTGACTAGTTTTAATCATGCGAATCTGAATCTACGAAACTAAAGTATTGACGAAATGAATAATGAAAAGCCTTGATTGTAAGGCTTTTTTGTGTTTTTATGATAGAATATAGGTAGTTATAATCGAGAGCAACTAAGAAGCAGTAACAAATATTACATATAAAATAATCAAAATAAGGAAGATAAAATGACAGACATTGACAAAAAGAATTTAAAAAATTATCTTTATTGTACATTTGGAATTACTTATATAGCTTGGGGGCTTCTTGCCATCTTTACTCAATCTTATATTTTGGGATTAGAAACATTTATAGGGAGAATGTTACATATAGTAGGTGCACTTGGTCCAGCTATTGCAAGTGGCTTTTATTTGAAAAGGAATAATATAAAATTTAAACATTTTGTATTTACTAAAAGCAAAAGTAGTAGTATTTATTTCATTATTCATTTGTTAGCAATTTTGATACTATTTTCTGTATCTTCCTTAGAATTAAATGAAGTATCAATTTATCTGATGCCATTATTCTTTATACAACTAATTTTTTTTGGTGGCGGACATGAAGAATTAGGATGGAGAGGAATATTACAACCATTACTTGATAAAAAATATACATATTGGCAATCTAATTTGATTGTAGGATCAATTTGGGGAATATGGCATCTACCTTTATGGTTTATAGTTGGAGAAAGTCATCAAGGATTTCCTTTTATTTTATTTTTTATATATACATTATTTTTAAGTTTTGTTTTAGGGCTTCTTTATCGTCAAACGAAATCTGTGGGATACTGTCTATTATTTCATGCGTTCGCAAATTTGTTAAATCTTTATTTTGTGTTAAAAATTAATCTTATTTTTATTATCATTTTTATTGGTTATTTGATTTATACTATATTGGCTAGTAATAGAATTAGTAATGAAACAACATTTTAAAATTTAGATCAGGATATCCATTATTGAAAGTAACGTATGGTCATTTTAGATAATCAATGTTAGAGACTTTTCTATTTGATGAGGCATCACTGCTTGTTCAAACTGATTTAACAAGTATTTATCTAGTGAAAGTCCTACAGCAAGGAGTTTAAACATGAAATTCCATGAATTTGGTGATAAGAATTTGCCTCCTATTATACTGATACATGGTGGTGGCAGTTCTTGGTGGAATTATCTTCGTCAAGCACGAATCTTGTCAAAAGAATACCGTATTATTCTACCAACTTTGAATGGCCACGGCGAGGAATATCAACTTGATTATGTTTCTACTGAAGATTCTGCTTTGGAGATTCTAGACTATATCAAAGCAAACTGTGGTGGGAAATTGTTTGCAATCGGTGGTGTTTCACTTGGTGGTCAAATTGCAATGGAGCTTTTGTCTTTAGACAGTGAAATTGCTGAGAAGGCCATCATAGATGGAAGCCTCTGTATTCCTCAACCAAGGTTAGCTAAAATCAGCATCTTTCTAGTGTCTCTATTTGGTAAGTTGATGTTCAATAAATTCTCTTGTAAACTTCAGTTAAGCATGATGAACAAACTCTATCCTAAACTGGCTTATCCAGAGGAAATAAAAGCTTATTATTTAGAAGATTTGGCAAGGACGCCTGTCAAAACATTGGTGACCATTTACAAAACCTATATGGGGCGTTACAAGCTCAAGAACACGATTTCTGCAAGCAAGGCGCAGGTTCTTTATATTTATGGTGAAAAAGAATTGAACTGTGTGAAAGCATCAGCGAAATTATTTCATCAGCTACATTCAAATACAATTTTGTATGAAGCAAAGGGCTATAACCACGGCTATTTATCAGCTTACCTGTCTTATGAGTGGATTGATTTGGTAGTGCCATTTTTAAAGAGTGATTCATTAGAAATGTGTAACGAATCTGATATGCCATAAGAAGGAATACCATGCTAGGAGCAATTATTGGAGATATTGTAGGTTCAGTTTACGAATGGAACAATATCAAAACGAAGGATTTTCCATTATTTCGTGAGGATTGTTTTTTCACGGATGATACGGTAAGTCCGAACAGCTGAATGTGTGAGTTTGTTAGTGAAACGTTGCTAATCCTCAAAATAAAGAAACCCAAATTCCATTATTTAGAAATGAAAACCTAAACTGTTTTTAAAGAGGTAAAATATTGATAGAGAACAGACCTGAGCTTGAAAAAATCACATCCTTTGATGAGTTTAATAAATATTATTGGTATCGTGATGAACTTTCACAGATATGCAAGTCATTAGAACTTGAATATAGAGGTACAAAACAAGAACTCAATCATATCATTGAGCAGTACTTTAAGGGGAATTTGATTAAAAAATCATCAATAAAAAGCAAGAAGAAACAAGTAGAAGTCGTTACTTTAGATACGCCTTTACTTGAATGTGGATTCTCCTTTAATGCACACTTTAGAGAATATTTCTCAACTTTAACAGATGTTTCACCCTTTAAGTTTACTGCCGATATGGCGACAGCTTGGAGAAAAGTAAAAAGAGAAAATGATTTGAGTTTTACAATCCAAGATATGCTAAAAGTTTATTATGGAAATTCAGATTATGCTAAGTATGACCATTCGGTTTGTCAATGGAATCAATTTTTGAAGGATTTCTGTTCAGACGAAAATAGTGGCAACTACTCGAATAAACTAAAAGTAGCTTCTATTCTTTGGAAAGAAGTTAGAAATTCAAAAAATGAAAAAATTTATTCAAAAAATCTTTTGACCGAATATGCTGATAGAATAAACGAGTATTGTAAGTAGAAACGCCATCTCACTTGGTGGCATAGGCAGCTTATGGTATTCCTTATTGGATAAAGGATAAAGCTTATTCTGATTTGGATGAATCCTTAAAGGTGATGGGAAAATAGAATAAAATTATATTAATCTCCGGTACGTCTGATTTCTATTTTTTGAGGTTTCATTATATAATAGCATTATATGTAATGGCTGATGTAGTTACAGTAACATTTCTATTTAAAAATTAAGGAGTACTATCAATGAAAAAAGCAATGTTGATTATTAATCCTACCTCTGGTGGGGAAAAGGCTTTGGATTATAAGGTCAAGCTGGAGAATAAAGCAAAAGAATACTTTGAATATGTTGAAACCAAAATTACCGAAAAAGCGTTGGATGCAACAATTTTTGCTGAAGAAGCGTCTCGTGAGGAGTACGATGCAGTGGTTGTTTTCGGTGGAGACGGGACTGTCAATGAAGTCATTTCAGGTATTGCTGAGAGAGATTACATTCCTAAGTTAGGGATTATCCCTGGTGGGACGGGTAACCTCATTACGAAACTGTTGGAAATCAATCAAGATATCAATGGCGCGATAGATGAACTCGATTTTAACTTAACCAACAAGATTGATATCGGTAAAGCGAATGACAATTATTTTGGTTATATCTTTAGTATCGGTTCTCTGCCTGAGGCGATTCACAATGTTGAAATCGAGGATAAGACAAAATTTGGTATCCTTGCCTATGCTGTAAATACCATGAAGTCTGTTATGACGGATCAGGTCTTTAATATTAATGTCGAGACAGAAAATGGAAATTATGTTGGTGAAGCTAGTCATGTTTTGGTTCTCTTGACAAATTACTTCGCTGATAAGAAAATCTTTGAAGAAAACAAGGACGGATATGCCAATATTTTAATTCTAAAAGATGCTTCAATATTCTCTAAATTATCTGTCATTCCTGATTTATTAAAAGGGGATGTTGTCGGCAATGATAATATTGAGTATATCAGAGCGCGCAATATTAAGATCTCTTCAGATAGTGAATTGGAGTCGGATGTTGACGGCGATAAGTCGGATAACTTACCTGTTGAAATCAAAGTCTTAGCACAGAGAGTGGAAGTATTTTCAAAACCGAAAGAGTAGAAGATAAAAATTAGTTTATCTTTCACTGCGAAATCGAGTTTCATATCAACGATTGGAGGAGGAATGAATTCTCTATTTGATGAATTTCGAACAATTTGTTCACATTTAAACCAAGTCGGAATCACACCCACGCTCATGGGATCTTTGGGTTTTGAATACCGTTCAAATGAAGATTGGGAGCCGTCTGACATTGACATTCATGTGCCTGGTGACCCTAGAGGTTGGGAAGCACCTGATCATCTCCGAATTTATGACTGGGACAAGATAATGAAAGTGATGCAACACTTAGGCTATGCTTTAATAGATATTCATGAGCATGAATTCCAAAAGGATGGTGTGAGCGTTGAATTTGGGAGTATCGATTCCTTACCTGATTTTGCAGGAGTATCTGAATCAGATATAGAGTTGATTCATCTCGAGGACATCACGTTTCGTGTTCCAAGTTTAGAACAGTATTTCAGTATATATAAAGCTTCTTCCCAAGATTCCTATCGAAATGACCACAATAACAATAAAGATTTTAAAAAGATAGATTGGCTGGAAAGGCATTTGTAAATCATCAATCAGAAAGTAGTAGGTATTAAGTCTTACTGCTTTTTTATATTCTCAAAAACAATCCACTCAAAACTACGGACAAGTCTTGAAAATAAAATTTTAAAGTAGTATACTAGAATCACAATTGTGAAAACGTTTGCGTCGCAAATGAACTCAAGTTAATTAGGAGACAAAACAGTGGAATTAACAGCCATTTACCATAGATCAGAGTCGGAGTATGCTTATCTCTATAAAGACAAGACAATGCACATTCGTATCCGGACTAAGAAAGATGATATTGAAAGCATCCATTTGCATTATGGAGATACTTTTATCTTTTTAGAGGACCATTATGAAGCAAGCAAGGCGATGATCAAAGTAACTTCTGATGCCTTATTTGATTACTGGCAAGCAGAAGTTTCAGTGGGCTATGCTCGACTACAGTATCTTTTTGAACTCAAAGATAAGCTAGGTCAGAGTATTTTGTATGGCGATAAGGGATGTGTTGCAAACACGCTAGAAAACCTTCATTATGAAGGAAACGGCTTCAAAATTCCGTATATCCATGAGATTGATGCTTGCCATGTTCCTGACTGGGTAGCAAAGACGGTATGGTACCAGATTTTCCCAGAACGCTTTGCTAATGGCAATCCTGAGATTTCACCCGAAGGTGCACTAACTTGGGATTCCTCTATCAAGCCAAAGACGAGTGATTTTTTTGGTGGTGATTTACAGGGCATTATTGATCATCTGGATTACTTGCAAGACTTGGGCATTACAGGTCTTTATCTCTGTCCAATCTTTGAATCCCCAAGCAATCACAAGTATAATACGACGGATTATTTCGAAATTGATCGTCATTTTGGAGACAAGGAAACCTTCCGTAAACTGGTGGAGGAGGCCCATCAGAGAGGCATGAAAATCATGCTGGACGCTGTTTTCAATCATATCGGGGATCAGTCTCCGCAGTGGCAGGATGTTCTCAAGCATGGTGAAAAGTCGGAATATAAAGACTGGTTCCATGTTCAAGAATTTCCCGTGACCAAGGATAAGCTAGGAAACCCAAGAAAGCTCCCTTATCATACCTTTGCCTTTGCCAGCTATATGCCCAAGCTCAATACGGCCAATCCTAAAGTGAGAGACTATTTGTTGAGGGTTGCGACCTACTGGATTGAAGAGTTTGATATTGATGCTTGGCGCTTAGATGTAGCTAATGAAGTAGACCATCATTTTTGGCGAGATTTCCGTAAGGCTGTCTTGGCTAAAAAGCCTGACCTTTATATTCTTGGAGAGGTCTGGCACACTTCCCAGCCCTGGCTAAATGGCGATGAATTCCACGCAGTCATGAACTATCCTCTCTCCGACAGCATTAAGGATTATTTCTTGCGTGGGGTTAAGAAGTCACCTCAATTCATCAATGAAATCAATAGCCAATCTATGTACTATAGACAACAGATTTCGGAAGTGATGTTCAATCTCTTGGATTCGCACGATACGGAGCGCATTTTGGCTACTGCTAAGGGAGATGTTCAACTCGTTAAGTCGGCACTTGCCTGTCTCTTTTTACAAAGGGGGACACCGTGTTTCTACTATGGAACGGAGTTGGAGTTAGGTGGAGGACCAGATCCAGATTGTCGTCGTGTCATGCCTTGGGAACGTGTTTCCGATAGCAATGAGATGTTGAATTTTATGAAGAAATTAATTCAGCTTCGCAAGAGTGTCTCAGATATAATTCAGAACGGGACCTATAGACTGAAAGAAATCAAGCCAGATGTGGTATCTCTGGCATGGGATTATGATGGACAAAAAATCCAAGCTGTTTTTAACCAATCAACTGAAAATTATCTTGTAGACCGTGATTCTGTAGTGCTAGCCAGTCATTGCCAAGAATTGGGACTGCAACTGGCGATTTTGCCTAAAGGTTTCGTCATTCAATAAAAAATAGGATTAAAAAGGCTGTAATGAATGGGTGATTCGTGCGGTCTTTTTTTGACTTATGTAGTATAATATAGCTAAGTCAACGATTACTAGCTGAATGATTAGTGAATGGTGTTTAAAATGAAAAAGAGACTTGTAGTCTAGAAGGAGAATTGCATGAAACGAACGAGAAAAGTAGTAGCCTTGGGACTGTGTTTGCCCTTATTTCTTGGTTTGGCTGCTTGTCAGCAAAATAATACGAGCACTGAAGCTGCAAATCAGACACAGACCAGTTCAGATAAAGTTCCTTGGACGGCTTCATATACCAATCTGAACAATCAGGTCAGTATCGAAGAGGTCAAATCTCTCTTATCAGCTCACTTGGACCCAAATAGTGTTGAGGCATTTTTCAATCTTGTCACAGACTATAATGCGACTGTCGGTTCCACTGGCTTAAGTGGAAATTTTGCCTCCTTTACGAAGACAGAATACGACGTAGAGAAAATCAGCAACCTCTGGAATCAAAAAAAGGGTGACTTTGTCGGGACCAACTGCCGTATTAATAGCTATGCGCTCTTGAAAAATTCGGTCACAATTCCAAAACTTGAAAAGAATGATCAGCTTCTTTTCGTGGATAACGATGCTATCGATAAGGGAAAGGTGTTTGATGCAAAAGATAAGGAAGAGTTTGATATTCTATTTTCTAGGGTGGAGACGGAAGCAACAACAGATGTAAAAATTCACGCGCAGAAGATGGAGAAATTCTTTTCCCAGTTTCAATTTAATGACAAAGCTCGAATGCTGTCTGTAGTCTTGCATGATAATTTGGATGGAGAGTTTCTTTTTGTCGGGCATGTTGGTATTTTAGTGCCGGCTGAAGATGGTTTCTTATTTGTAGAGAAACTGACTTTTGAAGAGCCTTATCAAGCTATTAAGTTTGCGAGCAAGGAAGATTGTTACAAGTATCTATCCACCAAATATGCGGATTACACAGGTGAAGGACTAGCTAAGCCTTTCATCATGGACAATGAAAAGTGGGTTGAAGGGTATTAAGGTAGGCAAAGGTGATGAGATGGAAACAGTAATAGCGCTTTTAGTTCTCATTCTTATCGGATTCTGGGCTATAAACATTCTCAAGCCTCGTAAGGCAAATAAAAAGGAAAGATTTATTGGCTATATGCAGCGCTATGATATAGATGGTGAGGGCTATCAGTCAGAAGTCTGGGAAGTTATAGAAGATGAGAATGAGAAATAAGGAGGAGAATCCAAAAACAGTAGATTTCTTGCCTTTTCAAGAAAGGGAAATAGTAAAATCAGTGCTATCCTAAGAAACGAATAGGAGGAAACATTATGGGAATGATTGCTAATTATCGATATCTATCTGACAATGAATTAAGCCAAATAATGCGAGATTCTCGTCAGGAAGAGGAATTGCTTGACTTAGTAGAGGATTCTACTAAGGAAAATGAGACGTTGATAGATATTGACAAAATGTGGGACGCCTTACTCTTTGTTATGACAGGCTTTAGTAGTTCAGAATTTATGGATGACGATCCTTTGAGAGAAGCTGTCTTGGGAGTGACCCCTTTAGAAAATGTGTCGGAATATATAGCCTATACTGAAAAGTCAAAGATAGCTGAGATTGTTCAAGCTTTAGAGAATTTTGACATGGATAGGGCTCTAGCTAACTTTAGCATGGAAGCATGCAAGAAGGCAGATTTGTATCCCGATATTTGGGATTATCTTGATGAAGAGGAAGAAATCAAGGATGATATTCGAACCTGTTTTGTAAAAATGAAGGATTTTTATAAGAAAATCTTAGTTCTCAAGGGGAATATCTTAGTGACTATTTGTTAAGTACTTTCTCCAACTGTTAGTCAGGTGCGTGATGAATGCACATCTAGAAAATTGTACACCTGATGACTTGTCTGGTGAAGAAAATATTCCACAGTATAGTTGGACGGAATAGATAGAAATTGGTTATAGAATTTGTAAGCATAATAGATTTTAAGCTTTAAGATGGAGGACTAAAGAGATGGGAAGAATTGAATGGGAAAATGCCAAGACACGTTTAGATGCCTTACTTGTCATTGATGAGTATCGAACAGATCCAAATGAGACCTGGCTTCGATTGATCGTTAAGACTGAGGGAAGCTATGGGGCTCGTTACCTTATCGACAATGGCTCTGGTGATTCTCTAGATGTGATTTTGACTGATAAAATGATCCTCATAAAAGGTTTTGATCATGAAAGTAGTTTGAGTCAATTTGCTGCGAATGAGTGGAATCAAGACATCATAGACGGATTTTATAAAGGACTGGATGAAAAGTATCAAAACCTATACTCAGAAGAACAAAAAGATGAAACAACCTTCTTTATCTGGTATGATGGACAAGAGCATCAAAATACCTACCAAGATCAGGACGGTGGTGAATGGTTATTATCCTACTTCTTTGACAGTTTTGAGCGATTTCATGAGTTTGTGACGGATTACTATTCAATTACCGTAGATGAGGACTTACTTAGAAAACTTTACAATCAAGGACAGCTTTCAGAAGTAGAATTGGAGCAGTTGATTCCTACTTTCTGGACTGACTGAGGCTTTTATGAAGCGATAGAGAAAAAGTAAATCATAGCGATTTTAAGCTTATTAAGATGAAAATCAGCTTAGCAAGACCACTAGTCTAAAGGAAGTGAGTTCGGAGGACAAAGAGAAAATTTGTCCTATGCTAACTTGTCCCACTAAATGTAATGGTTGTAGTTCATTTTTCTTATACCTATAACATTTTAAAACGATTTCTTTTTATCGTTAAATACCTTTTTGCGAACAAAAAATGATACTCTTAAAAAAACTTTCACAAAATACTTTACAAGCTCTTGTAAACATGATATAGTTATAAGGCTTAGAAAATGAGATGATGTTTTCTAGCAAATATAAACCCGAGTAAAAAATGCCTACGGACAGGCAGGGTTGAATGCCGAAGCGTGGTTGAAAAGCCACATTATTGATAGGGTTAAAAGCCTACTTTTATAAGTTGATGTTAGGATATTTGTCCTAATTCATAAATTTTTAGTGTGGTGAAAGCACACGTCATCTTGTGAAACGATCAATAAAGTACGTAATATTTGCTACTAGAGAGTTAGGAAACATCAGGAACAGACATACTCAACAGAAACCAAAATACACACGTCAGAAGATTGCAGAGCAGGTGAAAACCTGCTCTTTTTTCATAAGTCAACCTTTAGTCGCCTTTATCTTTTTGAGGTGCTAAAAATACGGTAAAGGAGTATGTCTTGAAGAAGTTAGATCAAAACCAAGCCCCAATTTACGAGGCCTTGGTCAAGCTACGCAAGAAAAGGATTGTCCCCTTTGATGTGCCAGGTCACAAGCGTGGACGAGGAAATCCAGAACTTGTCGAACTATTAGGAGAAAAATGTGTTGGCATTGATGTCAATTCTATGAAACCCTTAGATAATCTAGGTCATCCCATTTCGATTATTCGGGATGCTGAGGAATTGGCAGCGGATGCTTTTGGTGCAGCCCATGCCTTTCTCATGATTGGGGGAACAACCTCATCAGTTCAAACCATGATTCTTTCCACCTGCAAGGCAGGAGATAAGATTATTCTACCGAGAAATGTCCATAAATCTGCCATCAATGCGCTGGTTCTATGTGGTGCCATTCCAATCTATATCGAGATGAGTGTAGATCCTAAAATCGGCATCGCTTTAGGTCTTGAAAATGACCGTGTTGCGCAGGCAATTAAGGAGCATCCAGATGCCAAGGCCATTTTGATTAACAATCCTACTTACTATGGAATTTGTTCAGACCTCAAGGGTTTAACGCAAATGGCTCATGAAGCTGGCATGATGGTTTTAGTAGATGAAGCCCACGGAGCGCATTTGCATTTCACAGATAAACTTCCAATTTCTGCTATGGATGCGGGTGCTGATATGGCGGCGGTCTCTATGCATAAGTCTGGTGGGAGTTTGACTCAGAGCTCCATTTTACTTATCGGGGAGCAGATGAACCCTGAGTACGTTCGTCAGATCATCAACCTGACCCAGTCTACATCTGCCTCTTACTTGTTGATGGCTAGTTTGGATATTTCTCGACGGAACTTAGCTCTTCGTGGTAAAGAGTCTTTTGAGAAAGTCATTGAGCTATCCGAATACGCTCGTCGTGAAATCAATGCTATCGGTGGTTACTATGCCTACTCAAAAGAGCTCATAGACGGTGTGTCGGTCTGTGATTTTGACGTGACCAAGCTGTCAGTTTACACTCAGGGAATTGGGCTAACAGGGATAGAGGTTTATGATCTCTTGCGAGATGAATACGATATTCAGATTGAATTCGGGGATATTGGCAATATATTGGCCTACATTTCCATTGGTGACCGCATCCAAGACATCGAGCGTTTGGTCGGTGCTTTGGCTGATATCAAGAGACTCTACTCAAGAGATGGAAAAGATTTGATTGCTGGAGAGTATATCCAGCCCGAGTTAGTGCTGTCTCCGCAAGAAGCCTTCTATTCAGAGAGAAAAAGTTTGACTTTAGACGAATCTGTTGGACAGGTCTGTGGAGAATTTGTCATGTGCTATCCTCCAGGAATTCCTATCTTGGCTCCTGGTGAACGTATTACACGAGAGATTGTGGATTATATCCAATTTGCCAAGGAACGTGGTTGTTCCCTCCAAGGGACGGAAGATCCAGAAGTCAATCACATCAACGTCATTAAGAGAAAGGAGAACTAGATGGATTTATGGTTTTCTGAAGTTCATACTCCAGATGTCAAATTGTCCCTGAGAACAGCCAAGCAACTCTACGCTGGTAAAAGTGAATGGCAGGATATCGAAGTCTTGGATACGCCAGCTTTTGGGAAAATACTGATTTTAAATGGGCATGTCTTGTTTTCAGATGCGGATGATTTCGTATACAACGAAATGACTGTTCACGTTCCCATGGCTGTTCACCCGAACCCAAAGAAAGTCTTGGTTATTGGGGGTGGTGACGGTGGTGTTGCTCAAGTATTAACTCTCTATCCTGAACTGGAGCAAATCGATATTGTGGAACCGGATGAGATGTTGGTTGAGGTTTGTCGTGAGTATTTCCCAGACTTTGCTGCGGGGCTAGATGATCCTCGTGTTACCATTTACTATCAAAACGGGTTACGCTTTTTGCGAAACTGCGAAGATGACTACGATATTATCATCAACGATGCGACAGATCCATTTGGACATACGGAAGGGCTCTTTACCAAGGAATTTTACGGTAACAGTTACAGAGCCTTGAAAGAAGACGGAATCATGATCTATCAGCATGGGAGTCCCTTCTTTGACGAGGATGAGTCAGCATGCCGAAGCATGCACCGCAAGGTCAATCAAGCATTTCCAATCAGTCGGGTTTATCAGGCCCATATCCCAACCAGTCCTGCGGGCTATTGGTTGTTTGGATTTGCATCGAAAAAATACCACCCTGTCAAAGATTTTGACAAGGAAGGCTGGAAAAAACGCCAGCTTTTCACAGAATACTACACTGCAAACTTACACGTGGGAGCCTTTATGTTGCCCAAGTACGTAGAAGATATTTTAGAAGAAGAGGAAGGGAAAAAATGAGTCGTTTATTAGTTATTGGATGTGGGGGCGTTGCCCAAGTTGCTATTTCAAAGATTTGCCAAGATAGCGCAACTTTTAAAGAAATTATGATTGCTAGCCGTACCAAGTCAAAATGCGATGACTTGAAGGCTAAATTAGAAGGTAAAACAAATACTAAGATTGAGACAGCTGCTCTTGATGCTGACAAGGTAGAAGAAGTGATTGCCTTGATCGAAAGCTACAAACCAGAAGCTGTTTTGAACGTAGCTTTACCTTATCAAGACTTGACTATTATGGATGCTTGTTTGGCAACAGGTGTCCACTATATCGATACTGCCAACTATGAGGCTGAGGACACAGAAGACCCTGAATGGCGTGCTATTTATGAAAAACGTTGTAAGGAACTTGGTTTTACAGCCTACTTTGACTACTCATGGCAGTGGGCTTATCAGGAGAAATTCAAAGAAGCTGGCTTAACTGCTCTTCTTGGTTCTGGTTTTGATCCAGGTGTGACTAGTGTCTTTTCAGCTTATGCTCTCAAACACTATTTTGATGAAATCCACTATATCGACATTTTAGACTGTAATGGTGGTGACCACGGTTATCCATTTGCGACAAATTTTAACCCAGAAATCAATCTCCGCGAGGTTTCTGCGCCGGGTTCTTACTGGGAAGATGGAAAATGGGTCGAAGTCGAAGCTATGTCTATCAAGCGTGAGTATGATTTCCCTCAAGTTGGGCAAAAAGACATGTATCTTCTTCACCATGAAGAAATTGAATCATTGGCCAAGAACATTCCAGGTGTTAAACGGATTCGTTTCTTTATGACTTTTGGACAATCTTATCTAACGCACATGAAATGCTTGGAAAATGTAGGGCTCCTTCGTACGGATGCTATTAACTTCAACGGCCAAGACATCGTTCCGATTCAATTCTTAAAAGCCTTGCTTCCAGACCCTGCAAGCCTTGGCCCGCGCACTGTTGGTAAAACCAATATCGGTTGTATCTTTACAGGTGTCAAAGACGGTGTTGAAAAGACCATCTATATCTACAATGTTTGCGACCATCAGGAATGTTACGCAGAAGTTGGTTCACAAGCTATTTCTTACACAACAGGAGTTCCAGCTATGATTGGGACAAAATTAGTGATGAACGGTACTTGGAAACAACCTGGAGTATACAACCTTGAAGAATTGGATCCAGATCCATTCATGGAAGCTTTGAATGAGTATGGCTTGCCTTGGGTTGTGGTTGAAAATCCACAAATGGTGGACTAATGAAACTAGAACAAGTACCAACACCAGCTTATGTCATTGACTTGGCCAAGTTAGAAGCCAATTGCCGTATCCTACAATATGTACAAGAAGAGGCAGGATGCAAGGTTTTGCTCGCCCAGAAGGCTTATTCTCTCTACAAAACCTATCCCTTGATTAGCCAGTATCTATCTGGGACAACAGCTAGTGGACTCTATGAAGCGAAGTTAGCTAGAGAAGAGTTTCCGGGGGAAGTCCATGTATTCGCGCCTGCTTTCAAGAAATCAGATATGGAAGAGCTACTGCAAATATCTGATCATATTGTTTTTAACTCTGAGAAACAATTGCGTAAACATGGGCCTCGTTGTCGTGAGGCTGGTATTAGTGTAGGTCTACGTCTCAATCCTCAATGTTCAACACAGGGTGACCACGCGCTCTATGACCCTTGTGCACCAGGTTCTCGTTTTGGTGTGACACTTGATAAAATTCCTAGTGATTTGTTGGATTTGGTGGACGGACTTCATTTTCATACCCTTTGTGAGCAAGGGGCAGATGATTTAGAAACAACCTTGAAAGCAGTAGAAGAGCAGTTTGGTTCTTACTTACATCAAGTTAAATGGCTCAATATGGGTGGCGGACATCATATCACAAGAGAAGGCTATGATGTGGATTTACTGATTTCTGAAATTAAGCGTATCCGAGAAACTTACAATCTTGAGGTCTATATCGAGCCGGGTGAAGCTATTGCGCTCAATGCTGGTTATCTAGCAACGGAGGTATTGGATATTGTCGAAAACGGTATGGATATCTTGATTTTAGATGCCTCCGCGACCTGCCATATGCCAGATGTACTTGAAATGCCCTATCGTCCACCTTTGAGAAATGGATTTGAGGCTCAGGAAAAAGCCCACAACTATAGACTTTCTTCCAATACCTGTCTGACGGGTGATGTGATTGGTGATTATAGTTTTGAAAACCCAATCCAAATCGGTGATAGACTTTATTTTGAAGACATGGCTATTTACTCATTTGTTAAAAATAATACCTTTAACGGTATTGGCTTGCCAAGTCTCTATCTCATGGACGAGCAGGGTGACTGCAGTCTAGTCAAAGCCTTTGGCTATCAAGACTTTAAAGGGAGATTATCATGATGGACAGTCCAAAAAAATTAGGCTATCGTATGCCAGCAGAGTATGAACCTCATCATGGTACCCTCATGATATGGCCGACTCGACCAGGATCATGGCCTTTTCAAGGAAAAGCTGCTAAAAGAGCATTTACTCAGATCATCGAGACCATAGCAGAAGGGGAAACTGTTTATCTCTTGGTGGAGCAGGACTATCTATCTGAAGCACAATCCTATCTTGGAGACAAGGTTATTTATTTAGATATTCCGACAAATGATGCCTGGGCGCGTGATACAGGTCCGACCATTCTACTTAATGATAAAAAGGAAAAGTTAGCGGTAGACTGGTCTTTCAATGCTTGGGGTGGGGCTGTAGATGGTCTTTATCAAGATTATGAAGATGATGACCAAGTAGCTAGTCGTTTTGCTCAGGCCTTGGAAATGCCTGTTTACGATGCCAAACCTTTTGTACTGGAAGGTGGAGCGATACACAGTGATGGCCAAGGAACCATTCTCGTAACTGAAAGTTGCTTGCTTAGTTCTGGTCGTAATCCCCACCTGACTAAAGAGCAAATCGAAAATACCTTATTAGAGAACCTTGGAGCTGAAAAGGTTATCTGGCTTCCTTATGGTATTTATCAGGACGAAACCAATGAACATGTTGACAATGTTGCAGCCTTTGTTGGTCCTGCAGAGCTTGTTTTAGCTTGGACAGATGACAAAAGCGATCCTCAGTATGCCATGTCTTTAGCTGATTTAACTCTGTTAGAGAAGGAAACGGATGCAAAAGGCCGCTCTTTCACTATTCATAAGCTTCCTATTCCGGCTATTCGTCAGGTTGTCTCTAAAGAGGATTTACCAGGCTATACCTATGAAGAAGGGGAAGAGGAGCGTTATGAGGGCGAACGTCTGGCAGCATCCTATGTCAATTTTTATATTGCCAACAAGGCTGTCTTGGTACCACAGTTTGAGGATGTAAACGACCAAGTGGCCTTAGATATTCTCAGCAAGTGTTTCCCAGACCGCCAAGTTGTCGGAATACCAGCCAGAGATATTCTGTTAGGTGGTGGCAATATCCACTGTATCACCCAACAAATCCCAGAATAGGAGAAAAAGATGAGAAATGTAAGAGTTGCAGCAATCCAGATGCAATGTGTCAAGGATGTGGCAACAAATATTCAAACAGCTGAACGTTTAGTTCGCCAAGCTGCAGACCAAGGCGCACAAATCATTCTCTTGCCGGAATTGTTTGAACGTCCCTATTTTTGTCAGGAACGCCAGTATGACTACTACCAGTATGCCCAGTCTGTGACAGAAAATACTGCTATTCGGCATTTCAAGGAGCTTGCTAAGGAGTTGCAAGTTGTTTTACCGATTAGTTTCTATGAAAAAGATGGCAATGTCTTGTATAACTCTATCGCTGTCATTGATGCAGATGGGGAAGTGCTGGGCGTTTATCGGAAAACCCACATACCAGATGACCATTATTATCAAGAAAAGTTTTATTTTACGCCTGGTAACACCGGCTTCAAGGTCTGGGATACTCGTTACGCTAAGATTGGGATCGGTATCTGTTGGGATCAATGGTTCCCCGAAACAGCGCGCTGTCTTGCATTGAATGGTGCTGAATTGCTCTTTTATCCCACAGCCATCGGTTCAGAGCCAATTCTGGATACAGACAGTTGTGGGCACTGGCAACGAACGATGCAAGGCCACGCAGCAGCAAATATTGTTCCAGTTATTGCAGCCAATCGCTATGGTTTGGAGGAAGTCACTCCAAGTGAGGAAAATGATGGACAGAGTTCCAGTCTTGACTTCTACGGTTCATCCTTTATGACAGATGAAACAGGAGCTATTCTAGAGCGAGCTGAAAGGCAAGGTGAGACTGTTCTGTTAGTCACTTATGACCTTGACAAGGGAGCAAGCGAACGCCTAAACTGGGGACTGTTTCGAGATAGAAGACCAGAAATGTACCAACGAATTACGGACTAGATGGTAAATTTCATAATAAACTTTTGATATTCACGCCTGTCTTACAAAAATGTAAGATAGGCTTTTTAAATGTAAGATGGGTGTACGATTATACGTGAAAATGTATGCTATACTCTATGTAGATTAAAAAGAAAGAGGTTTATTATGAAAAAATGGAATGCGACGCAGTTGAAGTACCTGATGGCGGCAGTAATGGTTCTAGACCATATCCCTCATATCACCGGAATCGTTTCTCCTCTGTGGGAAGGTATCTTTCACGCCTTGACCCGTTGTGTAGGAGTTTGGTTTGCCTATATGGCTATGGAAGGATTCATTCATACTCGGAATTTGAAAAACTACCTCATCCGCCTTTGGAGTTGGGCGATTATCATGTTTGCTGGAAATAGCCTACTAAATGCCCTATTTGCATCCAAAGGAGTAATGGTAAATAACAACATTTTCCTGACTCTGGCCATCGGTGTCACCATGCTTTGGATTGGTTTTCCCAGAAAAGAGTTGTATAAAAAGGAGAAGTTGTGGCGTCGGATTGGAGTTGCTGGGCTCTTGATTTTCGGTTGTCTTTTTACTGAGGGTGGTATTACTATGCTACCATTTCTCTTGATTAGTTACTCTTGTCGAAATCGCAAGGGATTGCGAAATCTCCTATATGCCTTTCTGTGGGCCTTCTTGTTAGTGACTTCCATCCAAATTTACGACACTTGGTATCAAACACTAGAAATGATGCTTTACAATTCTGACTGGCTCTTTATCACCGTATTTCCTTTTATGGCACTTTATAATGGACAGCGAGGAAAGGAAACCAGTTGGAGTAAATATTTCTTTTATATTTTCTACCCAGCTCATTTATGGATTATAACCTTGATTGCTTATTTGGTTAAGTAGTAAAAAAAGCAAATAGCAGTAATTTCTGTCTATTTGCTTTTCTTTTTTATAAAATATACTTCTCAATCGCACGCGCGACGCCGTCTTCTTCATTGCTGGCTGTAACGTCATTAGCAAGGGATTTGACATGGTCGCTGGCATTTCCCATAGCAATACCAAGGCCTGCAAACTGGAGCATTTCGATATCGTTATTAGCATCGCCCATGGCCATAATTTCTGAGGAATCAATCTTCAAAATCTGAGCTAGACGTGAAAGAGCAGTAGCCTTGGTCGTCCCAAGTGGCATCGCTTCATAAATGACAGGCTGCGAACGAACTCCACTGAATCGTTGGCAAAGTTCCTTGGCAAAACGCTGCTCAAAATCGTCTGTTTGTTCTTTGGTACCCAAAAACATACCTTGGAACATCCGATATTTGCCACTAGTGGCTTCCTCAAGGGAAATTTCAGTTAGGTCTGAAAAAACAAGTTTGGCATCATTTTGAACGATTTGATTAGGTTTACCACCGAGGACAAAATAATGTTCTTCATCAAAAAGAGTTAGCTGGACGTCGCTTTTTTCAGCTAGGTCATAAAGGTATTCAATGTCAGCTGGACTGAGTTCTTGCCAGTCAACTAGACTCCAGTCACTGGTCTGGTGGGTTGAGCAACCATTATTGACAATGACATACTCATTCTGGAGGTCAAGTCCTAGTTGTTTATAGTAGGGGAGGACACCGAAAAGCGGGCGACCTGTACAGAGAACCAGTTTGACACCTTTTTTAATGGCTTGGTGAATGGCAGTAATGTGGGCTTGAGGGATTTCCTTTGCTTCGTTAAGGAGGGTTCCGTCCATATCCAAGGCTAGTAGTTTAATCATAAGACTTCCTTTTCTAGGTGTTTTGCTTTTATTATAGCATATAGACTATAAAATGTCTGACAGAATTGTAACATTTGACTTTCCTTTTCTTGAAAAACAAAGTAAATTCTTATATAATATGTATGCTTAATATTTAAGGAGAAATAATGACAAAGTATCAATTTAATTCAATTTACAAAAATGATGAAACAGAGTCTACAGGTCTTCTGTTCATCAAAGTCTACAACAAGTGGGAAAGCAACTTAAAAAGAGTCTTGAAATCAGTTGGTCTCACTTTGCCTCAATTTATCGTTTTAACCTCGCTCTTGTTTTTGTCTAATAGAGAGGAATATGTAACGCAAGTTGATATCGCTCGGTTCACCGGAATGGATGTCATGACGGTTTCCCAAATTGTTAGACTACTGGAGAAGAAGGACTACATTAGACGTGATCAACATCCAAAGGATAGTCGGGCAAAACTGGTCTCAGTGACGAAGTCTGGCGCGGAGAAGGTCAATCAAGCTTTACCCTTAGTAGAAGGTGTTGATGAAGAATTTTTTGAAAAACTATCTAACGATAGAGAATGTTTTAATCGCATGTTAGTAGAGTTGGAGGATAAAAATGCCTAGATATTGGGTCGGAGTTGTTTCAAAGAACCATGTTTTAAGAGGAGTTGAGGGAAATTTTTGTCAGGTCTGTCATGGAAAGGGCGGCCCCTTAAATCGTATGAAAAAAGGTGACTATCTTTTATACTATAGTCCAAAATACGATATGAATGGTCAAGATAAGTTACAGGCTTTTGTGGCCGTAGGTAAAATTATAGATGACAAAGCCTATCAAGTAGAGCAATTTGAAGGATTCTTTCCCTTTAGACGAAATGTCGAGTATTATCTACCAGTCCAAGATTGTTCCATAGAAATAGCCAGACAACATCCTGAATGGAGAGACTATACTTCTCGACTTCGTTATGGACATTTTGAAGTTTCCAAAGACTTTTTCCTCCATATTTTTCAACATATGAAAGTGGATGATGAAGTATGATTGATTTGCTAGTTAAATGATTGTCAACTAGAATTTTGGATTTGGACTGTGAAGCGAACTTTGCTATAATAGAGTAAGAAACTTTGATAAACCAAACGAGGCTGAGATGAAATTACTTTATACTGATATTCGGACTTCTTTGACAGAAATCTTGACCAGAGAGGCGGAAGAGCTGGTTGCTGCAGGCAAGCGAGTTTTCTACATCGCACCCAACTCTCTTTCATTTGAAAAGGAACGTGCCGTGCTGGAATGTTTGTCCCAGCAGGCATCTTTTGCGGTTACCGTCACGCGATTTGCTCAAATGGCTCGTTACCTGGTTTTAAATGACTTGCCTACAAAGACCAGTCTTGATGATATCGGTCTTGGAATGGCATTTTATAAATGCCTTGCTGAACTCGATTCCAAAGAGTTACGAGTTTATGGTGCGATTAAACAGGACCCTCAATTTATCCAGCAGCTGATTGAACTTTATCATGAGATGACAACTGCTCAGATGAACTTTTTAGACTTAGAAAGTTTGAGTGATGAGGACAAGCGGGCAGATTTACTCTTGATTTTTGAGAAAGTAACAGCCTATCTCAATCAAGCTCAGTTGGCTCAGGGAAGTCAGTTGTCCCATTTGATTGAGGCTATTGAGAATGACAAGGTAGGTAGCGATTTCAGTCGGCTGGCTTTGGTTGTCGACGGTTTTACCCGTTTTTCCGCCGAGGAAGAGCATGTGGTGGATCTACTCCATCGTAAAGGTGTTGAGATTGTCATTGGTGCATATGCAAGTAAGAAGGCCTATACCAGCCCGTTCACTGAAGGCAATCTCTACCAAGCCAGTGTAGAATTTCTTCATCATTTAGGTGCTAAATACCAAACGCCTGCTCAGGATCGTTCTCAGACTCATGGGAGAATAGATAGTTTTGACAAGGCCTCTCGTTTGCTGGAGTCTTCTTATGACTTTTCAGAACTCACTTTAGATGTCGATGAGAAGGACCGTGAAAACCTGCAAATCTGGTCTTGTTTAACGCAAAAAGAAGAGTTGGAGTTGGTAGCCCGTAGCATCCGTCAGAAATTACATGATAATCCAGACTTGAGTTACAAGCATTTTCGCATTCTGTTAGGAGATATGGCTTCTTATCAGTTATCTCTCAAGACAATCTTTGACCAGTACCAGATTCCTTTCTATCTTGGTAGAAGCGAATCCATGGCTCATCATCCCTTGACCCAGTATGTCGAGTCTATTTTACGATTAAAACGCTACCGTTTCCGTCAGGAGGATTTGATTAATCTACTGAGAACTGGTTTGTATACTGACCTTAGTCAGGTTGATATTGATGCCTTTGAGCAATATCTCCGCTATCTTGGTATCAATGGCTTGCCAGCTTTTCAGAAGACCTTCACAAAATCCCACCATGGAAAGTTTGACTTGGAACGTTTGAACGCCATTCGTTTACGTGTTTTGGCACCACTTGAAACCTTATTTGCCATTCGGAAGCAAAAGGCTGAAAATCTCTTGCAAAAGTGGAGTACACTTCTAAAAAACGCTGTCTTAAGCAAGCAGATGCAAGGTTTAACAGCTACTATGGAAGCCCTAGAACAGGAAAGACAAACCGAAGTTTGGAAAGCTTTCTGTCATGTTTTAGAACAATTTGCGACCGTTTTTGATGGTTCACAAGTAAGTCTGGAGGACTTCTTAGCCTTACTCCATTCAGGGATGAGTTTATCTCAGTATCGCACTATTCCAGCGACAGTGGACACTGTTCTGGTGCAGAGTTACGATTTGATTGCACCACTGACTGCTGACTTTGTCTATGCCATCGGGCTGACTCAGGATCATTTACCAAAAATCGCTCAAAATACTAGCCTTTTGACAGACGAAGAAAGACAAAGCCTAAACCAAGCGACAGAAGAGGGGGCTCAATTGCTGATTGCAAGCAGTGAAAACCTCAAGAAAAATCGCTATACTATGCTTTCTTTAGTCAACGCTGCTCGTAAGCAGTTGGTGTTGTCAGCACCAAGTCTTCTCAATGAAAATGAGAGCAAGGAATCGACCTATCTTCAGGAACTGGTGAGTTTTGGATTTAGCCGGATAGAAAAGAGAATGAACCATAAAAATCTTAGCAAAGAAGATATGGGTTCTTATCACAGTCTCTTGTCTAGCTTAGTTGCCTATCATCAGCAGGCAGGTTCTAGTGAAAATGAAAAAGATTTGACCTTTGTCAAGATTCTAGCACGTGTGATGGGGAAAAAACTTGATCAAAAAGGCCTTACAAATCCAGCTATTCCAACCAGTCCAAGCAGCAAGCCTTTAGCTAGGGAAACCTTGCAGGCTCTTTATCCAGCTGAAAAAGAGTTTTACCTGTCTACCTCTGGTTTGACGGAGTTTTACCGCAATGAATATAGTTATTTCCTCCGTTATGTCCTTGGTTTGCAGGAAGAATTGCGCCTGCGTCCAGACGCTCGCAGTCACGGGAATTTCTTGCACCGTATTTTTGAACGTGCCTTGAAACTACCTGCAGAAAATCCGTTTGACCACCGTCTGGAACAAGCTATTAAGGAAACCAGTCAAGAACGGGAATTTGAAGCCATTTATCAAGAAAGTTTTGAAGCCCAGTTTACCAAGGAAGTTCTTCTTGATGTCGCTAGGACCACTGGCCACATCCTACGTCATAATCCAGCCATTGAGACCATTCAGGAAGAGGCAACATTTGGCGGCAGAGACCAACCCTTTATCCAGTTGGATAATGGTCGCAGTGTCCATGTGCGAGGCAAGGTTGACCGTATTGACCGCCTGAAAGCTGATGGGGCTCTAGGAGTGGTGGACTATAAGTCAAGTTTGACCCAGTTCCAGTTTCCGAATTTCTTTAATGGGCTTAATTCCCAACTGCCAACCTATCTTGCTGCCCTTAAGGGAGAAGGAGAGCAGAACTTTTTCGGCGCTATGTACTTGGAAATGGCTGAGCCTGTCCAATCCTTATTAGCAGTTAAAAATCTGGCAGGAGCAGTAGTAGAAGCCAGTAAGTCAATGAAATACCAAGGCCTCTTTTTAGAGAAAGAAAGTAGTCATTTAGGCGAATTTTACAATAAAAATAAGGCCAACCAGCTGACAGATGAGGAATTTCAGCTCCTACTGGACTATAATGCCCATCTTTACAAGAAGGCGGCTGAGAAGATTTTAGAAGGTCAGTTCGCCATCAATCCATACACAGAGAACGGAAGAAGTATTGCCCCATACGTCCAGCAACATCAGGCAATTACAGGATTTGAAGCCAATTACCATTTGGGTCAAGCTCGTTTCCTAGAAAAGTTAGACCTAGCGGATGGCAAACGACTGGTCGGAGAAAAACTCAAGCAAGCTTGGTTTGAAAAAATGAGAGAGGAGTTGAATCGATGAAGCCCATTTCCTTTTTAACTGAGGAAGAAATTCAAAAACTGCAAGAAGCAGAAGCGAGTTCGAGCAAGGAACAGAAGAAAACAGCCGAGCAAATCGAAGCCATTTATACCGCAGAGCAAAATATCCTAGTCTCAGCGTCTGCTGGTTCAGGGAAAACCTTTGTTATGGCAGAGCGCATTCTGGACCAATTAGCCCGTGGTGTAGAAATTAGTCAACTCTTTATCTCAACCTTTACCGTTAAGGCTGCGACTGAACTCAAGGAACGCTTGGAGAAAAAAATCAGCCAGCAAATCCAAGAAACTGATGATGTCGATCTTAAACAGCACTTGGGACGACAGTTAGCAGACCTCCCCAACGCTGCCATCGGAACCATGGACTCTTTCACACAAAAATTCCTTGGCAAGCATGGCTATCTGATTGATATCGCACCAAATTTCCGTATTCTACAAAATGAAAGTGAACAGTTAATCCTCAAAAACGAAGTTTTTCATCAGGTGTTTGAAGAGCATTACCAAGGTGAGAATAAAGAGAAATTTAGCCGTTTGGTGAAGAACTTTGCGGGGCGTGGCAAGGATGAAAGAGGTCTGCGCCAGCAAGTCTACAAAATTTATGATTTCCTTCAATCCACTAGTAATCCTCAAAAATGGTTGAGTAAATTTTTCCTCAAAGGATTTGGAGAAGCTGATTTCACCATTGAAAAAGAAAAACTAACTGAGCAAATCAAGCAGGCGCTTTGGGACTTGGAAAGTTTCTTCCGTTATCATCTGGATAACGATGCCAAGGAGTTTCCCAAAGCTGCCTATTTAGAAAATGTGCTGTTGGTTCTGGATGAAATTGGCTCCTTAAATCAAGAGTCCGATAGCCAGGCTTATCAAGCAGTGCTTGCGCGTATTGTCGCAATATCGAAAGAAAAGAATGGTCGAGCTCTAGCTAATTCTAGTCGTAAGGCCGATTTAAAACCACTGGCTGATGCCTACAACGAAGAAAGAAAGGCCCAGTTTGCTAAACTAGGACAATTAGCAGACCAGATAACAATTCTCGACTATCAAGAACATTATCATGAAGACACCTGGGATCTAGCTAAAACCTTCCAAACATTTATGAGTGATTTTGTGGAGGCTTATCGTGAACGTAAATGCCAGGAAAACGCCTTTGAATTTGCTGATATCAGTCATTATACCATCGAGATTCTAGAAAATTTCCCACAAGTTCGTGAGGCATATCAGGAGCGATTCCATGAAGTTATGGTCGATGAGTATCAGGATACCAACCACATTCAAGAACGGATGCTGGAATTGCTGTCGAATGGTCACAATCGCTTTATGGTTGGAGATATCAAGCAGTCCATCTACCGTTTCCGTCAGGCAGATCCGCAGATTTTCAATGAAAAATTTCAACGCTATGCACAAAATCCTAAAGAAGGCAAGCTCATTCTCCTCAAGGAAAATTTCCGTAGCAGTTCAGAAGTGCTGTCAGCAACCAATGATGTTTTTGGACGCCTTATGGACCAAGAGGTCGGCGAAATCAACTATGATAGCATGCACCAGCTTGTTTTTGCCAATAGCAAACTAACTCCCAATCCAGACAATAAGGCAGAATTTCTCCTCTACGATAAGGGCGATAGCGGGCAAGAGGAGGAAGAGAGCCAAACAGAAACTAAACTCACAGGAGAAATGCGCCTAGTCATCAAGGAAATCTTGAAACTTCGTCAGGAAAAAGGTGTTGCTTTTAAAGAAATCGCACTTTTGACCTCCAGCCGCAGTCGAAATGATCAGATTCTCCTCGCCCTGTCTGAGTACGGGATTCCAGTTAAAACCGACGGCGAGCAAAACAATTATCTCCAATCCCTAGAAGTACAAGTCATGCTGGATACGCTTCGTGTCATCCACAATCCCCTGCAAGACTATGCTTTAGTTGCTCTGATGAAGTCTCCTATGTTTAGCTTTGACGAGGACGAGTTGGCACGCTTGTCCCTTCAGAAAGTAGAAGATAAGATCCAAGAAAATCTCTATGAGAAATTGCTCAATGCTCAAAAACAAGAAGCTAGCCAAAAAAACTTGATTCACACAGAACTAGCTGAAAAACTAAATCAGTTCATGGATATCTTGGATTCTTGGCGCTTGTATGCTAAAACCCACTCCCTCTATGACTTGATTTGGAAGATTTATAATGACCGTTTTTATTATGACTATGTTGGAGCCTTGCCTAACGGTCCTGCTAGACAAGCCAATCTCTATGCTTTAGCTTTGAGGTCAGACCAGTTTGAAAAGAGTAATTTCAAGGGCTTATCACGTTTTATCCGTATGATTGACCAAGTTTTAGAGGCTCAGCATGACCTCGCAAGCGTAGCCGTCGCACCGCCTAAAGATGCCGTGGAACTTATGACTATTCACAAGAGCAAAGGTCTGGAGTTTCCTTATGTCTTTATCCTCAACATGGATCAGGACTTCAACAAGCAAGACTCGATGTCAGAAGTTATTCTCAGTCGTCAAAATGGGCTTGGTGTCAAATACATTGCCAAGGTGGAAACAGGAGCAGTGGAAGCACACTATCCTAAAACCATCAAACTCTCCATTCCTAGCCTAACTTATACGCAGAATGAAGAAGAATTGCAACTGGCTAGCTATTCAGAGCAGATGCGTCTCCTTTATGTTGCCATGACAAGGGCTGAGAAAAAACTTTATCTCGTTGGTAAGGGGTCTCGTGAAAAGCTTGAGGGCAAGGAATATTCAGTAGCAGCAAGTGGGAAACTGAATAGCAATACCAGATTACAAGCCAAAAATTTTCAAGATTGGATCTGGGCTATCAGTAAAGTATTTTCCAAGGACAATCTCAACTTTAGTTATCGTTTTGTTGGTGATGACCAGTTGACTAGAGAAGCTATCGGTCAGTTGGAAAACAAGAGTCCTCTACAAGATAGTTCTCAAGCAGACAATCGTCAGTCTGAAACGATTAAAGAAGCCCTTGAAATGCTAAAAGAGGTGGAAGTTTATAATACTCTTCACCGCGCAGCCATTGAACTACCAAGTGTTCAAACCCCAAGCCAAATCAAGAAATTCTACGAACCCGTTATGGATATGGAAGGTGTCGAGATTGCAGGTCAAAGCCAGTCAGTAGACAAGCAAATCAGCTTTGATTTGCCAGATTTTTCAACCAAAGAAAAGGTAACTGGAGCTGAGATTGGTAGTTCTACCCACGAACTCATGCAGAGAATTGACCTCAGTCAGCAACCAACGCTTGCTAGCCTGAAAGATACTCTGCAACAAGTTCAAACTAGTCCAGCTGTTAGAGATAAGATCAATCTTTCTAAAATCCTAGCCTTCTTTGATACGTCACTCGGTCAAGAAATTCTCGCCAATACAAATCATCTCTATCGCGAGCAACCTTTCTCCATGCTCAAACGCGACCAAAAGAGTCAGGAAGACTTTGTTGTTCGTGGAATCTTGGATGGCTATCTTCTTTATAAGGATCGTATCGTTCTTTTCGACTACAAAACAGACCGTTACGATGAACCAAGTCAACTCATAGACCGCTATCGTGGTCAGTTAGCCTTATACGGAGAGGCTTTATCACGAGCGTATTTAATTGAAAACATAGAAAAATACTTGATCTTACTTGGCAAAGATGAGGTTCAAGTTGTAAAAGTATAATTTATACTCTTCGAAAATCAAATTCAAACCACGTCAGCTTCACCTTGCCGTACTCAAGTACAGCCTGCGGCTAGCTTCCTAGTTTACTCTTTGATTTTCATTGAGTATTAGAAAGGAGACCTCATGCCACTTCCAGTTAGAAAATCCCTGCATGACGCAGTTTTACAGGCTTCAAAAGCCGATACTTGGGATCAAGCTACCAAGGAATGGAATGAAGTTTCCTTGATTTTTAATGGCATTGGTCGTAGTAATTGCGTCTGTGGGAATGCCATTAAATACGCCTACGAACTCTTTAACGGAGTCACAGGTCAGCGTCTCTTTCCTATCGGAAGTGACTGTGTTCGCCATTTTCATCGTATTAGCCTCGACCAGCAACTAGAAGAGGAAGAAAAACTTCTCAGAAAGCTCGAAAATCTGACTAGAAAGGTCAAGAAAAAGGAAAAAATTAAGGTCAATAAAAGCGATTTTGACGAACGACTTCTAAATTGGTTTTGGGAAAAGGGTGTTTTCAAAGCCAATCGTGGCAATCAATTTGCACCTGAGAAAGATTACCAGCTTTTCCTAGAAGTCTTCCAAGGTGGAAGTTGGACCAAGGCAGAGCCAAAAAAAAAGGCTCGCCTAGAAAAAGTCCTTGAAAGGTGTATCAAACCTTTTCTACTTGGGAAGTCTGATGATCAACTCTACCTTGTCAAACTTGGTAAGGAAAAAATAGATTACGAGCAGCATTTACGGATTCAAGCAGAGAAAGAACGTAAGAAAAGAGATAAAATCGCCAAGCAATACGCTGACAATCTCATCCTAGCCATGGGGCCCGCTGAACGCGCCTATCAAGATTACTTTGGCTTTACAGAAACTCTCACACCAGAAGAACGAAAATGGGAGAAAATCCTCTTTGGTAAGAATAGAGAAGAACGAGCTCTCAAGGCAAAGCAAAATCAAAAAGAGCTTGAAAAAGAGCAACGAATTTTAAAACAGGATTCGGCAGAACGAAAGCAAAAACAAATTTTGCTAGTGAATTCTTATTTTCGTAATTTACCAGATGAAAAAGCCAGGTTCTCTCGACTCTTGCTGGAGTATCGAAAATGTGGTGAAGTACCCTTTTCAGAAGATTACTTATCTGAGCATCTCGTCGACTTTTTCTACAAGATGAGAGCCTTTGAGTTTGAGATTGCTCCGGATCAAGTTGCTGAATTTTTAAAAGAATGTTTAAGGGCTGATTATTTATCCCCAGCGCAAATTTTCTGGAGTGAAACTATTGTCACAAATTGTGTCTGCCCTTTTCTCTCAAGGATAGTCTTATAAGCAAAACACCTATCATCATTATAACTTGATAGGTGTTTTTCTCGTACTTTGATATAACAAACATTATTTATGCAAACATTTTTACTATATATACTCATTTTTGTAGACAAAAGCCTGTGCAAAAGTTCCTAATTTATGATAGAATAGGTAGTAAGAAAGAAAACGTTTTTTTTAGTCGGAAGGGGGAAATATTATGGCTACTATTCAATGGTTTCCGGGCCACATGTCTAAGGCTCGGCGGCAAGTTCAGGAGAATTTAAAGTTTGTTGATTTTGTGACGATTTTGGTGGATGCTCGGCTACCTTTATCTAGTCAAAATCCTATGTTAACCAAGATTGTGGGGGATAAACCAAAGCTTTTGATTTTGAATAAGGCAGATCTTGCTGACCCCGCAATGACCAAAGAATGGCGTCAGTATTTTGAATCACAGGGAATCCAAACTCTGGCTATCAACTCCAAAGAGCAAGTAACTGTAAAAGTTGTGACGGATGCAGCTAAAAAACTCATGGCTGATAAAATTGCACGCCAGAAAGAACGCGGTATCAAGATCGAAACCTTGCGGACCATGATTATCGGAATTCCAAATGCCGGTAAGTCAACTCTCATGAACCGTTTGGCTGGGAAAAAGATTGCAGTTGTCGGCAATAAACCAGGTGTTACTAAGGGGCAACAGTGGCTCAAAACCAATAAAGACCTTGAAATATTAGACACGCCAGGGATTCTCTGGCCTAAATTTGAAGACGAAACCGTTGCTTTGAAACTAGCCTTGACTGGAGCCATTAAAGACCAGTTGCTTCCTATGGATGAAGTGACCATTTTTGGTCTCAATTATTTCAAAAAACATTATCCAGAAAAGCTAGCTGAACGCTTCAAACAAATGAAGATAGAAGAAGAAGCACCTGTTATCATCATGGATATGACCCGTGCCCTTGGTTTCCGAGACGACTACGACCGCTTTTACAGCCTCTTCGTCAAGGAAGTCCGTGATGGGAAACTCGGTAACTACACCTTAGATACATTGGACGACATCGATGACGACGATTAAAGAAATTAAAGAACTTCTTGCTACTGTCAAAGACTTAGACAATCCCCTTTTTCTTGAACTGGAAAAGGATAGTCGTTCTGGAGTTCAAAAGGAAATCAACAAGCGTAAAAAAGCCATTCAGGCTGAAATGGATGAAGACCTTCGCCTGGAATCCATGCTTTCCTACGAAAAAGAGCTTTACAAGCAAGGATTGACCCTGATTGCAGGTGTTGATGAGGTTGGACGTGGTCCTCTGGCTGGTCCTGTAGTCGCTGCAGCTGTTATTTTACCTAAAAATTGTAAGATTAAAGGCCTCAACGATAGCAAGAAGATTCCTAAAAAGAAACATCTGGAGATTTATCAAGCCGTTCAAGACCAAGCCTTAGCAATCGGCATTGGAATCATGGATAATCAAGTCATTGACCAAGTCAATATCTATGAAGCAACCAAACTAGCCATGAAAGAAGCAATTTCCCAGGTCAGTCCGCAACCTGAGCACCTATTGATAGATGCCATGAAACTGGAGTTACCAATTTCACAAACCTCCATTATCAAAGGAGATGCCAACTCCCTCTCCATCGCAGCTGCATCTATAGTGGCCAAGGTGACACGGGATGAATTGATGAAGGAATATGACAACCAATATCCTGGCTATGATTTCACGGCTAATGCAGGCTATGGAACAGCTAAACACCTAGAAGGACTGGAAAAATTAGGTGTCACCCCAATTCACCGAACCAGTTTTGAACCAGTCAAAACACTGGTTTCAACTAAGAAAGACAAGTAAGAGGAAATGATTATGGAGGAACAGTCAGAAACACTCAGTTCCAAGAAAGAATTTGCCTTTGCCTCAAGCACCATATTATCCCAAGTTGGACGAGGAATCATTGTTGGTCTCGTCGTCGGGCTAATCGTCGGATCCTTTCGTTTCTTAATCGAAAAGGGTTTTCATCTGATACAAGGACTCTATCAAGAACCAGCGCACCTAGTGCGCAATCTTTTTATCATTGGCCTATTTTATGTATTCGTTTGCTGGCTTAGTGCGAAACTAACTTGGTCGGAAAAAGATATCAAAGGTTCAGGAATTCCTCAAGTCGAAGCCGAACTAAAGGGATTGATGACTCTCAACTGGTGGAGTGTCCTCTGGAAGAAATATGTATTAGGTATTCTTGCTATTGCCAGTGGCCTTATGCTAGGGCGAGAAGGACCAAGTATTCAACTTGGAGCTGTTGGTGGTAAAGGTATTGCGAAGTGGCTCAAATCTAGCCCAGTAGAGGAACGTTCCCTGATTGCCAGTGGAGCTGCTGCAGGATTAGCAGCTGCCTTTAATGCACCAATTGCAGGTCTCCTCTTTGTTGTAGAAGAAGTCTATCACCATTTTTCCCGCTTTTTCTGGGTCTCAACTCTAGCAGCTAGCATCGTAGCAAACTTTGTTTCTCTGCTCATATTTGGCCTAACACCCGTACTGGATATGCCAGACAACATTCCTCTCATGACCCTAGACCAGTATTGGATTTACCTCCTTATGGGAGTTTTTCTCGGGTTTTCTGGTTTTCTCTATGAGAAAGCTGTACTCAATGTTGGTCGAATTTATGACTGGATTGGTCAAAAAATCCATTTGGATAAAGCTTATTATCCAATCCTAGCCTTTATCCTTATCATACCAGTCGGCATCTTCTTACCACAAATCCTTGGTGGTGGAAATCAGGTCGTTCTTTCCTTGACTGAGCAAAATTTTAGTTTTCAAGTTCTATTAGCTTACTTTTTGATTCGCTTTGTTTGGAGCATGATTAGCTATGGAAGTGGTCTCCCAGGAGGAATTTTCCTACCCATTTTGGCGCTCGGTTCCTTACTTGGTGGCCTAGTTGGTGTCATTTTTGTTAACCTTGGGCTTGTCAGTCAGGAGCAATTCCCTATATTTGTCATTCTGGGAATGAGTGGCTACTTTGGGGCAATTTCCAAGGCTCCCTTAACTGCCATGATCCTCGTAACTGAGATGGTTGGAGATATTCGCAACCTCATGCCACTGGGCTTAGTGACCTTAGTCGCCTACATCGTCATGGATCTGCTCAAGGGAGCACCAGTCTATGAGGCCATGCTTGAAAAAATGCTACCAGAAGAAGCAACAGACGAAGGAGAAGTCACCCTCATAGAAATCCCTGTGTCTGACAAAATCGCTGGAAAACAGGTTCACGAACTCAACTTGCCACATAACGTACTCATCACCACCCAAGTCCATAATGGCAAGAGCCAAACAGTTAACGGCTCAACTAGAATGTATCTGGGTGATATGATTCACCTAGTGATCCCAAAAAGTGAAATTGGAAAAGTCAAAGATTTGTTGTTGTAAGTTTTTGTTTGCATAATTTATTTTACGTAAAATATTGTCGAAAGGATTCTCTATGAAAAGAAATAAGGCAATTGCGGTATATTTGCTAGGCACATTTAGCCAATTGTATCAGTTTGTCTCCTTTTCTTTCTCTTGAATCATTTTTCTGTTCAGTCCAATCTATTATCTATTTTAGGAATCTTTCTAGGTGGCATTTCTTCAGCTCTTTGGGGAATAATTGTTGCAAATCACTATTTTCATATTCATTTTAAGAAGATTGTAAACGATTTTTTTAACATTCATACCAGTTATAAACACTATTTATTATCTTTTTTCCTTATTGTCCTTGATTTTTCTTTTCTAATGTTTGGTGAGAAAATGATAGAATTTAGCTGGTATCTCCCATTTTTGATGTTCTTCAAATTTATTGTCTTTGGCGGTATAGAAGAGATTGGATGGCGATATGTTTTTCAACCAATTTTACAAGAAAAGTTGCCATATTTTTACTCAACAATCTTAACCTTTTTCAGCTGGGCGCTTTGGCATCTGTTGTTCTTTTACATAGATGGTTCCCTAGCAACACTGCAAATTCTACCGTTTTTATTTGGATTGCTGACGAATTCTTTCATACTCTCAGCTCTTTATAACAAAACAAAGAATCTCTGGATTTGCGTTATGACACATTCGATCATTAACGTCTTGTCTCAGCTAACCATAGACACTGAACGATCCGAAACCTACCTGCTTAAAACCTTCATCATCTTGGTATCCTGCTATATGGTAATACATAAAAAAGATGTGCATAGTCGGTAGCTGATTTTGTTGGAAACAGTATTATTCTTTGGAAAAGTTATTTGCTAAGGAGGACATACATCATAATGAAAATACTCGATGTTTTATATAATTTTTATGGTGATTTTGATTTCATTGAAGAAAAATACAATGAAAAATACGAAGGTATTCTTATCAATATAAAGGAAGAGCAAGGGTATAAAAGATGCCGCTTGGCAAAAAGAACACCAAAAAAAGAAGGATATTTTACAGTTTTTTGGAAAAAAGACCAAAACAACAAGAACATTCCTTATACCAATGAGGACTTAGGAAATGAACTTATAATCGTTATCATTGATAATGATAAGAGGGGACTATTCATTATTCCAAACGAGGTGGCTATTCGTAAAAACATTCTGTCGACAAAAGATAGCAATGGAAAAATGTCTATGCGATTTTATCCTCCTTGGTGCTCAAATTTAAATACAACAGCTCGAGCAACACAAAAATGGCAATTGCAATATTTTAGAGAAATTAAAATATAAACATATTGCCGGATTACATACACACAAAAGACCTGTTTCTTATGATTGTGGAACCAGGTCTTTGTTTTTTCTAGAATCCATCAAACACTTATAACGTCTTTCCGAAAAACTATAATTTTCTTGAAAAATATATGAGTCTATGCTATACTACTAGTAGACTTAATTATGGAGAAAATACATGAAACGTGAGATTTTACTGGAACGAATCGACAAACTAAAACAAATCATGCCATGGTATGTTCTGGAATACTACCAATCCAAGCTTGCTGTTCCCTACAGTTTTACAACCTTGTACGAATATCTCAAGGAATACGATCGATTTTTCAGCTGGCTTTTGGAGTCTGGTATTTCAAATGTTGATAAAATGTCTGACATTCCTTTATCAGTCTTGGAAAATATGTCTAAGAAAGATATGGAATCCTTTATCCTGTATCTACGTGAACGACCTTTGCTGAATGCCAATACAACCAAGCAAGGTGTCTCTCAGACAACCATCAATCGCACCTTGTCAGCACTTTCCAGTCTTTATAAGCATCTAACCGAGGAAGTCGAAAATGATCAGGGTGAACCTTATTTCTATCGTAATGTAATGAAGAAAGTTTCAACCAAGAAAAAGAAAGAAACACTTGCTGCTAGAGCTGAAAACATCAAGCAAAAACTCTTTCTAGGTGATGAAACAGAAGGTTTTCTAACCTATATCGACCAGGAGTACCCACAACAGCTCTCAAATCGTGCCCTCTCGTCATTCAATAAAAATAAAGAACGTGATTTAGCCATTATTGCCCTTCTCTTGGCGTCTGGTGTCCGCTTATCTGAAGCTGTTAATTTGGATCTAAGAGACCTTAATCTCAAAATGATGGTTATTGATGTCACACGTAAGGGGGGGAAACGTGACTCGGTTAATGTCGCTGCCTTTGCCAAGCCTTATATAGAGAATTATCTCGCCATTCGAAATCAACGCTATAAGACAGAAAAGACGGATACAGCTCTCTTTTTGACACTCTATCGAGGTGTTCCTAATCGTATTGATGCTTCTAGTGTTGAAAAGATGGTTGCTAAGTACTCTGAGGACTTCAAAGTCCGTGTAACTCCCCACAAACTACGCCATACCCTGGCGACTAGGCTCTATGATGCTACTAAATCGCAAGTTTTGGTCAGCCACCAGCTAGGGCATGCTAGTACACAAGTCACTGACCTCTATACCCATATTGTCAATGATGAACAAAAGAATGCTTTGGATAGCTTATAAAATACATAAAATTATTTATGTAGAATATCACTCATAAAAAGAAGCTGCTAAAACAAGCAACTTCTTTTTGATTTATTCTACTACTGCTTCAGCGATTTCTTCACGGCTGATACCAGCAAAGTAGCGTGTAATATCAATAGTTTCTAAGGCCTTAAGAACATCTTCGCGTTCGTATTTCACTCCACGGAGGACATCTTCTACTGCAGCAACATCTTCGATACCAAAGAAGTCACCATAGATCTTGATATCTTGGATTTTTGATTCAATGACGTTGGCAAAAACTTCAACCTTACCACTAGTGAATTTTGTTCCACGACGGACGTTAAATTCAGGTGATTTACCGTAGTTCCAGTCCCAAGTACCGAACTTGGTCTCCTTGATGCGGTTGATTTCCGCCAATTCTTCCTCAGAAAAAACGTATTCTGTCATTTCTGGGTACTCTTTTTTCATGTATTCCAATAGCAAATCTCGGAATTCTTCAACTGTAATTTTTTCTGGTAATTCATTGACAATATTGGTTACACGGGCACGAACGGATTTCACACCTTTTGATTCAAATTTGTCTTTTGAAACCTTGAGGGCGTTAGCAAGGACTGATAAATCAACGTTAAAGAGCAAGCAACCGTGGTGCATAATACGCCCATTGATATAGGCTTGAGCATTTCCACAGAATTTTTTGCCATCAATCTCAAGGTCATTCCGGCCTGTGAACTCAGCTTTAACGCCTAGTTGAGCCAAGGTATTGATAACTGGAGTTGAGAAGCTCTTGAAGTCAAAGGCCTTGTTTTCATCTTCTTTTGAAATGATGGTGTAGTTGAGGTTGTTTAAATCGTGATAAACAGCCCCACCACCACTGATACGGCGGACTACCTCAATACCATTTTCGCGAACATAATCACGGTTGATTTCTTCGATAGTGTTCTGGTGACGTCCAACAATGATAGAAGGTTTGTTAATCCAAAGAAGGAAGATTTGATCCTCATACAAAAGGTGTTTAAAGGCGTATTCTTCCAAGGCGATATTAAAAGCAGTGTCGTTTGAATGATTGATAATATATTTCATAGTATTTCCAAAAATTTAGTTTTTAAATTCTGTTCATAGCAATCAAATTTTCTAAAGTGGTAAAAAGAAATGTAACGTGTTATCGTTACATTTCTCGGAAAAATTGAGACAAGAGACTCAATTTTTAGGCATGGAACTCTAATAGAGGTCGCTGCCGTCCGTACTACTTTAAGAAAATTTAGTTGAAAAACTTATTTATTTTTTCTTAGGTGAATGGATAGCCATTCCTAGAACATCCGCAAATGCTTCGTACATCACTTCAGAGTAAGTTGGGTGTCCATGGATAGTCTTCAACATTTCCTCAACAGTGATTTCCATTTCGATAATGCTTGATGCCTCGTTAATCAGTTCTGCGGCTGCAGGACCAATGATGTGCACACCAAGGATTTCCCCGTATTTCTTATCAGCGATAACTTTTACGAAACCTTGAGCAGCATCCGATGCAATGGCACGACCGTTGGCAGCAAAGTTGAATTTACCGATGGCTACATCGTATTTCTCACGAGCTTGTTCTTCAGTCAAACCTACTGCAGCTACTTCAGGAAGAGTATAGATGGCTGCAGGAGTCAAGTTCAATTTGGCAACAGCATGGTTTCCTTTGAGGGCATTTTCAGCGGCAACTTCACCCATGCGGAAGGCCGCGTGCGCCAACATCTTAGTACCGTTAATGTCACCTGGTGCGTAAATACCTGGAACAGAAGTTTCCATATATTCGTTAACCTTGATGCGACCACGATCCAACTCAAACTCAACATCGCCAATTCCTTCGAGGTCTGGCACACGACCGATTGAAAGAAGGGCTTTGCTTGCAATGATATCGTCTTTACCTTCAACCTTGATACGAAGTTGACCATTTTCTTCGATGATTTCTTGCAATTTTGTACCTGTCAAGATAGTCATGCCTTTGCGTTCCAAAATTAAGCGAAGATTCTTAGACACTTCCGCATCCATAGCTGGAACAATACGGTCCATCATTTCGATAACAGTTACTTTTGAACCAAATGTCATGAAGGCTTGGCCGAGTTCGATACCGACAACGCCACCACCGATGATTACGAGGCTTTCTGGAACTTCGTTCATTTCAAGAATATCATCGCTAGTCATCACAAGTGGAGATTCCATACCAGGGACGTTAATCTTGCTGACTTTTGAACCACCAGCAAGGATGATTTTCTTGGTTTCAAGCAATTCCGAACCATTTACCAAGACATTCTTGTCTTTAGTGATGGTACCAATTCCTTTATGAACAGTAACTCCGTAGCTACGAAGAAGACCCGCAACTCCGCCAACTAAAGTATTGACAACCTTAGACTTGGTTTCAAGGAGTTTATCCATATCTACAGTGAAGTTTGGATTTTCGATGACGATACCACGGTTTGCTGCATGACCGATGTTTTCGATGATTTCAGCGTTGTGAAGGTAGGTCTTGGTTGGGATACAGCCACGGTTCAAGCAGGTTCCACCGAGTTCTGATTTCTCAACAAGGGCAACCTTACCGCCAAGTTGGGCAGCTTTAATGGCTGCTACATATCCAGCAGGACCTCCACCAATCACAACGATATCAAAGGCATCATCGCTCTTACCATCGTCGTTTGAAACACTAGCTGCAGGTGCAGGTTTTGATTCTGGCGCAGCTGCTCCAGCTGTTGGGATGTTTTCCCCTTCTTCTCCAAGGTAACCGATAACTTCAGTTACTGGAACAGTTTCACCATCTCCTTTAAGGATGGCAATCAAGTATCCATCTTCTTCGGCTTCCAGTTCCATGCTGACTTTGTCAGTCATGATTTCCAAAAGGATTTCTCCTTCTTTTACAAATTCACCGACTTTCTTATTCCATTGGACAATTTGTCCTTCTGTCATATCTACGCCGGCTTTTGGCATAATTACTTCTAAGGCCATGTCTTACTTCCTTTATCTAAAACTCTAAAATAACAATAGCTAACTTAAACCAACATTGAGATTGGGTTCTCAATTAAGGCTTTCAAGTCTTTCATAAACTTAGCACCAGCCATACCATCTACAACACGGTGGTCAATAGTTAAACCAAGGCTCATGATAGGACGAATAACAATCTCACCATTGACAACAACAGGTTTCTCTACTGTTGAGCTAACTCCGAGGATTGCTGAGTTGGGTTGGTTAATAATCGGACCAAAGGACTGAACACCAAACATTCCCAAGTTACTAATTGTGAAGGTTGAATTTTGCAGTTCGCTTGGAGCCAATTTACCATCCAAGGTACGACCAATCACATCCTTAAAGGCTACAACTAACTCTGACAAGCTCATCTTTTCAGCATTGTAAACAACTGGTGTCATTAGACCGTTATCCATACCAACCGCCATCGCAAGGTTGACATAGTTATGAGTGATAATGGTCTTGCCATCTTCTGTCAATGAAGCGTTGATGTATGGGTGTTTCATTAATGTTTTCACAACAGCGAGTGAAAGAAGGTCTGTAACCGTAATTTTCTTACCAGTTGCTTCCATGATTGGTTCAAGAACCTTCTTACGAAGAGCTAGCATTTCAGACATATCGACATCGTAGTTGAGTGTGAAGGTTGGCGCAGTTAGGTAAGATTCAACCATACGTTGCGCGATAACCTTACGCATTGGTGTCATTGGAATACGCTCAATCTCACCATAAGGAGTGATATTGTCTGGAACTTCTTCCACTTTTTCGATTTGAGCAGGAGACTTGATGGTGTCGTTTTCGATATTTTCAGGAAGCAAGGCCAAAACGTCCTTCTTCATGATCTTACCACGATGACCCGTTCCTTGGATTTCCTGCCAAGCAATGTTATGTTCGAGGGCAATTCGTTTTGCAAGTGGCGAAATGCGAACCACATTTGTGTCTTTATAAGTTTCCACGTCTTCTTTGTGGACACGACCGTTTGCACCTGAGCCAGAAACGTCGTAGAGGTTGATCCCTAGATCATCCGCTAACTTTCTAGCCGCAGGAGTCGCTCTTAGCTTGTCATCAGCCATGACCTCTCCAATTCTATACTAAGATATTAAGGACGAAAAGAGTTCTGCACCTAAAAGATACAAAGTTTCTCGTCTTTTTTATTTTATTTACATAACTTATATTATGTATTATTCTTTGTTATATGTCTTACGGATGGCATCTTTGATGCTTTCAACTGTTGGAATCATAGCATTTTCTAGGTTTTGTGCGTAAGGCATTGGCACATCTTCTCCTGCACAACGGCGGATTGGTGCATCTAGATAATCAAATGCTTCTGATTCTGAAATAATTGCTGAAATCTCTCCGATATAGCCACTTGTTTTGTGGGCGTCATTGACCAGAACAACCTTACCAGTCTTCTTCACTGAGTTGATGATGATATCCTTATCAAGTGGAACAAGGGTACGTGGGTCCACAATTTCAACTGAAATTCCTTCTTCTGCCAATTCTTCAGCAGCTTGAACCACACGACGAAGCATTTTTCCGTAAGTAACAACTGTTACATCTGTACCTTGGCGTTTGATTTCCCCAACCCCAAGTGGGATTGTATAGTCTGGATCAACTGGAACTTCCCCTTTTTGGTTAAATTCGGACTTGTATTCAAGAATGATAACAGGGTTGTTATCACGGATAGAAGACTTGAGAAGTCCTTTCATGTCAGCAGGTGTACCTGGAGCTACAACCTTAAGACCTGGGATGTGTGTAAACCAAGACTCTAGAGACTGAGAATGCTGAGCGGCAGAACCAACTCCGTTACCAGCTGCGCATCGAACTGTCATTGGAACCTGACCTTTACCACCGAACATATAGCGTGTTTTAGCAGCTTGGTTGACGATATTATCCATGGCAATAACAGAGAAATCCATAAAGGTCATATCAACGATTGGGCGAAGTCCTGTCATGGCTGCTCCTGCTGCTGCTCCCGAGATGGCAGCTTCAGAAATCGGACAGTCACGAACACGTTCTGGACCAAATTCTTCGAGCATTCCAACAGAAGTTCCGAAGTCTCCTCCGAAGACACCGACGTCTTCTCCCATCAAGAACACATTTTCATCGCGACGCATTTCCTCAGACATAGCAAGGATAATGGTGTCACGGAACGACATTGTTTTTGTTTCCATTTTTATCTCTTTCTCCTTAGTCTGCGTAAATATCTTCAAATGCTGATTCTAGTGGTGGGAATGGGCTTTCTTCTGCAAATTTAACAGAAGCTTCTACTGCTTCCTTGACTTGTGCTTGAATTTCTTCCAATTCTTCTGCACTTGCAATATTGTTTTCAATGAGGTATTTGCGAAGATTTTCGATTGGGTCTTTTTGTTTCCACAATTCCACTTCTTCACGCGTACGATATTTACCAGGGTCAGATGATGAGTGACCAAGCCAGCGATATGTGATACTTTCGATCAAGACTGGGCCATTGCCACCACGAACATGATCTACTGCTTTCTTAAATCCTTCATAAACATCGATGACATTGTTTCCATCTTCGATAAACATTCCAGGGATTCCATAAGCAGCACTACGTTGATGAATATGCTCCACATTGGTCATTTTCTTGATATCCGCAGAAATCCCATAACCGTTGTTAATGCAGTAGAAAATAACAGGAAGTTTCCAAATAGAAGCCATGTTCACTGCTTCGTGGAAAACACCCTCGTTGGTAGCGCCATCGCCAAAGAAGCAGACAACGATTTTACCAGTATGTTGCATTTGCTGACTGAGGGCTGCACCGACAGCGATTCCCATACCACCACCAACGATACCATTGGCACCGAGGTTCCCAGCATCCAGGTCAGCGATATGCATGGAACCGCCTTTTCCTTTACAAGTACCGGTGTACTTACCAAGGATTTCAGCCATCATTCCGTTAAGGTCAATCCCCTTAGCAATAGCTTGACCATGACCACGGTGGTTTGAGGTAATCAGATCATCTGGATTAAGAGCCAGCATTGCTCCGACGTTAGCAGCTTCCTCTCCGACAGAAAAGTGAGTCATACCGGGAACTTTCCCCTTTTTCACTAACTGAGCAATTTTTAAGTCCATGCGACGGATTTCTTCCATCTTACGGAACATCTCTAGCAAAAGATTTTTATCTAAAGTTGACATAATCTTGCCTTTCTAACTTTGTACTTACCTTACTATTTTACCTTTTTTAGTATACGCTGTCAAAGTATATGGCTAATAAAAATTCACAATATAAAAAAATAAACCCCTGTTAAAACAGGGATTCTCTCTAGTTAGAGCATTTTTTCACAAAGTTGTTTTTCAGGATATTTTCCAAAAATTAGCTCAATCTTTTCATTACGGTTTTCAGACGCCATTGATACAAACAACCAGAAACAATCAAGCTGGCTATTAACCCAATCCAGTAGGCAAATGCCCCTAAGTCAGTTGCCTGATCTAGTAGATATCCTAGTGGTATCGCTACTCCCCAATATCCAATTAAGCCAAGATAGAAAGGAACGATAGTGTCCTTATACCCTCTTAAAATTCCTTGGAGCGGAGCCGCAAAGGTATCAGCTAGCTGGAAAAAGAGACTGTAGGTTAGAAATACAGCAGTTGTTTCAATGAACTGAGAGTCATTCCCATATAGACTTGCTACACGATCTCTAAAAATGTAGAGAAAAGATAGGGTAAGACCTGCAAAAATAAGGGCGGTTACTCTCCCCAGACGAGCATAGGTTTTTGCATCCTCAAAACGTTTAGCCCCCACCTCGTAAGACACAACAATCGCCATAGCAGAGGAAATACTCATAGGAAAAGCGTACATAAGACTCGAAAAGTTCATAGCTGACTGGTGGCTAGCGATGATGAGCGATGAAAACTTAGCCATGATTAGTCCCACCACGGAGAAAATAGCTACTTCAGCAAATACGGTTCCCCCGATTGGTAGACCTAATCGAACACCTTCCTTGATTTTATCTATATTGAGTGGAATACGTTTTTCAAGATGTAGCGCTTTTAACTTTTCTTGTTTGAACAAAACAAGCAGGGAAATGCCCAATAAAACCCAATAGGCTAGCGAAGTTCCTAGCCCTGCTCCTGAACCACCAAGCTCAGGAAAACCGAATACTCCATATATCAAGAGATAGTTAAAACCACTATTTAGCGGAAGTAATAGGAGCATGAGGTACATAGATAGCTTGGTCAAACCAAGAGAATCTAACAATGACCGAATGACACTAAAAAGCAACAAGGGAATAATCCCGATAGACAGGTACCAAAGATAGGAAACTGCAACTGCCGCCACTTGAGCTTCTAGTCCGATGTTGTTTAAGACAGATGGCGCTAAGAATACTACCATTCCAAGCAAGACCAAAGACAGTCCGAAAGCCAAGTAGATAAATTGGTAAAAATCAGATGCTACTTCTTCCTTTTTGCCCCGTCCCAGATGATGGCCTATGATGGGAACCATGGCCGAAACAATCCCTGTTAAAAAAGTAAAGAAAGGATTCCATAGACTCGTTGCGGTTGACACCCCCGCCAAGTCCATGGTATTGTACTGCCCAGTCATGGTTGTATCAACAAAAGAGGCAGAATAATTGGCAAATTGATAGATCAGGATAGGGAAAAATATCTTAAGAAATAAGACAAACTTATCTTTAAATTGATGGGTTGGATACATATACGCTCTCTATTCTTATAGTTTATAGAGCAGAATCCCATCTAGTTTTGATAGACGATTTGTCCCTTACAGATGGTATATTTAACCTGCCCTTTTAAAGTTTCCCCAATAAATGGAGAATTAGCTGATTTTGAAGCAAAGTTTGGACCAACAGTACGATCAGCCTTAGCATCAAAGATAGTGATATCCGCCGGACCATTTTCAGCTAAGTAGCCTGCTTCAAAGTTGTAAAGTTTGGCTGGATTAACAGTCATTTTTTCAAGCAATTCCATCAAGCTTAGCTCGCCAGCATCTACCAAATAAGTCAAACCAAGAGAAAGAGAGGTTTCTAAGCCAGTCATACCAGATGGCGCTTTGGTGATATCTTCTACATTTTTCTCATCTGCATGGTGAGGCGCGTGGTCTGTCGCGATAACTGTGATAACACCTGACTTGAGACCTTCGATCACGGCACGACGGTCTGATTCCAAACGAAGCGGAGGATTCATTTTGGCATTGCTTCCTTGTGTCAAAAGGAGAGCTTCCGTCTTAGAGAAATGCTGTGGCGCTACTTCTGCTGTGACTTGCGCTCCCAAACCTTGAGCGAATTCCACTACCTTGACACTTTCTTCCTTAGACAAATGCTGGATGTGAACATGGGCCTTGGTTGCATAGGCAATCATAACATCACGCGCAATCATAGCGTATTCTGCCACCCCTGTCGCACCACAAATATGGAAATGTTCCTTAGCGATGTTTTCGTTAAATCCAAGAATCCCATTCAAACCTGGATCTTCCTCATGAAGACTAATAAAAGTATTAAGTTTTTTAGCTTCTTCCATGGCTTCCTTGACCACTTTACTGCTCTCAAGCGGAATACCATCATCAGAAAAACCAACCGCACCTGCTTCTAAAAGCGCCTTAAAGTCTGTCAAGTCTTGCCCATTAAAGTTCTTGGTAATAGTCGCAACTGTCTTGACATTGATTTTTTCCTTGGCAGCTGACTGAAGAACTTCTTGCAAAGTTTCTACGTCCGAAATGGTTGGACTAGTATTAGCCATCATGACAACCGTTGTAAAACCACCTGCAGCAGCCGCTAGTGCCCCAGTATGGATGTCCTCCTTGTGGGTCTGACCAGGTTCACGGAAATGAACATGAATATCAACTAGTCCAGGCGCAACTACAAGACCCGTAGCATCAATTAGCTCTGCTCCTTCTTCCTTGATTTCCGGAGCAATTTTGATAATTTTCCCATCTTGGACTAAAATATCACACACTTGATCCAAACCAGACTTAGGATCCATTACACGACCGTTTTTGATTAGTAGCATCTGCTTTCTCCTTTATTCATAGAAATCAACTTGGGTATCCAACAATTTATCCCCATCATAAACAAACTTGGCTGAAAAGAAGGGTTTGTCCTCTAAAAGCCACTCAACAAAGGTATGATCACCTTCCCAAGTCGGCTTGCTTAAGACTTCATCATAGGGAACCCATTCTAAGGTTCCCTCATTGCAGTCAATCAAGTCACCCTCAAACTCCGTCACCTTAAAAACATAGGTGTACCAGTCTAAATCTGGTGTGAATTCTGGAAAAGTGATAACACCTTTTAGAACTGGCTTGGCTTTGAGGCCTGTTTCTTCGAGGATTTCACGCGCTGCGCACTCCTGAGGAGTCTCCCCTCGTTCTAGCTTACCACCCACACCAATCCATTTGCCTTCGTGGACATCATTGGGTTTCTTATTACGATGAAGCATGAGCAGTTCTTTTCCGTTATCAATGTAGCAAATCGTCGCTAACTGAGGCATATTCTCTCCTTATCTAAGCCAATCGATTGGCTCTTGTCCTGTCTCTGTTAAGAATGCATTGGCCTTGGAAAAAGGCTTGGAACCCCAAAATCCTCTATAAACCGATAAAGGACTAGGATGGGCTGATTCGATAATCAAGTGGTGAGGATTGGTAACCAAGGCCTTCTTCTTGCGTGCATAAGCACCCCAGAGTACAAAGACTACAGGTCTGTCTAGATTATTTACAACCCGAATCACAGCATCTGTAAATGGCTCCCATATCTGCCCAGCATGACCATTGGCCTGCCCAGCAGGAACCGTCAAGCAAGCATTGAGAAGCAAGACTCCTTGCTCAGCCCAAGACGTCAAATCATGTGATTTCTTAACGCCGATATCATCTGACAATTCTTTTAAAATGTTTTGCAAGGACGGCGGAGCTGGGATTGACTCAGGTACAGAAAAACTCAAACCCTGCGCTTGACCTGGCCCGTGATAGGGGTCTTGCCCTAGAATCACAACCTTAACTTCTTCAAGCGGTGTAGTCAAGAGAGCCTGAAAAACTTTTTCCTTAGGTGGATAAACAGTTCCCTGAGCATAGACCTGCTCCATAAACTGATTGATTTTCCCAAAATAACCTTCAGGTAGTTGCTCCTTAATCAAAGCATGCCATGATGAGTGTTGCATCGCCAACTCCTTCGTTTTTACTGCCTCTATTATAGCAAAAAGTGGCTATCTAAACCACTTTTTACAGTTCTTATATATACTGTTATTGACCCTATTATTTGACATTAGTATTCACAGTATCAATCAGCCATTAAAAACTTTTCGATTGTATCAATAGCATAGGAAAGTTGATTATTTACAGACATCATCCGTTCAAAATTAGCGTCCATATAGTAGAGTTCAGATAAACCACCCCTAGGGAGAAAGAGTGAATAGTGGATATTCATCTTCTCTCGAGTACTTAACTCTATATGATTGCTTATGATATACTTTAACTCTTTTAACGAATTTACTTGAGCAACCACACCTTTTAACTGATACTGCTCGATGAGGTTTAGTAAATTGTCAATCTCTTCAATGACTTTAGTTTCCATATCATCCCCTCTTAGGAAAAGCACTACATAGCATCCAAACAATCTAGCAAGTCTTGGTAAGAATGGACTTCATAAGTTGGCTGGGCTTGTGTGTGATTTTCGATTCGTTGAGGGTTGTACCAGATAGTGTCAATGTCAGCATTATTGCCACCTTGAATGTCGGCAGTTAAGGAATCTCCAATCATCAGCGTCTTTTCTTTATCAAATCCTGCAATCTGCTGACCGATTTTTTCATAGAATAGTGCATCAGGTTTTTGTGTTTGCAACTGTTCAGAGATAAAGACTTGGTTGAAATAGGGAGCCAGACCAGATTGAGCCAAACGTCCCGTCTGAATGGCAGTAATGCCATTTGTCGCAGCATACAAGTCATAATCACGTTCGATGAGGCTGTCCAAGAGTTCATGAGCACCCGAAAGAGTTTGTCCCTGTTGGGCTAAGTAAAATTGGTAACGCTGGGCAAGTAACCTACCATCTTTTTCCTGTCCAAAATGAGCAAATAAACGAGAAAAGCGCGTGTTAACCAGTTCTTGTTTACGGATTTTCTTTTGCTCCAAGTCCTTCCAGAGAGCCTTGTTCATAGGAACGTAATAGTCTTTATAGGCTTGGATATCCGCAACTCCTTCTTCTTTTAGAAGTTGTGTCAAAGCTACATCCTCAGCAACATCAAAATCAAGCAAGGTGTGGTCAAGGTCGAAGAGTAGAAATTTGTAGGGCATTGAGTTTCCTTTCTGAAAATTCATTAAGAATATTATAGCATAAATGAATCTTTGATTTATTGAGTTTCAAATACTTTTTACACTCACATTTTGACCGTGCTCAAGTGCAAATCTAAAACTAGTCAGCAAAACTTCTATTAAATCTTTTCCGGAACTCGTTATGAAATAATGCGATAAATTTGTTATATGCTCTGCGATATTATTTCCCCAAGGAGGAGTGAGTGACAAATCTTCAAAATCCCATATAACATCCTGAGGGAGAAATTTTTTCAACTCTTCTTGGATAGATAACAACTCCTCTATTCCTTTTTCAACAGATTCAAAAGGAACATCTCCCCAGTAAAGCTTATTCATTATTACTGGGTATCTACTTCCCCACTTATTATTCTCTAAGCGAACATAAATAGTCGAAAAGAATGAATTAAAAAGACTCCCTTCTCCTATAGTCCACCAATTATAACCAACCATTAACCCTACAGACATAGATATTCTCCTATTCATTTTTAATATTATTTAACGTCAACTAAAGTTTTATATTGATAGTATCTAAAACATACATTCATTCCCCTACCTCAACTCCTTGGCTATTCTGCTCTTTTCAAGTTTTCCCTTGGTAATTCGTTTCCATAAAACAAGTGGATTCAAACTATAAGATAGGCGTACGAGGAAATAATTAACCCATTCTATAAGGGCAAAAAGCTGTATCAACGTGGCTAAGATAGTCCCTAGGATACTCTGGGTATTCCAGACAATAAAAGGAAAGCCTGAAATAAGTAAAACAAGGTCTAGCATTCTGAAACCACCATATAGTTTGGGGACACTAGCGCTTCCGAACTGAGATTTCGACAGTCTTCTCATCAAAATCGCCCAATAGATTGAACCTTGAAGCAAAATAAATGTCAGTAAAGACAGAGGATAGAGAATGGAGAATAAACTCCTCCAATCACCAAGCCGATTTTTCAAAAGGAAAAAACAAAACCAAATAGATAGGACGGCTGTGAACTCTCCCAAACAGAGGGACACCAACTCTTTTCTAACTTTCTCTTTTTGTATGTTCATCATTTCCCCCATCTATCTATCATCCTATATCGAAAAAAAGCCTTTCGATCCAATTTATAGTCAACATTTCACAGAATAAAGGCGTTCTATGCGTCGAACAGTTCAATCCCTTTAATATCAATGTAATTCTAAGTTTAGAATTACATTAAAATAAATGTTTTAGACCTATTCTAAGTCTATGATAGCCTTAAATTTTAATTTTTGAAGGATTCTAAAGCTAGAATAGTTAAAAAATCACGAGAATGAAGCTATTCGAAGCTTAGAAGAACCTTTTCTAAACCTCATACCCACTTTAACTAGCGACACTTACAATTCTTCTGATGAGCTTTGAGTTTTTTTAGAGCCCAGTCATAGTGACTGGAGGTGCTACTGACAAAGTAGGAACCTAGACTTGTCCCTCCCGTCCACTTATAGATACCTTTGGTAAAGAGTTGGTCATTACTGAAGCCTTCCATCAACTTTAAAACCTCTCTATGCGATTGATTGAGGAGTTTGGTCGCTTCTTCTAAGGAAGTTCTCTGGTGCTTCTTCCAAAAAGCGACATTCATTTCTCCATAAGTTTTCCAATTATAAGGCTCAGGGAGAAAAGATCTTTCAAGACCCTTTTGATTAGAATAAACCCAGGTCAGAAGTAACTGATGCCATTCATAGAGATGGATCAGGACATCCCGTAGATTTTTATCCCTTTTCCAGTGAGCTTCTTTTTTCTTTTGGTCTTTTGAAAAATCAAAAGGAGTCTGTAGCTCCTCTTCACTTAACTGAAAAATTAGGAGATTAAGTTTTTCATAGTTTTCCTTAGAGGCTAACACTAGCTCCTCTTTTGTTTTTGGTCTAGGCATAGGAGTCCTCCCTTCGTTTTCTAGTAGGTTAAGGTGTTTTCTTACTTCATTATACCATAATCAAAAAGCAGTTCTTCATTTTAAGAAAAACTGCTTTTACTAACTATTTTTTATGCTTATAGTCACTACTTTATATATAAATCTTTAAAGAGACCATCCACTTCTGCTATCTGATAGAGGAAGTTGGATAGTTCTTGGTAATCTTCTTTTAAACATGAAAGGTGGGCTTGACCAAATAAAGAAGCCAACTCCTCTTTTAATCTTGCCCCTTCTGGATCATGATCTTTTAAAAATTTACTGAGATAGAGACTTCGAACAGCCGCAAGTTTAAAGCTGAAATATTGATGCAATTGTTTTTGCTCCGTATTTAAGCCGCTTTCAGCAACTGCTTTTGCATAGCATTTCAAAACACCGTTTTGACCATTCAGATATCGGGACTTTATAATCTTTGCTGTTTCCTGATAGATTTCAGTCTGACTAGGAGTCTTGAGCCGCTTAAAATTCCCCCACATGGAGTATGCTCCACGCTTATAGTCAATAGCCTCTGCCTTCCAGGCTTCTAAGATGTCTTTAAAAGTAACCTTCATACAAGCAAAACCAGCTGGATCATGCAAATAGAGGTACTGATCATCAATGCCATACACGGTTACGAAGTGATCCACACCATAAAGGATTGTGTGATTGGGATTGTAGGTCAGATGGCCCATATCAAGAGGCCCCAGTACGACAGGTCCATTGGACAGAAAGGTTTCCAACTTTCCTTTAACCTCTTCCAAATCTACTTCCAATCCATCCTTTAGATAGAAGTCCTCATAGTCAAACCCAAGTATTTTTAAGGAATGAGAGATGGAAAGGTCTGGCATTCCATTATCAAAGAATACTAAAGGGTGCTCCTCATCTTCCTTCACGATACTAGCGCCATTTCCCATCACCATGATTGCCTCTAAAAAATCTGCTTTAAAGTCATAACCATAGGCATCCAGTGCCATTGCCAATGAATAGCTATAGCAAAGTGACACATCTCCAAAATACATCTGCATATTCCTGCCTCCTTATCTTCTATGGGACTATTATACCGAGAAAACTATTCTCATGCCCCATAAAATCCAAACAAAAAATAGGGCATGTTTGCTTTACGGACATGAATTTCCACAATAAAAGACTCTGTAAAAGATATCTTCTACAGAGTTAGTTTTGCATCTTTATAAAATATCAGAAAATTATCTAGTCCTTGATCACTGGTATCCAGAGTTCCATTTGATAGTCTGGTGACGACATGTCGCCTTCGGAATAGACTTCAAAATCTGGAGCACCTGAATGACGATAGCCTGTTTCTGGGAAAAAGACTTCCAAGACATATTTCCAAGCATGGTGAATGCTTGCTGGTATGGGGCCTTTGACTGGTACGATTGCATATTCAGCTGCTGGTATATCTTTGATTGACAGATCTAGTTCTTCTGCTTTAGCTTTATCTGTCACATCATAAGCAGCCATATAGTTGATAATTTCGCCTTCTTTGACATCCGAGCAGACGCCAAAGGATTGGCCGCTACCCAAACTTTCTAGGCTTTCAAAACTGTGAGTTGCATAGAGTTGCTCCCAAGCAGACGGGCATTTGCTATTGTCAATAGCTTCCAATAGGACGCCTGCCACAGTAAAAGAAGGTTTCTTTTGAATCTTGATGTCCATGTTCTTTCCTCCTGTAATCTTTAAGGATAATTGAAGCCTAGGAAAAACCCGATAAGGTTTTCCATTTCGAACCTCTGAAGGAGTTGCCCCATGGAATTTCTTAAAGGCTGCACTGAAGGCGTCCGCAGAGTCGTAGCCATATTTCATTGCTATGTCAATGACTTTCTCAGTACTTTCCCGTAAGTCTGTTACTGCTTCTGACAACCTGCGATTGCGCAAATATTCTGCCAAGGTCATATCAGCAAGGATAGAAAAGAGTCTACTAAAGAGAGGATAAGAATAGCCTGATAGCTGCTGAAATCTTTTCATATCCACTTCTCCAGTCAGCTGCTCCTCCAAATAATCCATGGTTTGGTTGAATTGATGCATCATATTCGTTTCTTCTTACCTCCACAAGATACAAAAGTCCTTAAAAGCAAAGTGAAAATAGAAAAATTGACGCTAGAGCTTCTAGTCCTAAAAATTTTTTCTTTTTCGAACAGCTTTTAGGCCCGTGTTCAATTCTATCTATAGTCTATCAGATATCAGATACTTCCGCCCTAGAATCTTTGTACAAGATTTAAAAGTGTAAATTTCTATAACTTATCCTTTAATTTCTCAACAAAGAGATAGGCTGCTGGGCAGGTCAAAGTATTCTTAATCGTCAAATGGTTAATTTGATGGATCTTCTTACGGTCTGTATGGGGAAATTCCCGGCAGGCCTTTGGACGAACATCATAGATAGAACAGAGATTGTCTCCACCTAAAAAGGGGCAAGGCATGGATTTGAAAACCTTATCTCCATCTTCATCAACTTGTAAAAACTCTGCTTCAAAGGCTGGTAATTTCATCTTAAAATACTTGGCGATACGTGTAATATCGGCTTCTTTAAAGTCAGGTCCCAATGTCTTGCAACAGTTAGCACATGCAGTGCAATCAATCTCAGAAAAAACTTCTTCGTGAATTTGCTGGGCTATCTTATCTAAGTTTTTAGGAGGTTTTTTCTTTAGATTAGCTAACACTTTGCGGTGCTCCTTCTGCTTTTGCAAGGCTAGCTGATGGTAATACTCAATATCAATTTCTTTAGACATAATTTCTTTCTAATTCAAGTGTTTTTGTCTATTATACCATAAACCATTTTCTATTTTTTACCTTTGAACACAAAAAAGCCCTTCGGATAAAATCCGAGGGGCTTAAAACGTTGTTAAATCAACGATTATTTTTTAAGGTTGTAGAATGATTTCAATCCACGGTATTCAGCTACTTCACCAAGTTGGTCTTCGATACGAAGCAATTGGTTGTATTTAGCGATACGGTCTGTACGTGAAAGTGAACCAGTCTTGATTTGTCCTGCGTTAGTTGCAACTGCGATATCAGCAATTGTTGAATCTTCAGTTTCACCTGAACGGTGTGATACAACTGCAGTGTAACCAGCTTCTTTAGCCATTTCGATAGCTTCGAAAGTTTCAGTAAGAGTACCGATTTGGTTAACTTTGATAAGGATTGAGTTAGCAGCACCTTCTTGGATACCACGTGCAAGGTAGTCAGTGTTTGTTACGAAGAAGTCGTCACCAACAAGTTGTACTTTCTTACCAAGACGTTCAGTAAGAGCTTTCCATCCATCCCAGTCGTTTTCATCCATACCATCTTCGATAGTGATGATTGGGTATTTGTTAACCAATTCTTCAAGGTAGTCAATTTGTTCAGCAGATGTACGAACAGCAGCGCCTTCACCTTCAAATTTAGTGTAGTCGTAAACTTTGCGTTCTTTATCGTAGAATTCTGATGATGCACAGTCAAATCCGATAAATACGTCTTTACCTGGAACGTATCCAGCAGCTTCAATCGCAGCAAGGATAGTTTCAACACCATCTTCAGTTCCTTCGAAACGAGGAGCGAATCCACCTTCGTCACCTACGGCAGTTTCCAAACCACGTGATTTAAGGATTTTCTTAAGAGCGTGGAAGATTTCAGCACCGTAACGAAGAGCTTCTTTAAATGTTGGTGCACCAACTGGCAAGATCATGAACTCTTGGAAAGCGATTGGAGCGTCAGAGTGAGAACCACCGTTGATGATGTTCATCATTGGAGTTGGAAGAACTTTAGTGTTGAATCCACCAAGGTAGCTGTAAAGTGGGATTTCAAGGTAGTCAGCAGCAGCGCGAGCTACAGCAATAGACACACCAAGAATTGCGTTTGCACCCAATTTACCTTTGTTAGGAGTACCGTCAAGTGCGATCATAGCACGGTCGATAGCTTGTTGGTCACGTACATCGTAGCCGATGATTGCTTCAGCGATGATGTTGTTTACGTTGTCAACAGCTTTTTGTGTACCAAGACCACCGTAACGAGATTTGTCACCGTCGCGAAGTTCAACTGCTTCGTGTTCACCAGTAGAAGCTCCTGATGGAACCATACCACGTCCGAAAGCACCTGATTCAGTATAAACTTCTACTTCAAGTGTTGGGTTACCGCGTGAGTCTAGGACTTCGCGAGCGTAAACATCAGTAATAATTGACATTTTTTACTCTCCTTTGAGTTAAATTTTTTACACCTCTATGATACCTTAAAAACAAGCGTTTTTCAAGAAAAAACGTTATCTTTGTGCAAATTTTCCTTAACTTTATAAAGTAATCGCTTTCAAATCGTTCCGTAAATTCTAGTTAAAAATTTTTTGTCTCTCAATTAGTGGATAGTGTCAATAAGTAACAATTTAAGGAATGCATAGTGATAAAATATTTTACAATTTTATATCAAATCGATAAATCACTTTAAAAATTGACTTAAATTTGTTACCATATTATAAGACAAATAATTAAGGAGACTAATAATGAAAAATAAATCCATTTTCACTATTTTGTTTTTAGCAGTTTTTTTATTAACAGCTTGCTCCCATAATAGTAACAAGATTGTTGAAAAAAATAGTGACGGAACTTCTACTATTACTTATACTGATGGTAGTAAAATTGGAACCAATGGCAAAGATTTTACAATTTTACAGGAAGATGGAGTTTCGCTTGTATACCTAGACCAAGATAAAACCTATCAATACCAAGGTCCTGATGGTAGTTTTGTTTCAAAAGACAGTGGCGGATCTTACACTATGCAACTTCCCTCTGGCGAGAATATAATTTTGTATTCAAATGGTTCTTATTTAATTAGTAAGACTGATGGAAGTTCTGAAACAGGTACAAACAAAGAAGAACTTAATAAATACTTGATTTCTAAAGATTTCACTATTTTTTCTGAACTTGATAAAAAAGTTTCAGATATATTAGAATATATCAAGAAGAATAATTAAGTAGTATTGATCTCCTTCTAAGTGTAGAAGGAGATTTTATTTTGGAGTTCAACGTTATTTATGGTAAAATCAAACTATGACAGATTTATCAAAACAACTACTAGAAAAAGCTCATGGTGGGCCGAAATTAAACCCTGACGAACAACGTCGCTATCTCGGTACTTTCGAGGAAAGAGTTCTTGGCTACGCGGATGTTGAGACAGCCAATAGCCTTCAGCTACAAAAGGGATTTTTAACCATTTTGGAACATTTTCAAGAAAAGACAGAGACTCTTTTTGTGAAGATTTCCCCAACTATCGAGTTTGACAAACAAGTATTCTACTTAAAGGAAGCAAAGAAAACCAATAGTCAAGCTACGATTGTATCAGAGGATCATACTTCTTCTCCTTTAGGCTTAGTTATCCATTCGAACGAACCTGTTCAAGTGGATGAAAAGGATCTTCGTCTGGCTTTTCCAAACTTCTGGGAGATTAAACAGGATGAGTCAGTTAAAAAATCCATCTGGAAAAAATGGTTCGGCTAATCCTTCCTCAAATTTAATGAACGACCAATATTAGCTGCTGTGTGCTCCAAATAGAGGCTTGCTTTTTTCAGACTGTCTTCTAAAGGCTCACTTTTCTCTAGGATAGAGAATGCTGCTTGTATATTTTCAAATGGTAGGGGAGGCAAATCCTCAGAAAGACTACCGCAAATAGCTATAACAGGAACTCCCTTAGGAGTTCTTTTTGCTACACCGATAGGAGCTTTCCCAGCGAAGCTTTGACTGTCCAGCCTGCCTTCTCCAACGATAACCAAGTCAGCATCTTCAACCTTCTTGTCAAAGTCAATCAAATCTAAACAAGTGTCAATCCCAGATACGATACTGGCCTCAGCAAAGGCACAGAGTCCAGCAGCAATGCCACCGCCAGCTCCTGCTCCCTTCAATAACAGGGTTGAAGGTGAGAATTTTTCATAGAACCGCTGTATAGCCAAATCTACTCTTTCAAATAAACCAGAATTCAAGCCCTTTTGTTTTCCAAATGTGTAGGTTGCACCTTGATGACCACATAAAGGGCTCACGACATCTGCTAAAATGAGGATTTTCACATCTTCAGGAATTCTATACAACTCGCTATCTGAAACTGACTCGAACTCAAGCAATGTCTGACCGCAAGCAGGCAATTCTTTTCCCTTCTTATCATAAAAACAATAACCCAGACCAGCAGCAATGCCTATTCCACCGTCATTACTAGCCGTACCACCAACTCCGATATAGATTTCTTTCATCCCTTGATCAATGAGATGGTGAATCAACTCTCCAATACCTCTGGTTTGGATGTGGAGAGGGTTTCGATTCTCCCGCGGAATCTTCCCAAGACCAACCAATTCAGCAACTTCAAAGAGCGCTATTTGACCTTTTTGAAAGTAACGCATTGCTTCATTTAGACCAAAAGGTCCTGTCACCTCTTGCCATTTTTCTTCGAGTTCAAGAGAATGTCGAATAGCATCTACAGTTCCTTCCCCACCATCACCAACAGGACAGAGCAGACATTCTACATCAGCTATTGACTGTTCGAAGCCTTTTTTTATAGCTTGAGCGACCTCTTCTGCCGTCAAACTTTCTTTAAAAGAATCGGGTGCGATTACAATTTTCATAGTTCCCTCTCATTCTAAGAAATCAATCAAAGGCAAAACTTCTAAAAGATCCCTCGTATCTACATGACAAGCTATCTCAGCTTTTACGACCTCCTTGGCACAAAAGGCTATACCGTGACCTGCTGACTTTAACATCAAGAGGTCATTGGCACCATCACCGATGGCAATCGTTCTTTCTTTGGAAAGTTCTAATTCCTTTCTCCAAATCTCAAGCGTAGCTTGTTTTACTCGACCTGTCACAATTTCACCAACTAATTGTCCTGTTAAAAAACCGTCTTTGACTTCCAACTGGTTGGCAGAGAAATAGGAGATGCCAAGGGATTTTGCTAATCTCTCAACTATTGTTGTAAATCCACCGGACACTAGACCAACTAGAATGCCCTTCTTTTGAAGTATAGAAATAAATTCTTGAGCATTCTTGGACAGGTGAATGGATTTGAAGACAGTATCAAAGACTGAAAACGGAAGACCTTTTAACAAAGCCACTCTTGCTCGTAAGCTTGTTTCAAAGTCCAGTTCACCTCGCATTGCCTGGCTTGTAATCTGCGAAATTTCGGCTTCGCAACCTGCTTCTCTTCCTAAAAGATCAATCACTTCCTCTGCTATCAGGGTGCCATCAACATCCAAAACACAGAGCCCCATTACTTGAGCCATCACTTCTCCTCTTTTCTAAACAGCCCAAAAATCGTATGAAAGAATCATACGATTTTATCTATTAGTTGACTAGACTATGGTACAAGTCAAGATAAGACTTGCAAGCTGTATCCCATGAGAAATCGCATTCCATAGCTTGTTTTTGTAGATTTCTCCAAACGTCTGGCTGGTACTTATAAACATCCAAGGCTGTTTGGAAACTCCAGTTGAGCCAGTAAGGTGTTAAATTATCAAAGCTAAATCCAGTGCCAGTTCCTTCGATTGGATTGAAGGATTGAACCGTATCACACAATCCACCAACCTCATGAACCAATGGTAGAGTTCCGTAGCGCATAGCCATCATTTGTGACAAGCCACATGGTTCAAAACGGCTCGGCATAAGGAAGAGATCACAAGCTGCGTAAATTTCTTGAGCGAGCTTGACGTCAAAAGTGATATTTGCTGATAGTTTATCAGGATAGACTTGCGCAAACCAGGAGAAGGAATGTTCAAAAGCTGGGTCACCTGTTCCTAAAAGGACTATTTGAACGTCCTCCTGTAAGAAACGATGCAAGCTTTCTACCACAACATCAAAACCTTTTTGGCGTGTCAATCGAGAGACAATCCCAACTAGAGGAACATCTGCTCGCACTGGTAACCCAACTCTCTCTTGCAATTTTGCTTTGTTTTGAGCTTTTCCAGACAAATCTTCCTTATCAAAATGATAGTCTAAAAGTGGGTCTGTTTGAGGATTATAAAGATCTGCGTCAATACCATTGACAATACCTGAAACCTTACCTGACTCCATCCGAAGAATCTGGTCCAAACCGCAACCAAACTGACTGGTCATAATCTCGTGCGCATAGCTAGGAGAAACGGTTGAGACACGATCCGCGTAGAGAATCCCTGCTTTCATCCAGTTGAGACAATCATTCCAGCGCAGGGTGCCATCAGCATAGCGTTCAAACCCAACACCGAACAAATCCCACAACATTCCTTCAGAAAATTGACCTTGAAATTCCAAATTATGAATAGTTAAAACTGTTCTGATTCCTTGATATGCCTGAATCCAATGGTACTTTTCTTTTAACAAGAAGGGAATCATTGCTGTGTGGTAATCATGAACATGGAGAAGGTCAGGAATAAAGCCGATGCGTTCAATGGCTTCAAGAGCAGCCAGTTGGAAAAAGGCAAAGCGTTCACCATCGTCAAAATCCCCGTAAACATGACCGCGGAAGAAATAATATTGATTATCAATGAAGTAGAAGGTAACCCCATTCAAGACCGTTCTCTTAATACCACAGTACTGTCTACGCCATCCTACACTAACTTCAAAGTGGAGAACATCCTCTATCTGGTCTCCAAACTTAGCTTCTACCATATCATAGTAAGGCAAGAAAACTGCAACTTCGTGCCCCGCTTTTACAAGTGATTTGGGAAGTGCGCCAATGACATCGCCCAAACCACCTGTTTTTGAAAAGGGGGCTCCTTCTGCCGCTACAAATAAAATTTTCATGAATAAATGTCCTCTGTTACTGTTTCACCCTTCTTCACTACAACTGGATGTTCTGCTGTTCCTCGAATGACAACACCGTCCGCAACTTCAACACTTTTGTCTAGGATGGCATATTCAACTTGAGCACCTTGACCAATCACAACTCGAGGGAATAAAATGCTGTCTTTCACCACACTATCTTTATGAACATAAATGTTACGAGATAGGACTGACTGAACTACTTCACCCTCAATGATACTACCAGAAGCAAACTGAGAACTTCTTACTTTTGAAGTATTCGCATAGTAGGTTGGTTCTTCATTCTTAACTTTTGTATAAATCTTTTGATTTGGTGAGAAAAGAGAGTAGAATTTTTTAGATTCAAGCATATCGATGTTTGCTTGATAATAGGACTGAACAGAATGAATGTTCGCTAAGTAGCCTGTGTATTCGTAAGCAAAAGCTCCTTCTTTTGCAGCTAAATCACGAAGAACATAGCGTAACTTTTCAGGATATTCTTTCTGAGCCTCTTCTTCAAGTCGTTCAATCAACCAAGGAGTATCCACAACAAAGATATCTGTAGACATGTTGAAGAGTTCATCCGTAGATTTGTTATCAAAGAGTTTGTGCGAACGAACATGGTCAGTTTCATCAATTTCCAAGATAGCATTCACATCTGAAATGTCTTTCTTCGGAAGTTTCTTATATACAACTGTGATCGGACCTTTCGTTGTATTGTGTAGGTGGAAGACTTGATTCAAGTCAATATTCACCAGCACATCGCAGTTAATCGAAACGGTTTGGTTTGAACCTGAACGTCTCAAGTAGGTAAGAAGCTGTTGGTAATACTCTTTTCCAACTGTACTGCTTTCAACACGAGTATTGTAAATTCCTAGATAGTAGTGACTTAGAAGGGTGGACAAGCCCCACTCACGACCTGAACGGATATGGTCGAATACTGAGCTGATATTATCTTGTTGGAAAATACCAAAGATACTACGAACACCTGCATTTGCAAGACTGGAAAGGGGGAAGTCAATCAAACGGTATTTCCCACCGAAAGGTAAGCTAGCTACCGGACGGTGTTCTGTTAATGTTGACATATCATGAAAACCAACTGTGTTTCCTAAAATGGCTGAATATTTATCAATCTTCATCTGTTGCTACCCCCACTACTTCATTGTATCCTACTACTTGTACTTCGTCAGTTCCGTCAATCTCTACGCCGTCTGCAATAATGGCACCTTCACCAATAATAGCACGAGTAATCTTTGCTCCATGGCCAATAATAGCCCCACTCATGATGACTGAATCAACGACCTCGGCTCCTTCACGAACCTGTGCTTCTGTTGAAAGAATCGAACGTTTAACCGTTCCATCTACAAAACAGCCATCCACGACCAATGAATCCTCAACGTGTGCATGTGCTCCAAAGTAGTTGGGTGGTGAGATCAAGTTTCTTGAGTAAATTTTCCACTGACGATTGCGGCTATCCAAGGCATTTTCTGGCGAAATGTACTCCATATTGGCTTCCCAAAGTGACTCAATCGTACCAACATCTTTCCAGTAGCCATTAAATTCATAAGCATAGACACTTTCACCAGACTCGAGATAGTTAGGGATAACGTTCTTCCCAAAGTCTGACATATCCACATTGCTCTTTTCAGCAACAACAAGCATATTGCGAAGTCGTTTCCAGTCAAAGATATAAATTCCCATAGAAGCCTTTGTAGACTTAGGTTGCGCAGGTTTTTCCTCGAATTCAACGATACGGTTATTGGCATCTGTGTTCATGATACCAAAACGGCTAGCTTCTTTGAGAGGTACGTCTAGGACAGCTACTGTCAAACTGGCATTGTTATCCTTATGGGACTGAAGCATATCATCGTAGTCCATCTTGTAGATGTGGTCACCAGAAAGAATCAAAACATACTCAGGATTAACACTGTCGATGTAGTCAATGTTTTGGTAGATAGCGTGACTAGTCCCTTCAAACCAACGGTTTCCTTCGCTGGCTGAATAAGGTTGTAAAATAGAAACGCCTGAACTGATACCATCCAATCCCCAGCTAGAACCATTTCCGATATGGTTGTTCAAGGCGAGAGGTTGGTATTGCGTAATCACACCAACATTATGGATTCCAGAGTTTGCACAGTTGGAAAGAGCAAAGTCAATGATACGGTAGCGCCCACCGAATTGCACTGCCGGTTTGGCAATGCTTTGAGTGAGTTTTCCGAGACGAGTTCCTTGCCCACCCGCAAGGATCAAAGCTAGCATTTCATTCTTCATTTTCTACTCCTTTATAAAGACATGTGAACGTTAAAATCGAAAGAAGGTCGGAAGTCAAACTTTTTATAAAAATAATAGGAAATCCATTTCTCTTGTGTTTCAAGTCCAATACAAGTACATCCGTTTTTAAAATCTAAAAAATATCATCATCAGCCCATTATTCTTTTTTCTTGGTTGGTTTCAAACGACGCTTGATCTTCCAGATGCTTGCTCCCATGGCAGGCAGGGTAAAGGTCAAAGTCTGCTCATAATCTTTCCATAAGCCTTCTTGAGTCTGAACTGTTTGATTGTGCTCTTTCCACACACCTCCCCATTCTTCTAATTCTGTATTCCAAACTTCTTCGTAAATACCTGCAACAGGTAAACCAATCGTAAAGTCCTTACGTTCAACTGGTGCCATATTAAAGACACATACTAACATTTCGTCTTTCTTGCCCTTACGAATAAAGGAAAGGACACTCTGATCTCTATTATCAGCATCGATAATCTCGATACCATCATAACTAGTATCAATTTCCCACAGACAGCGATGGTCTTTATAGAATTGATTGAGTTGAGAAGTAAAATGCTTCATCTTGGCATTCATCGGATCTTCTAGATTAGACCATTCCAACTGCTCCTCAGACTTCCACTCGAGGAATTGCCCGTACTCACTACCCATGAACAAGAGTTTCTTACCTGGATGACAAATTTGATAGGTGTAGAGATTGCGCAGACCTGCGAACTGATTGTAGCGATCCCCCCACATCTTATGCATCATACTCTTTTTGCCATGAACCACTTCATCATGTGAGAAAGGCAGGAGATAGTTTTCATTGAAAACATACATAAAGCTGAAAGTCACAAGATTAAAGTCATACTTGCGATAAATCGGATCTTCCTCATAGAAACGGAGAATATCATTCATCCAGCCCATATTCCATTTATAGTCAAACCCAAGGCCGCCCATTTCTTTCATACCAGTAATCTTTGTTGCTGATGAACTTTCTTCTGCAATCATCATGATATCTGGATGAGCAAGCTTGATAACGGTGTTCAAACGTTGAAGGAAATAATAACCCTCGTAGTTAAGGTTTCCACCGTCTTTGTTTGGAGTCCAAGGAGCATTATCATAATCTAGATACAGCATATTGCTCACTGCATCGACCCGAATACCATCTAAGTGGTAAAAATCAATCCAAAATTTAATACTTGAGATCAGGAAAGACTGGACCTCATTTTTCCCGAGGTCAAAATTCAGTGCACCCCAACCGTAGTTATGAGCCTTGTTGTGGTCTTGGTATTCAAAAGTTGGTGTACCGTCATAATATGCCAATGCATCATCATTAATAGTGAAATGACCCGGAACCCAGTCGACGATAACACCGATATTATTTATATGACACTCTTCAACAAAATCTTGGAATTCCTCAGGTGTACCATAGGAATGTTCAAAAGCAAAGTAACCCATAAGCTGATAGCCCCAGCTCAATCCAAGTGGGTGAGCCATTAACGGCATGAACTCAATATGTGTATAGTTCATCTCAACTAAGTATGGAATCAACTCGTCTTTCAGTTGCGAAAACGTATAGGGACTACCATCTGGATTTCTCTTCCAAGACCCTGCATGAGCTTCATATATATTAACTGGTCTCTCGAAAAATCCCAGACGTTTGCGACGTGCTAACCAAAGGCCATCTTTCCATTTCTTTTCACGGATATTGGTCAGAACTGCTCCTGTACCCGGTCTAGCTTCAAAATAAACTGCCAAAGGATCAATCTTCATAATCTGGTGACCATTTGCACGCGTGATATGATATTTATAAATCTGACCCTCCTGGGCTTGACTTGTAAAGACTTCCCAAACACCTGCTTCATTACGAACCATGGGAATCTGATTCTCAACCCAATCGGTAAAATCACCAACTAGATGAACTGCTTGTGCATTTGGGGCCCAAACCCTAAAGGTATAGCCAATTTCTCCGTTTTTCTCCTCTCTATGCGCTCCTAAATAATGCTGGAGGTGAAAGTTCTCACCTGTAGTAAAGGTTCTTAATGCTTCTTGATTATTCATTCAATCCCCTTTCTTTTGTAAGCGTTTTCTATAATTCTATTATACACTCTTTTAAGATAACTTTCAAGTAATTTACGAAGGAAATCATATTTTTTTATGAAAGCCTTCAAAAAATTACCTAGCATTTTAAAAAAGATATCCAGAAAATAGAACACGAAACAATTTCCATATATTTTTTTATTATAATACCAGAATATTCGTTTTTTATCAATTTTCTACTGTATTGTTTTGAAAAAAATAAAATCAGGAAGTTATTTTCCTGATTTTATAAATTATCTCACATCAAAAACAATGGATTTGACATTTGTCATCGCTTCGATACTATATTTAATTCCTTGTACACCTGCACCAGAACCTTTTACACCAAGGAATGGGAAATTATCTGGTCCACGTTGTGTTTTATTATTAATATGAACGGTTCCAACTTCAAGTTTTTCAGCAATTTCAAACGCCTTCTTAAAGTCATTTGTAAAGACGGAAGATTGAAGACCGAATTCTGATTCATTAGCAATTTCTACCGCTTCATTAGCATCTGAAACTCGAATAATTGGGAGAACAGGTCCAAATGGTTCTTCCCAGGCTAATTTCATATCTCTTGTGACATAATCAAAAAGTCCTGGCCAAATGAGATTATTCTCACGTTTGATTGGGCTGAGCGCTTTAGCTCCTTTTTCCTGAGCATCTTCAATCAATCCCCAGATGAAATCAGCTGAAGCATTATCAATAACAGGTGTGATATCTGCATTGTCAAATGGATCACCGACTGTTAGCTTAGCAACTTCAGCTTGGAGCAATTCTGCCAATCTGTCTGCTACGCTTTCCACAACCAAAACACGTTTGATAGCGGTACAACGCTGACCAGAGTAGCTAAAGGCACCACCTACGATTTGCTTAGCTGCATTTTCTAAATCTGCATCTTCTAAGACAATTGCTGCATCTTTCCCACCAAGTTCAAGCATAATCGGGCGCATACCAGCTAAACGACCAATACGCTCACCAATCGGTGTTGAACCTGTAAAGTTAATGAAGTTCACTTCCTTGTGTTCGATGATGTAGTCTCCGATTTCAGAACCACGTCCAGTGATGGTGTTAAAGACACCTGCTGGGATTCCTGCTTCGTCAAATGCTTTAGCTAGCAAGAGGCCAGAAATAGATCCTTGTGTTGGGGGTTTGAACATAACGACATTTCCTGCAATCAAAGCCGGAGCAATCTTAGATCCAGAAAGGTTGACTGGATAGTTAAATGGTGCAATAGCTAAAACGACACCAACTGGTTCACGACGGACAACGGCTAGTTTATTTTTACTTGCAGCTTCAAAACCGCCACCTTCCATTGCTTGTCCAGTGATACGGAGACCTTCCTCGGCAGCAAAACGAATCAATTCTGCTGTACGTACTACTTCTCCAATGGCTGCTTTAATCCCTTTTGCAACCTCTTTAGCAAGAATGGTACCAATTTTTTCTTTGTCACGTTCCAAAATGTCTGCTGTCTTATGCAAATAGGCTGCACGCTCAACGGGTGCTAAATCACGCCATGCTGGGAGAGCTGCACGCGCAGCTTTCATCGCCTCATCTACTTCAGCCTGACTCATAGCAGGTACTGTACCCAACTTTTCTTGATTGATGGGAGAATAGATGGCAATTTCATTCTCTGATGATTTCCATTTTCCATTCACTAAATTCTGATAATGTGTCAAATTCTCTTCCTCCTGAAAATGATTAAACCTTATTTTATCAAATTTTCAGAAAATTACAACCCCTTTTTGGAAAATATTGATATTTTTTTCACAAACTTGATTCTTCAAATTATTTGAAATTTATTCCTATTAGATATTGGTTTTTCAATAAAAATAAAAAAGGTCTAGAGTTAACTAAACCTTTTTGTAGTATTTACTATGAAAGTACCTTCAAGACTGCAACGCTGATATCATCAATCACATTAGACTCTTGAGAACGACTGTTGGACACAAGCATTTCAAGATTTCCTGCATTTTCAAAGTAGAAGGAGGTTCCCTTGGCATTAAATACCACCAATAAATGCTCTGCAGCACCGTGAATTTCGTAAACAATCCACCCACTATTTTCAGCAGCTGTATGGACGAAGACATGACGATAAACTTCTTCATATGTAGGATAAGAGAAAGCACGCGTTTGTGTTTTTAGACGAATAATCTGACGGATAAATTCAATGCTCTCTTGTCTCTCATTGATTAAATCCCAGTTGACCTGGTTGACACTATCTGGAGCATTATAACTATTCATGGCGCGTTCTCTATCTGCCGGAGTCAGCTCACCATTTTCTCCAGTAGCAAGGAGTTTGGTGCGGCCAAATTCTTGACCCAACTCTATAAAGGACATCCCTTGCATAAGAACGCTCATCGCTGTTGCTGTCTCAACCTGACGCATAATCTTATCTGAACTGTAATCTGGATGAAGGGTTACTAACAAATCATGCAAGTTGTAATTATCATGGGCTTCCACATAGTTAAGAACTTGGTTTGGACTAAGATATGAGCCCAACTCTCGGCTACCAAGAATAGCTTTGGCTACAATCGGTTCTGTAGCTGCACCACTAACAAATCCTGCCTTGATTGAACCATAAACTTCTCCTCCTTTGATGGCATCACGCTGATCATCATTGAAGAATCCAATATTTGGCATCTGGTAGGCATTGTCCTTCTTGGCCTTATCATAAGGCGCAAGACCGATCCCCATATCCCAACCTTCTCCATAGGTGATAATACGTGGATCAACTTCATCAAGTGCCCAACGAATTGCCTGCATGGTTTTGACATCGTGAATTCCCATCAAGTCAAAACGGAAACCGTCAATATTGTATTCTTTCACCCAATAAAGGAGTGAGTCAATCATGTACTTACGGTACATTTCGTGTTCGCTTGCGGTTTCATTTCCAACACCTGTTCCGTTTTGAAAGGTTCCATCTGGATTCATACGATAGTAATAATCAGGAACAGTTGTTTGGAAAGGTGCATCGACCGTTGAGAAGGTATGGTTATAAACGACATCCATAATGACACCGATTCCTGCATCGTGATATGCCTGAATCATGGTCTTGAGGTCTCGAATAACCTGTCCAGGATCATCTGGGTTACTAGAGAAACTTGGTTCTGGGGCATTGTAGTTTTGAGGATCATAACCCCAGTTATAGGTTACATTTCCGTCCTCGTCGTATTCCTTATGGCGATCAAAGATTGGTTGGAGCTGAACATAATTACAGCCGAGTTCTTTGATATAGTCAAAGGCGGTTGCTTGGTCGAATTGGTTGGTCGTTCCTGTCTGGGCAGCACCAAGGAAGGTCCCTCGAAGATTTTCTGGAACTCCAGATGTTGGCGATTTTGTAAAATCACGAATGTGCATCTCACAGATAACCGCTTTACATGGGTTTTCCAAACGCCAAGGAGCGTCTGTCCCATGCTTGACTTTAAATCCTTCTACCTGTCTATCTTGCTGAGAGAGAATGACGGAACGTTTCCCGTCAGAGCTTGTAGCAATAGTGTAAGGATCTCGTGTCAAAGTCTGATGGTGTGGAAACTCAATCTGATACTGATAAGCTTTACCTGCAAGATTTTCGTCTAAATCTACACTCCAAACACCAATGGTATTGTACTTATGACTGTATGAATAGCTATTCCCACGCTCAAGATTAAAGGTTTTCCAAATCGGCGCGTCGTTACTTGTATTTTCATAAACGACCACTTGGACTGCTGTAGCGGTTGGAGCCCAGAGTTTAAAGCTTGTCTGGTAGTCAGAGATACTATACCCCAACTCTCCTTGGTATCCCCAATGGTGATCAAAACTTTCACTGTGAAAGGCTTTATCAAAAGCAAACGGGTTTCGATCTTTATAGCAAGAACTTGCAATGGCTGGATTTTCAGAATAATAAACCGTCTCATCACCATCCAAAATCCAAACCTCAGTCAACAGTGGATAATAGTTAAACCGTAGGAGATAATCTTTTGTCTTTCCATCTATTTCGACAGAAAAGGTCAGAGTATCGAGCCTTTCTGCACTTGTAACTGTAAAGGAGAATTTTGCTCCAAAATAGTCATTTTCATAATACAAATTTTCTTTAACATCTGCCTGTTTTCTACTGAATGAACAAGCATCATAATCCCCATTTTTTCGGTGAAAATGGATGACTACTGGGTATCTATACATTTCTTTTCCTAATTCCTAATTTCAATTTTTTTATGTAGTGCTGAAGAATTTAGCGGGAATTTCAGCACAATAGAGAATAGCATTAATAGATATAAAAACACATCAGGAGAGATAGTTTCAGACTATCTAACATCTAGTTTTCAACTATTCTTTACAAACTTTCTAGCCAAGCTTCATCTCGAACTTCGATACCAAGTTCTTGTGCTTTTTGGAGCTTGCTTCCTGCATCTGCTCCTGCTACGACAAGATTCGTTTTCTTAGATACACTGCCTGTAACTTTAGCACCAAGGATTTCGAGTTTATTTTTGGCTTCAGAACGTGTGAGACGTTCCAATTTTCCTGTTAATACAACTGTCAAACCTGACAAGGCTGCATCTGCTACTACTGTCTGCCCTTTGTAGTCCAGATTAACTCCAGCTTCTTTCAACTCGTCTAAAAGAATCTTCGATCCTTCTGTAGCAAAATAAGTCTGAAGGCTTTGGGCAATCACACTACCCAAGCTCTCGATACTTGCTACTTCCTCAGGATCTGCTTGGGCTAGATTTTCAATAGAGTGGAAATGTTGGAGCAAGAGTTGGCTAGCCTTACTTCCGACATGGCGAATTCCCAGACCAAACAAGAGTTTTTCAGCAGAGTTTTCCTTGGATGCTTGAATGGCCTGATATAGTTTAGAAGCAGACTTTTCCTTGACGCCTTCTAAAAGAAGGAAATCGTTTTCTTTCAAACGGTAAATATCTGCCACATCCTTAACCAGATTAGCAGCAAAAAGCTTTTCGACGATAGATGGACCAAGACCCGTAATATTCATAGCATCTCGAGAGGCAAAGTGAATCAAACCTTCCATGATTTGGGCAGGACAGCGTGGATTGATACAACGAAGAGCCACTTCATCTTCAAAATGAAGCAACTGACTGTCACAGCTCGGACAGTTAGTCGGAATATCTAGTTTTTCTTCAGAAACACGTTTAGACTCTACCACACGCAGAACAGCAGGGATGATATCTCCAGCCTTATAAACGATAACCGTATCATCTTTGCGGATATCCTTTTCAGCAATATAATCTACGTTGTGAAGAGTTGCACGGCTAACAGTTGTGCCAGCAAGCTGAACAGGTGTTAGATTGGCAGTCGGGGTCACAACACCCGTACGACCTACTGTCCAGTCAACTGAAAGGAGTTGAGCTTCTTTTTCCTCAGCAGGAAATTTATAAGCTACTGCCCACTTAGGTGCTTTAACGGTAAAACCGAGTTCTTCTTGACCTGCTAGGTCGTTAACCTTGATGACCACCCCATCGATATCGTAAGGCAGTTTCTCCCGTTCTTGTCCTACTTCTTGGATAAAATCCCATACCTCATCTATACTTTGAGCCAATATTCGTTTAGGATTAACTACAAAACCAAGCTGTTCAAGATGCTCCAAGACTTTTTCTTGACTATCACGAGTAGAAGGGCTGGCTTCTTGATAGAGGAAAGTCGCAAGATTGCGTTTGGCCACTACTGCTGTATCCAGCTGACGGAGGGTTCCTGCAGCTGCGTTACGAGGATTAGCAAATTCAGGCTCTCCATTTTCTTGGCGAGCTTGGTTGACCTGATCAAAGGAAGCGCGTGGCATGTAACACTCTCCACGAACAGTGATATCAAGTTCTTCTGGCAAGGTCAAAGGAATGTCCTTGACACGCTTGAGGTTCTCTGTGATGTTTTCACCAACAGAACCATCCCCACGTGTCGCACCGACTACCAAAATTCCCTTTTCATACGTAAGCGAGATAGACAAACCATCGATTTTCAGCTCGCAAATATAGGTCGGGTGGGGTAATTCTTTTCGCACACGCGCATCAAAAGCTTCTAACTCTTCACGTGAAAAAGCATCCTGCAAACTGTATAGAGGATACTGATGACTGTATTTTTCAAAACCATCTAAAACCTTACCACCAACACGATGGGTCGGACTGTCCGCTAAAACTTGATCCGGATAGGCAGCTTCCAATTCGACCAACTCTCGGTAGAGGCGATCATACTCGCTATCTGAAACCGAGGGATTGTCACTCGTATAGTACTCGGTCGCATAGCGGTTAAGTAAGGCAACTAACTCATTCATTCTTTCATTCATAATCCCATTTTACCACAAAGCAAGCCCTCCTCACAATAGAGAAGGACTGAAAAATGGTTTGTAGTGTAATATTTTCTAAAAAAGAGAAATTATAACTCTTTTTTAAAATGACTTCGCACATAAACGAGGGAGAAACAAGACAGGGCAATAACCCCGCTTCCAATTATCAGGAAAGAAGAGAGATGAACACTTGGTAGCACCGTCATAAAGCCTTTTGCAATCGGCATAAATAGGATGGCTAAGGTAAAAATGGTGCTTAGTACTCTCCCCAAGTATTCCCCCTCAACCTTGGTTTGCACCTGAGTAAAAAAGTGAATATTAAATATCGTCATAAACAGTTCACAAACTAAATTTCCAGAAAAGGAAAGAAAAGTTGGCAATGGTAAGCCCATCATAAAAACTCCAACTCCAGTCAAGGCCAATAGAATCAAAAGATTATAAACACCTGCCTTTATTTTACTAGCTAGAAGAGCTCCGATAATCGAACCAATAGCGCCCATAGTCAAAATAGTTGCATAAGCTCCTTCTACCCCGTATAGTCGATTTGAAAAAGGGAGGAGAAATTCAAAAGCTGCAAAAAAGAAATTAACACTGGAAGCTACTACCAAAAGGAAAAAGATCTCTTGCTGGCGCCAAATATAGCGAATCCCTTCTTTCATATCAGCAAAAATATTTTTCCAGCTGAAAGTCCTTTTCACTTGTTCCTGAGTCTCTTTTTGGGGAAGTAAAGCTACTAAGGTAAATGCAATGAAAAAACTAATGGCATCTAAAACAAGCGTCATATGGAGACTGGCAAATTGTAAAACGAGGAAAGAAAGCACCGGAGAACTGACTCCTACAACCTGTAAAACTAACTCCAAGCGAGAGTTATAGGTCACAATCTCGTCTTTCTCTACAACCTCAGTTATAATGGCTTTGTTAGATGTACGAGAAAATGCAAAGGCAACCGCCTGAACAATATTGGCAAAAATCAAGGCAGCAATCATCAAGCTATCATCTCTGATGAAAGAAATAGCTAAGCAAAGAACGCCACAAATCAAGTCTGTCGTCATCAAAATTTTGCGACGCGAAAATCGGTCTGAAATCACTCCGCCAAAGGGATTGACCAGAATCGATGTGACGAGTTCAGAAATTTGATAAATCCCAAGAACAGTCTGCCCTATCGTTCCCATTGATGCCAACCAAACACTGTTTCCATAATCATAGAGCATATTTCCTATTTTATTAATAGCACCACGACTAATCAACTGGATTGCATATCGATTCATATAAAAAGCTCCTCTCAAATTTTGAAACTATTGTATCAAAACTGAAAGGAGTCTCTTTATTTTTCCCTTATTTGGGAAATTTAAGCATTTACAAATTTTTCATAATGTTCCTGATAATAGGCCACTTGCTCTGGAAGTCCAAGCACATCAAAAATATGCATAGCCTCCTGCATCTGACTACAACCCTCTTCTTTCAAGTCTCTCTGGTAGAGGGCGAAACCTTTGAGATAATGGAAGATATTGCGCTCATAAAGCTTGATACCATTTCCAATCAACTTCTCCACATAGCCCTCAAAATAGTCCGCATCCGCAAAGGATCGATTTTCCAAACAATGCTGGTAACAGTTAAGAGCTAAGATCAAAACAAGTTTTCGATGACGACCAATTTCCTTGTAGTAGTCTTCCCTCTCCATCACTTCTCTGCCAATCCGAGCCACATAGTCCACATTGTAGAAAGTATAGAGATTACCGAAAAGAATCAACTCATACATGGTCCATTCTTCTGTTTGGAAAAGATAATCCGCCACCTTATCCAAATCACTCTGACTCATCGTGTAACGAGCATCTCTTTGACAAATCAGTCCTTGTAGCAGAATCCAATTCAGCTCAAAATAGAGGGGATTGGTCGAACTCTTTGCTTTCTCAAGCTGTTCCATTTGAAGCTTTTGAAAACCAGCAATATCATTTGAGTAGTAAAGCGGAATAATCTGTGCCATCAAGGCAACATGTTCATGATTTTGAAAATCCCTAGCCTTGTCCATGAAATTTTCAATAGTCACATGAATATTATCCAAAATCTCAAAGAAACGGGAAACTGCTAAATCAGACTCACCAAGCTCAAAGCGAGATAACTGAGAGGTCGAGCAAGAATCGCCCGCTGCTTCCTTTAAAGAGTAGTTCCCACTGGTTCGAAATTCACGAAATACTTTTCCAAGATGTTCCATCTTTACACCTGCTCTGATAATTCTTCCCACTCAAGCATGGCTTCTTCCTGACGATGGCTAATTTTGTCCAGTTCTGTCTGAAATTCCATGAGTTTTTCAGCATCGTTGGTTTCCAGCATTTGTTCAGAAATGGCTTGACTTTGAGTTTCTAACTCTTCAATTTCAGCCTCTAAACTCTCTATTTGGCGCATGAGCTTACGGGCTTCTTTCTGACTTTCTTTCTGAGCCTGATAGTCATTAGCTGGACTTGCTTCTTTTGCTTGATTGCTAGTTGAAGCATCTTCTATCTGGCTGACTTCTATTTCAGCCTTTTTATCAACATAGTAGTCATAATCTCCAAGGTAGAGGGTTGAACCACTCTCAGACAATTCCAGTACATGAGTGGCTACACGATTGATAAAGTAACGGTCGTGGCTGACAAAAAGAAGGGTTCCATAAAAATCAATCAGAGCATTTTCTAACACTTCCTTGCTATCAATATCCAAGTGGTTGGTTGGCTCGTCAAGGATCAGGAAGTTGTTGTTTTCCATAGACAATTTAGCCAAAAGTAAACGAGCTTTCTCGCCACCTGACAGCATGCCAACTGATTTTTTAACATCATCTCCTGAGAAAAGGAAGGCACCAAGACGGTTGCGGATTTCAACTTCTGGTGTCAGTTTAAAATCATTCCAAAGTTCATCTAGAACAGTATTACTTGGTGTTAGCTTACTTTGAGTCTGATCATAGTATCCAACCTCAACATTGGCACCAAAACGCTTCTCTCCTTTGATAAAGGGAATCTGATCCACAATAGACTTGATAAAGGTTGACTTCCCGATGCCGTTTGGTCCAACGATGGCAACAGCATTCATTTTACGAAGGTCCAGATTGATTGGCTCAGAGAGTATTTCCCCATCATAGCCAATAGCCGCATTTTCAACGGTTAAAACGACATTTCCAGACGTTTTTTCCGACTGGAAGGTCATGTTGGCTGATTTCTTGCCAGCTTCAGGCTTGTCCAAACGCTCCATTTTTTCTAGTTGTTTACGGCGAGATTGGGCACGCTTGGTCGTTGAAGCTCGGACTAGATTGCGACTGACAAAGTCTTCTAGAGCCGCAATTTCCTTCTGTTGCTTTTCATAGTTTTTTGCCTCAGTAGCTAGCTTTTGCTCCTTTAACTCAACAAAGCGAGAGTAATTACCTACATAACGATCTAAGGAATGCTTAGTCAAATCGAGTGTAACCGTCGCAACCTTATCCAAAAAGTAACGGTCGTGACTGACAATAATGAGTGCACCACTATAATTTACTAGGTAATTTTCCAACCAGGCAATGGTTTCGATATCCAAGTGGTTGGTTGGCTCGTCCAAGACCAAGAGATTTGGCTTTTCAAGGAGCATTTTAGCCAGTGCAAGACGAGTATTTTGACCACCTGAAAGCTCAGCAATTTTCATCTGCCACATAGACTCGTCAAACTTGAAACCATTCAAGATAGCGCGGATATCAGCTTCGTAGGTAAAGCCACCAGCCTGACGGAAATTCTCTGATAAACGATCATAATCCGCCATTAGTTTATCTAGATCTTCACCAGACTTTTCACCCATCTCCAACTCCATCTGACGCAGTTGTTTCTCCGTACGGCGTAGATCATCAAAGACATGGAGCATTTCATCATAAATGGTATTTTCAGACTCAAAACGGCTATCTTGGGCTAGGTAAGACAGAGAAATATCTTTTTTCTTATTGATTTCTCCACTAGTTGGCTCCTCTTCCCCAACCAAAATCTTTAAAAGAGTAGACTTACCTGCACCATTTTTCCCAACAAGAGCAATTCGGTCTCGTTCATCTACCTGCAGATTAATATTATCAAAAAGAACCTCACCAGCAAAAGATCGTTCAATTTTATTAGCTTGTAAAATAATCATATCTCTATTTTACTATCTTTTTCTCTTTTGCACAATTGCAACGAAAAAAGTTCGAGTCATAAACTCGAACCTTTCATCTTAGTATCCAATGCCTCCACGGAATGTGCGAGCCATATCTTTCAATTCATAGTTTTTAGAAGAGGTATCGATGGTCCATTTTCCATCTTTCTTAGTCATTTTAATTTCATAACCCTCTTTCTTCATGTTATCACTAGTGTCTAGAGGAGTTGAATCAAATTGACTCGGTGCATTTTCTAAAATGTATTTTTCACCAGCTTTCATAGCTTCAGAGTAGTTGCTATATTTACCTTTGTTTTCTTCGTAGAATTTACGGCTCAATTCATAAACATTCAAGTTATCCAAGTCGATTGTTTCTGGTCTAACATAAACAACAGCATAGTCTGGTAAGTATGTCTTCACCTTGTAATCAACTTTTGCTCTCTTAGCATTTGCTTTGATGTAGGCATCTGCGAATGTTCTAAGTTCTGAATCAGACGGTTTGTAGTTATAGAAGCCTTTTCCGAACGATTCTGTAAATTTCTTGATAAACTCTTCTTTATCAGCTTTCGCATCGTTTGTGAATTCAGCACTATTATCAGAAGATTTTTTATCATCAGCAAGCGCAACAACTTGTGACTTATTATCAGTAGCACTTAGGTTCGTTCCACCACCAGAACTTTCCCCATTAAGGTAAACAGCATCGACATATTTTTTCATTACATCTTTCGCTTCATCAATATTGTCTTCATACTGACTTGGATCCACCTTGATTGCTACATCGTTATTCTTTTTAGAATTTTCTTTGATGTCATCGTAAAAGCTAGGCGCGAAGTGAAGTTCATACTTAGCATTCTTGTCAACCTCATACACTACATAACCAGCAACGCTCTTTCCTTTAGAAAGACTGTCTCCATATGACATAAACTTAGTTTTACTGTCGCTTTCGTGGATTTGAATTGGTTGTAATTTTTCATCTTTTTCATTATAAAGCGTAATATCTTGGCTAGTAAAACTAAACTGTTTATCACGATTGTTCTTGATTTCGACTTGAAGTGCAAGGTAGCTTGAAGATGAATCTTCGTCTTTAGGCAATACAAACATACCGTCTTTTACAGAAACTTCAAAGTTTGAGTTCGAGGCAGTACCATTGTCGCTTGCTTTTTTTTGAGCTCCACAGGCAACAAGTGCTAAAGCTGATAAAAGCAAAGCAGAATGCTTAAGAATTTTTTTCATAATGGATTCTCCTTTAATGATTTACTATATTTTACCATACGCACTATAAAATTCAAAACAGAAACCAGATATTTTCAAAATATCTTAAATTTATAGAGTTTTACATTAAATTTTTCTATACCTTCATTTGATACATTAAAGAATTCTTTATAAAATAAATAGAATATAACAATATTTACGATTTATTTTATTTAAAATCCCACAAAAATACTATAACTTTTAATATTTTTAAAAATTAGATAATTGATATTCATCCCTAACTTAGTATAAGTAAGCATGGTACCCACCATTTTCCCGCTAAAGTGCATAAGTAAATTTCCTACATTTTAAGTTATGCTAACGTTTTACTAAAATGTCAAATCGTGATATAATGAAAGCGATTAAAGCAAATAAACAAAGGAGACACTCTATGACTTACCAAGAAAATTATCAAAAATGGCTCGATTTTGCTGATCTTCCAGACTACCTTCGTCAAGATTTGGAAAATATGGACGAAAAAACTAAGGAAGACGCCTTTTATACCAATCTTGAATTTGGTACTGCTGGTATGCGTGGTTTGATCGGTGCTGGTACAAACCGCATCAACATCTATGTTGTTCGTCAAGCAACTGAGGGTTTGGCTCGTTTGATTGAGTCAAAAGGTGGAAACGAAAAAGAACGTGGTGTAGCAATTGCCTACGATAGCCGTCACTTCTCACCTGAGTTTGCCTTTGAATCTGCGGCAGTTCTTGCTAAACACGGTATCAAATCTTACGTATTTGAAAGCCTTCGTCCAACTCCAGAACTGTCATTTGCAGTTCGTCACCTCAACTGTTTCGCAGGTATTATGATTACTGCCAGTCACAACCCTGCTCCATTTAACGGTTACAAGGTTTACGGAGAAGACGGTGGACAAATGCCTCCACACGATGCAGACGCTTTGACTACTTATATTCGTGCTATCGAAAATCCATTCGCTGTGGAAGTTGCTGATGCCGAAGCTGAAAAAGCTTCTGGCTTGATTGAAGTTATCGGCGAAGCTGTTGATGCAGAATACCTTAAAGAAGTTAAAGACGTAAACATCAACCCAACCTTGATTGAAGAATTCGGTAAAGACATGAAGATTGTCTACACACCACTTCATGGTACGGGTGAAATGTTGGCTCGTCGTGCTCTTGCTCAAGCAGGATTTGACTCTGTTCAAGTTGTTGAAGCACAAGCAACTGCAGACCCAGACTTCTCAACTGTAAAATCTCCAAACCCAGAAAGCCAAGCAGCCTTCGCCCTTGCTGAAGAACTTGGTCGTCAAGTTGGTGCAGATGTGCTTGTTGCAACTGACCCTGACGCTGACCGTGTTGGTGTTGAAGTTCTTCAAAAAGATGGAAGCTACCTCAACCTTTCAGGTAACCAAATCGGTGCTATCATGGCTAAGTACATCTTGGAAGCACACAAAAATGCTGGAACTCTTCCTGAAAATGCAGCCCTTTGCAAATCAATTGTATCAACTGACTTGGTAACGAAGATTGCTGAAAGCTACGGCGCAACCATGTTCAACGTTTTGACAGGTTTCAAATTTATCGCTGAAAAAATCCAAGAATTTGAAGAAAAACACAATCACACTTACATGATGGGATTTGAAGAAAGCTTCGGTTACTTGATTAAACCATTCGTACGTGATAAAGATGCTATTCAAGCTGTTCTTGTCGTTGCTGAACTTGCTGCCTACTACCGTTCACGTGGTTTGACACTTGCTGATGGTATCGAAGAAATCTACAAAGAATACGGCTACTACGCTGAAAAGACAATCTCTGTTACCCTTTCTGGTGTTGATGGTGCAGAACAAATCAAAGCCATTATGGCTAAGTTCCGTAACAATGCTCCAAAAGAATGGAACACAACAGCTATCACTGTCGTAGAAGACTTCAAGGCTCAAACTGCTACTGCTGCTGACGGTACTGTTACAAACTTGACAACTCCTCCAAGTGATGTTTTGAAATACACACTTGCTGACGGTTCATGGATTGCAGTTCGCCCTTCAGGTACAGAACCAAAAATCAAGTTCTACATTGCCGTTGTGGGTGAAAGCAACGAAGATTCACAAGCTAAGATTGCTAACATCGAAGCGGAAATCAATGCTTTTGTTAAATAATAAATTATAAAAGATGAGACCAACCAATCTCATCTTTTTTCGTATCAAATCTAAGCATTTTTAGAAACTTTATGGCATACTAGACTTATCAATGAAAGCGAGGTAATCTCATGGAACAATTTTTAGAAAACATTAAAGACCTTGAAGTCACTACAGTTGCGCGTGCACAAGAAGCACTCGATAATAAAGAAACAGCAACCTTCTTTATTGGCCGTAAAACTTGCCCTTACTGCCGTAAATTTGCTGGCACATTGGCAGGTGTCGTAGCTGAAACTAAAGCCCACATCTACTTCATCAACAGTGAAGAACCAAGCCAACTCAATGAATTGCAAGAATTCCGCTCACGTTATGGAATACCAACTGTGCCAGGATTTGTCCACGTTGCAGATGGCCAAATCAATGTCCGTTGCGACTCTTCCATGTCCGCACAAGAAATCAAGGACTTTGCTGGATTGTAAAAATATATAAAAAAGAAGGCACTCGCCTTCTTTTTTACTTATATTCAAAATATTTATCTACCAATTCTTGGATTTTCCCTTCTTTAGCTGCAGGGATTGTATCTTCTAGAACAAAGTTCTTTCTACTGATCCCTTGGGAGAGATTTCCAAAGATAAAGTTAGTGGAAATATTATAGATTATTTCTGAAGGTGCAAATCCATAAACTTGATTTTCTAGGATATGTTTTAAGCGTTCTTCAGGACTTGGAAATGCTTCTCGTAAACCATTGCTGTTATATAGCCGCTTAACAAGCTCTGCAATATAAAGGCCTGACTTCATGTACAAATCAATGAATGTCTTAGATGGATCATCAAAGATTCCTGGATTTTCTTTTTCAAGGTCATTCACCATTCTCTTCACCACACGTTTAGGAGTAAAAATCTGATTGGTTTTCTGTGGTGGAATATAGTCGAAAATATCTTCTTTCTGATCTCTAAAATAATCTGCCAACTCCTCTTTCTTGCGAAGAAATTCCTGGATGGCTTCATCAAATGTTGCTCGATCAAAGAGATGTCCTGCAAAATCCTGCCCACCATCTCTCAAATAACGAAATTGGTCAATCGTAATACCAGTCACTTCAAAGAAGACATGCTCAGGAACAAAGGTGTCAAAATTATCAAGTGTTAGAGATTGATCGCCGTAGGCCATGATGAAACTTGGAATTGTTCGTGCAAATCCTCGAAGATGGTCCCGAATCTCATCTTGAGCAGATTGTTTCAACTGTTCAACACGTTTGACCTCAACCTGCTCGATAAACTTCTCAGGCATTTTTTCCACTTCTTTTTTGAGTGTTTGTTCTAGTTTTTCTTTATGAATGAGATTATTTTCTTCTAAACGTTTTTCAAGAACTTCTTGAATCTTATCTTTTTGCTCTTTATCATTTTCTTCCTTGAGCTGTTGTTGCAACTCTTCCTTGATATGAGCTTCAGAAATTTTACGTTCTATCTCATTTTTTCGAACTTCGTTCTCAAATGTTGCTACAATTTGTTTCTTGATCTGGTCTGTTTCCCGAGTTTTCAGATCATATCCAGCCTTCAATTCTTCTACAATTACTGAAGAAACGGTCTTACTCAAGTCATTGACCAGCTGTTTTTGAGTTCTTTCTTCATCTTTTGTGACTAACTCAGCAACAGACTCACCAAGCCCATAAACTTTTTCACCAAAAAGTCGTGCTTGTTGATTGACCACGATTTCATGGTCAACCACTGCATTGCCCTCATCATCCACTTTAACACCTGAAAAGTCTAGTAAATCAGAAGGTGTTTGTAACTTGCCTTCCTTTTCAACTGGTAGTTCATTTAAGATGTCTAGAACGGTTTGACTGGCTTGGAAAATACCGCTGATATTATCAAATAGGAGGTTAGACATAAAGCCACGTTTGAGGACTTCCCTAGCTTTTATTTGACGCGGTATAGTCAGAACTGCCTTAGCATCAATTTCAACCATCTTACCTGCACGGTCTTCTGCTATGACAGGGAAGAAATTTAAGAGTTCTCTGATGTTCTCTTCACGAGTTGCGGAAGTTCCACCACCTCCTGCAGTCGCAAGTGATAAGTTATTTGCAAACTCATCAAAGAGAATCAGGGTTCTTTCTGGCGCAAAGTCAAATACATAGGCTCTTTCTTTGCGGAAGTGATTTCCTTTGTTATCGCTCCATGAGTATGGATTTTGAGCACGGAAGGCAGCTTGCATATAAATGGCAGGTGATTTCAAGTTTGATAACATCAATACGCCTGTCCATTCAGGGATCGTCACACCTGTCGTCAACTGACCGACGGATAGGGTAATAGTTTTGTCATTCTCTGCTATCGCTTTTCTAACCAAGTCTAGGGATTTGAGTTTAACCTTATCATCTTCCTCAGACATACGCCCGTCACCAGCAGCTAACACAATCTCATAGTTTTCATAGATGGGATGTTCCTCTAGCAGTGCTTTTAAGGCTTTTGCTGAGGCTACACGTTCTAAGAGCCAAAAAGTATGCTTGAGTTCGTTCCGAAGTTCTTTGGTTGAAAATGGATATTTCTCATTGCTTGATAGAGTATCTAACCAATTTCTGACATCTTGCTCATAGATAAATTTCCCTTTATCATCTGTAGCGAAAAATTCACTCAAGTCAAAAGCATAGTCGATATTTTCGCCGTCTAGTTGAGCACCTTTTTCTAACTCCTCACCAATCATCTGAGACATTTGATAGGTAAAGAGATTTAACTGAGGCAAGCTCCCATATGGATTCTCCTCTTCTTGCTCAGGCGACCAAGTAGTTTTAGCTGCCTGCTCATCCGCATAAGACCAGTTGTAGATCTGCTCCTCGGTAAATTCTCCCTTGGCTAATGCCTTAAATGGAGTTCCTGATAGATGCAAGGTAAAGTTTCGACGAATCTTATTAAAGGCTTGGTCTGTCTTGAAGGTAGCAACTCCTTCGTGCGCTTCATCGATAACCAACAAATCCCAATGTAGATCAGTGACCCATTTGAGTTTATTGTGCTCTCCACCAAGATAAGCAGAGCCTTTCAAGTCTTGGAGACTGATAAAAGCTAGCTGTCTTACATCGTCATCTAAAATACTAACAAATTCTTTACGTGACAAAGTTGGGCGATATTTAAGGCTGTCTGACTCTGAAACAAACTTGTAAGTCGTTTGACCAGCTATGAATTTTTCAAAATCATCGTACCATGAGTTGGCAATGGCAGGTCTGTTTGTTACAATCAGGACATTGACGGCATCCATTCGACGAACTAGGTCATAGGTAGATAAGGTTTTACCAAAACGTGGCTTGGCATTCCAGAGGAACTTATCTCCTAGGTGATTCTTGAAATAAGTTAAGGTCTTAGAAACTGCTTCTTCTTGCTCTTGTCGCAGAGTATAGTCCTGTCCTTGGCCAGGCTGATAACCAGACAAATCATGCTGAACAAACTTATCAAAAAGATTTTTAGATTTCTCAGGTGTCCCATTAAAGTAAAACCATTCCGTCTTAGGACGACGTTCCACATCATGGAAAGAAAGGAAATGGTGGAAATCATGATCCTTAAATGTCTTTCCCTTATCAGGTTCTTCCGTATAGGCTGCATCCCCAGTCCATAAGACATCTGTATCTATATGAGCAGTATGCGTTTGTTCTTTAATCCGTTGTGTAACATCACGCTCTGTATAACCAATCTTAATCCAGCCCTCATTACTTGTTACCGTAGGGGTGGTGTAGGCATAGATTTTAGGATGAATCTCTTTAGAAGTTTTAATTTCTACTGGCATAAGTATTCCTTTTTTAAAAAAATTAAGCTAATTTTTCCATTTCTGTTAAATCTATTCCCATAGTCTTTAAAATATCCTCAAACACTACAGTTTTAAATTCATCAGCATACTGATTGAACAGATTTCTTAAAGCTTTATACAATCTTTGAAAATCTTTCTTATCAAGTACAATTTTTAAAAATAGAATGAGCACTATGAAACGTTTATTATCATATCTCCTTATCCCAAAATGATTTGCTATTTGAGATATTCGAACATTTCTTAAATTAACATTGTACAGTCGTTCATCATGTGCACAGATATTTCTAACCAAGTTAGCCACTTTTAAACATGCACTTAAATCTGCACTAGATAGTCTAAATGTATTGTCTTTATTCTGTGCTCTATATTTATCTGTATAAAATTTTGCGATAATATTTTTTGTACTATCCGTTAAAATGTTGTAAAAATTAGCAATGTTCCCCATTGTAAGAAAATTAACTAAAACCCAAAGTGGTACTTCTCCGTGTTCTTCAATATAATGTTTGATAGCGCCACTTCTATCTACCTTATCATGAATAGTCTTTGTTAAGATAGAGATTTGTTGAAGAACTTTTTTAGGATCATTGTCTACAAAATTTGCAATATCTAAATAAGCATTCTTACGAGGGTATTTTTTAGAGAATTCATATGCAACTGTAGTCTTTATTGAATTTTCGAATATCAATAAATATTTCAATAACAATATCCTTAGTTCTCTATCAAATAAAAACAAGGCCTTTAGTTCGTTAAAGTGAGTTCCTTCTTGATAAATTTCAGGTTCAACAGGTTGATTATTGCTGCCCTTTACTAAAAATAAATCTTTATAACCGTTTATAACGTTGTAATAGTTTTCTTGTTCTAAAAATCTCTTTGGCTTCCCATTTGTTGGGACTACAACACCCCTATTTCTTAAGATTGTTAACTGTTGATTAAATGTTTTATGTTCCTTCAAACTTATCTCCTATAAAACAAAAAAGGGTCAGTGCATCGTATGCTTCCTGACCTAATCCTATGTGTCTATTATAGATCACTGAGCATAATTTGTCAAATAAAAATACTTTTCTAATCCATCTCCCTTACATGAGTCTCAATAAAGGCAATTTCTTCAGGAGAAAGGTCATATTTTTTATAGAGCTGGAGGTCAATATCAGCCACTGATTGTGTCCAATCAATGTCCGAATTGACCGTAAAGTCTTGGAGTGGGACATATTTCCATGTTCCTTTTTTATTATCTTGTGTAATTTTTAGTACACCTAACAAAGTCCTAGCAAATTTAGATTTTATATACTTAAATAATGAATCTGCTTCATCCAATGTTTCTAATTTACCAATAGAAATAAAGGTCTGTGTGTGACCCACGAGTGGGGTACCCACGAGTGGGGTCGATAGGACTTCGCCAATCGCCCCACTGCCATTTGCTTTTGGCAGTATCACCTTATATTTATCCAAATTCCCAGGTCCTTTGATGTATTTCTTTGGAACAAATTTTATTACACGTTCATTATTTATCCTACCTATTAACTGAATTGATTCACATTCTGGTTTATCATCCGTAAAAATTTCAGGCAACTTTTCAAAAATATTTGTTGTCACATCAAATTTATGACCCTTACTTAACCTGTCTACGAAATTAGGAAAATCACTGTGTAGGACTTCTGTTAATTTATAACTTTCTGGTGCAAAAACATAGTCACTTAAAGATTTGAAATCATTTCTATGATAGACTTTTTTATAAATTGAATTCAGTTCATCAAAAGCGGTATATGTTTCAATCGCTCCAAAAACTCTATCATTATCGTGGTAACTAATCGTCACTCCACCTTTAATATCCGTACCAGGAAAAACTTTCGAAGAATCTTGGACATAATACATGACTTTGAAATGTTCATTCAACAGCATTTTTTCATTCCATGATTTTGGTGTTTTACCAGCCTTAAATAAAAACCTAGCAGGTGTTATCAATACTGATTTTCTACTAATTTTATAAGATTCATCCATGAAATGATGATATATTGGTTTATCACTTGTTCCTTGTAATTCTTCCTGATACGGCGGATTTCCTATCACGACATCAAATTTCATTTCACTTTCCTCGCTAGATAGGCTCTCAAAACCTATCATTTTATTCTTTTTCCAGTCTTTGATTTGGGTTTTAGATTCTTCTACTTCTTGGACTTCTAGCTCATCTGAAAACAAGCTTAGCTGTTGAGATTGCTCTTGTGTAGCTGAGTAAGGACTGATTTTATTCAATCCATCCATTTGAAAGACATTGTAGGAGATAATAGTCGCAATTTCTTTCTTTTGCTCTAAGGTCGGTTGATTTCCAGTCTTTGCAAGATAGTAGTCCTCAAATGTTGCTAAAAGATTTTCACGCGCCAAAAGCAGAGAATCTCCTTGATACTCATATCCATAAGAAGATCGATAAGCTTTTTTTACAAGCTCATAGAAGGTGGCTTCATCTGAGACCTCACGACTAATGCGTTGCAATTTTCTATCAAGAAAACCAACTCGCTCAGATAATGGAATTTCCTCACCAGTCACTGTATCATAGCGAGAAACCATATAAGGTGCTTCACCACAGGTGATTTCTAGCCAGCGTAATTGGATATAATCTTCAAGATCCAGAGATTCAAGTTCAGCTTCCACGTAGCCATTTTGCTTTTCAACCAACCAAGTTGGCGTAAAGACTTCGGCTCTAATCTTGGTTCGGTCTTTTTGCTCATACTTAGACTTTTCTGATCGGGGTTGAATCAAGTTTGCATAGTTTCCCGTCACCCTACTTGGAGTGATACGATCGATTGGAGCAAATCCCTTTCCTAACAATTCATAAGAATGCGTCGCCCAAACAATATTCTTCTTGGTCGTTCGATCATTTAAAAGAATTTTTAATAAGTCAGCAGACTCCATAGCCAACTTTTCTTCACTAATATCTATCGTCATAAGACAACCTTTCTCGTACTATAAACCTTATTATATCATATTTTAAATGGTGTTTGGACTAGAAAATAATAACTATGTATAACAAAAGAAGGCACTCGCCTTCTTTTTATATATCTGTCAATGGTGTTGCGGTATCTGGTGAAGTGTCGTAGACCTTAAAGTCAACTCCGACTCCCAAATCGGCTTGAGCTAGCTGATTGACCATGGTCATATGAGCCAGCTCCTTGATATTGTTCTCTTTGGACAAGTGACCAAGGTAGATTTTCTTGGTTCGATTTCCCATGGCACGAATCATAGCCTCAGCTCCGTCTTCGTTAGAAAGGTGACCGAGATCCGATAGAATTCGCTGTTTGAGACGCCAAGCGTAAGATCCTGCTCGCAAAATCTCTACATCATGATTTGACTCAATGAGGTAACCATCCGCATTTTCGACAATCCCAGCCATACGATCACTAACATAACCTGTATCGGTCAGCATGACGAAGCTCTTGTCATCCTTCATAAAGCGGTAAAACTGTGGTGCTGCCGCATCATGGCTAACTCCAAAACTCTCAATGTCGATATCACCAAAGGTTTTGGTTTTGCCCATTTCAAAGATATGCTTTTGCGAAGAGTCTACCTTGCCAAGATACTTACTATTCTCCATAGCCTGCCAAGTCTTTTCATTGGCGTAAAGATCCATACCATATTTGCGAGCCAAGACACCGACCCCATGGATATGGTCTGAATGCTCATGCGTAATTAAAATCGCATCCAGATCTTCAGGTTTGCGATTGATTTCAGCTAGCAGACTTGTAATTTTCTTACCAGACAAACCTGCATCCACTAGGATTTTCTTTTTTGGGGTTTCCAGATAAAAGGAATTTCCACTGGAGCCTGATGCTAAAATACTGTATTTAAAGCCTTTTTCACTCATTCTAGTCTTCTATTTCGTCCTCCCATATTTCTTCTTTTACGGCATCCTTATCATAAGGGAGCACTATGGTAAAGGTCGATCCCTTACCGTATTCACTTTTGGCCCATATAAAACCATTGTGTTGTTTGATGATTTCTTTTGCGATCGCCAGACCTAGACCAGTTCCACCTTGAGCCCGGCTTCTTGCACGATCCACACGGTAGAAACGGTCAAAAATTTTTGGCAAATCTTGCTTTGGAATACCTAGACCTTGGTCTTTGATGGATAAAATCATCTGGTCATCAGTAGTTTTCATGCTGACAGTGATCTTCCCACCATCTGGCGAGTACTTGATGGCATTGTTAAGAATATTATCTATCACCTGAGTCATCTTATCGGTATCAATCTCGATCCAAACTGAATTGATTGGGTAATCTCGAACCAGTTCATATTTTTTCTCTTGATCCTGTGCTCTCATCTTGTCAAAACGATTAAGGATAAAGGTGATGAAGGCCGTAAAATTAATCAACTCCACATCCAACTGAGTAGTCGCATTATCAATACGAGAGAGATGCAAGAGATCTGTCACCATCCGCATCATACGGTTGGTTTCATCTAGCGAAACCTTGATAAAATCAGGGGCTACAGGATCATACAAGGCTCCCTCGTCCAAGGCTTCAAGATAAGATTTAACACTGGTCAAAGGAGTTCGCAACTCGTGACTCACGTTCGAAACAAAGAGTCTCCGTTCGCGTTCTTCCTTCTCCTGCTCGGTCGTATCATGTAAAACAGCAACCAAACCCGAGATGAATCCAGACTCACGGCGTACCAGAGCGAAACGTACACGAAGACTCAGGTATTCACCATTCACATCTTGGGAGTCAATCGTCAACTCAGGAATCTGTGTAATTAGATCACGCAGCTCATACTCATCTTCTATCTTAAGCAATTCGAGGATGCTTTTATTCAGAACATCTTCTTTCTGCACACCTAATTGTTTCTTGGCCATATCGTTGATCATAGTAATCTGACCACGGCGATTGGTAGCAAGAACGCCATCTGTCATGTAAGAAAGAATACTGTTCAATCGTTTACTCTCTTGTTCCAGATTTTCTTGGGTCAAACGAATAACTTCTGACAAATCATTCAGATTATTGGTGATATTGGTGATTTCTGTACTTCCTTGCAAGTCCAAAACTTGAGAATAATCACCTGCAATCAAGTCCTTAACCTTTTGATTTATCTCCTTCAGACGGATATTATTCCGACGATTTTCCAGTAACAGCAAGGTCACCACCAGGATAAAGCCCAGTAAAATCAAGATAAAGATAAAATCGCTGGTCAGAATAGTTTGTCTAATATCTTCAATCATTATTTCTCATATAGTATCCAACACCACGACGTGTGAGAATGTACTCTGGACGACTTGGAGTGTCTTCTATTTTCTCACGCAAGCGTCTAATGGTCACGTCCACAGTACGAACATCACCAAAATAGTCATAACCCCATACAGTCTCAAGCAAGTGTTCACGCGTAATCACTTGTCCAATATGGGAAGCCAAGTGATATAAGAGCTCAAACTCACGGTGGGTCAAATCTAATTCCTCACCATATTTCTTTGCCACGTAAGCATCTGGAACGATTTCCAAATCACCAATTTGTAAAGGTTGCGTCTTCTTCTCATCAGACTCTTGGTTATCTACTGAAACTAGATCGGTACGACGAAGAAGGGCCTTAACACGAGCCTGCAACTCACGGTTTGAGAAAGGTTTTGTAACATAATCATCTGCACCTAACTCTAAACCAATAACCTTGTCAAACTCGCTATCCTTGGCTGAGAGCATGATGATAGGAACACTACTGGTCTTGCGAATGGCTTTGGCAACTTCTAAACCATCAATTTCAGGTAGCATCAAGTCGAGGATAATAATATCCGGTTGCTCTGCTTCAAATAGCTCGATTGCCTCACGACCATTGAAGGCTGTAACGACTTCATAACCTTCCTTGGCCATATTAAACTTAATAATATCTGAGATTGGTTTCTCATCATCTACAATTAATATTTTTTTCATTTTATCACCTTTTCTTTATCTATTATAACAAAAAAATGTAAAGAAGGCACAAATGGCTACTGTAAGCCTTCATCTTCAAGAGCTGTTTTATAAGCCTGCCAAATTTTTTGTTGAGGTTTCGCAAGTGGATAATCAGAAAACTCCTGAGGAGAAACCCAGCGAATTTCTCTGTCCGAAAACTGTTTTGTTTCTGTCACCTGACCAGCTAGGATTTGAATATGCCATTTCCGATGACTAAATACATGCTTGACTTGGTCAAATACTTGCTGGGACCAATTCACTTCTAAATCATAATCCTGCTCAAAGCTTTCTTGAGGGCTGGGTCCAAATGCTCTGCTTTCCTCTTTGACTTGAGAAAAGAGATCTAGCTGATCGTCATCACTTGAGAAATCATCAACTTCGATCAAGGGGAAGTGCAAAAAACCGGCTAGTAGTTTCTCGCTTTCATTTTTTTCAAGTAGATATTGACCACGGTCATTGCGTACAACCAAAGCCTTGAGATAGATTGGGAGGGGCTTTTTCTTGGGTTCTTTAATCGGATATACATCCATAGTCCCATTCTGATAGGCTGCACTAAAGTCCTTAACAGGACTTTCTTCTGGTCGAGGGTTAACTGGAGCCTCTATGTCAGACCCTAAATCCATCAGAGCTTGGTTAAAGTCACCTGGTCGTTTCGGGTCAATCAAGATTTCCATCATTGCCTGAAAAATTTTGCGATTGCTGGGAACTCCGATATCATGATTAACCTCAAACAAGCGTGCCAAAACCCGCATGACATTGCCATCAACCGCTGGCTCAGGCAAATTAAAAGCGATACTGGAAATAGCTCCCGCAGTGTAAGGGCCAATCCCTTTCAGGCAAGATATTCCTTCATAGGTATTTGGAAATTGCCCCCCAAAGTCAGTCATAATCTGCTGAGCTGCAGCCTGCATATTGCGCACTCGAGAATAATAGCCTAATCCCTCCCAAGCCTTCAACAAACGCTCTTCAGGAGCATTGGCCAGACTTTCAACTGTTGGAAACCAGTCCAAGAATCGTTCGTAATATGGAATAACTGTATCCACCCTGGTCTGCTGCAGCATGATTTCAGATACCCAGATGTGATAAGGATTTTTACTTCTCCGCCAAGGTAGTTCTCGCTTGTTTTCATCATACCAATTAAGGAGTTTCTCACGAAAAGAAATGATCTTCTCCTCTGGCCACATGACGATATCGTATTCTTTCAAATCTAACATATATCTAGTATAACATAGAAGCTTCTAACTGTCCTTTTCTCAGTACTAAAAAGCCTCTTCCCATGGGAAAGAGGACTAAATCTTATTGATGAACTGCTTGAGCTGCTGTGATAAGGGTCAACTTGTACACATCATCTGCATTACATCCACGAGAAAGGTCGTTAACAGGTTTGTTCAAACCTTGTAAAACAGGTCCGACAGCCGCAAAACCACCAAGACGTTCTGCCATCTTGTAACCAATATTTCCGGCTTCGATACCTGGGAAGATAAAGACATTTGCTTGACCAGCTACGTTACTTCCTGGAGCTTTTAGAGCTGCAGTTTCAGGAACAAAGGCAGCGTCAAATTGCAATTCACCATCAATCTCAAGGTCAGGGCGCAAGTCGTGAGCAATTTTTGTAGCTTCCACTACCTTATCAACACTTTCACCAAATCCTGAACCTTTAGTAGAATAGCTTAGCATAGCAATTTTAGGTTCAATACCAAACATCTTAGCTGTAATTGCTGAGTTGATGGCAATTTCAGCCAAGGCTTCTGCATCTGGATTGATGTTAATGGCACAGTCACCAAATAGGTAACGTTCCGTACCACGTACCATGAGGAAGGCACCTGAAGTACGAGTTACATTTGGACGAGTTTTGATAATTTGAAGGGCTGGGCGAACTGTTGAGGCAGTTGAGTGAATCGCACCAGATACCATACCGTCAACCAAGCCCAAGTAGACTAGCATCACACCAAAGTAGTTGACATCTTCAACCAAAACTTTGCGCGCTTCTTCTTCAGTCATTTTGCCCTTACGACGCTCTACCAAAGCAGCAACCATTTCTTCGAATTGAGGATAATGTTGAGGATCAATCACTTCATAACCATCCATGATCCCTTCGATTTCGAGATAAATTTTAATTTTTTCAGGGTTTCCGAGCAAAACAGGGATTACTTCTGTTTCTTTTACCAAGCGTTTTGTTGCTTGAAGAATACGTGGCTCTTCCCCTTCAGGGAGAACGATACGAGCATTTTTGCCAACTAGGTTGGCTTTGAGATTTTCAAAAACTTCCATGAGTTTTCTCCTTTAAGAAAATAAATTATACTCCAAATAGATTTTAAAGAGTATTAGTTGATAACTGAGTAATAAGATTGCTGAAATCATCCGGTAAGGGGCTTTCTAGTTGCAAATCTTGCTCTAGAAAGGGATGATAAAAAGATAAATAATGACAATGCAAGGCCTGGCGTTGAATCCCATCGTCTAGGCCGCCTCCATAGAGATCGTCTCCCAACAAAGGAAAACCAATATGAGAAAAATGCACTCGGATTTGGTGGGTTCGCCCAGTATGCAGGCGAATATCAACTAGGTGAATATTTCCATAGGACGCTACAACTTTGTAAGACGTATGAGCGTATTTCCCACCTTTGGCAACCCGTCTCGTGATAATAGAATCTTCATCACGCGCAATCGGGGCAATAATCTCCCCCTCTGGCTCCAAGTCACCATCTCCTTTAACAAGTGCAAAATACCTTTTTTCGATAGACTTTCGTTGCAGTTGCTTGTCTAATCGTGCATGAGCATAACCGTGCTTGGCAAAGAGCATCAAACCAGATGTATCTCTATCAAGCCTAGTCACGATGTGAACTTGCTGGTTTTCATATTCTTGCTTAACATAGTAGCCCTTGATAAAATTAGCAATGGTATTGGAATGATTGACACTGGGGATGGAAGCTACTCCATAAGGTTTATTCAAAACCAGAAAATGGTCATCCTCATAGAGAACATCCAGTGGACGCTCAATTGCTTCAAGACTCTCAAACCCTTCCTCCGCTGGAATGTCAATAGTTACCCTGTCTCCAATATCTAAGAGATAAGTCGCATTTTGTGGTTGGTCATTGACCAGAATAGCCCCGCCTCGAAACTTAATCTTAGCCAAAAGTCCCTTAGAAACCTCATGTTTCTTGAGGAAAGTTTTAACTTTGACGTGCTCATCTGCGGTAAATTCGAACCTCATTCATCCACCTCGCCGATGAAGGCATCTTTGACACGATTCCAGAAACTAGTATGACTTGGTGTCGCTACGAAGTGAATCTTGTGATGGTCGATTTGATACTCAATCCGTTCGATATTACGGAATGAATAGACGCTGTTATCGACTGATATCGTGTGATAATCATTGCGTGTCGGCAAGAGTTCAATCTTATCCTTTTTGGGAATAATGATCGATGATCCCAAAGTGCGATAGACTCGGTTGTTAAGACTCGCTATTTCCGTCAACTGCAAGGCTTCAATGGTAGGATGCAAGACAGCTCCACCCAGGGACTTGTTGTAGGCAGTACTACCCGTCGGAGTTGAAACAGTCACTCCATCTCCACGAAATCTCTCGAACGGAACATGGTTAATGATGATATCTGCCACCATGGTGCGGTCTGATCGACGGATACTCGCTTCATTTAAGGCTCGGAAGATTTTCACTTCTCCATTTTCAAGCGTTACCTTGACATTCAAAACAGGATAAGAAACCTTGGCACCAGTATCGAGTAGGAGATTGGTCACCAACTGATCCAACTCAAAATCACGATAATCTGTGTAAAATCCCAAATGCCCTGTATGAACACCTACAAATCGAACCTTGTCTAACTGATTCTCATACTTGTGGAAAGCGGACAAAAGCATCCCGTCACCACCAATCGAAATGACGATGTCAGGATTGGTATCGTTCAGTATAAAATGTTGTTTCTTTAGTTTTTCCCTCAGCTCATGCAAAACCTTCTGGCTTTGTGGTTTTCTATTTGCTATGAGGTCAACTCGTTTACCTGTATTCTTCATCTGTATCGTCACTATTTCCTACACCGTCATTTAATTTTCTGCTCAATGGATCAAAGAGAGCCTGCGCTTCCTGGATGTCATCTCGAATCTTACCCATTTCTTCATCCAGTTGATGAGCTATTTTCGCTGTAATTTCCAATCTTGTCCTGATTTCTTCTGGAAAATCGCCCTGATATTTATAATTGAGCGAGTGTTCAATGGTCGCCCAAAAGTTCATAGCCAAAGTCCGTATTTGAATCTCGGCGAGGATGGTCTTAGCCCCATTTATCGTATCTACAGTATATTCGACAACCACGTGATAAGAACGATAACCCGAAGCCTTACGATGAGTGATATAATCTCGTTCCTGAACGACTCTCATATCTTGGCGTTTACGTAGAATCTCAACTACTTCTTTAACGTCATCAACGAACTGAACCATGACACGTAAACCAGCAATGTCTTGCAGATCATGTTCCAGACTTGCATATGTAATTCCTCGACGAGCCATTTTTTCTTTGATACTTTCAATCGGTTTTACCCGACCCGTTACAAACTCAATCGGAGAATGCTTGTTTTGCTTACGATACTGTTTGCGAATTCCCCGAAGTTTAATCTTCAATTCACCAACAGCCTGAATGTAAGGATCTAAAAATTCTTCCCATTCTATGGTCATACTTTCTCCCTTGTAATGTTTGATTGCTCTGTCGAAAATCTTTGATTTTTTCAGTACATTCGTATACAATAAATACATTGTCCATTATACCATAAATCGCTTTCAAAGATATAGAAAAGGTTGAAAAAATGAAACATTTAGAAATAGAATTGAAAACACTTCTGAAAAAAGAGGAATATGATCATCTAAAAAAACAGTTTTCCCATATCCAACCCGTCTTTCAGAAAAACTACTACATTGACACACCAGATTTCCAATTGCGTGAAAAGAAGGTTGCCATGCGCATTCGCACCTTTTCAGATTGGGCGGAATTGACCTTAAAAGTACCTCAAACTGTAGGAAATATGGAATACAACCAGAAACTAACTCTTCCAGAAGCTGAATCATACCTAGAAAAACAAAAACTACCTCAGGGTCTCGTTCTAGAGAAGCTCTCTAAGATTGGCATCGAAAGCCATGACTGGTTAGTTCTAGGCTGTCTTTCCACTCTACGTTATGAAATGAAAACTGAAATTGGCTTAATGGCCTTAGATGAAAGTCGATACTTTGACCAGACGGACTATGAACTCGAGCTTGAAGTCACCGACCATGAAAAAGGGAAAGAACATTTTCAGAGATTTTTAGATGAAAATCAGATTACTTATCAGAAAGCTCCATCAAAATTAATTCGTTTTATTAAAAGCATGAAAAAAAGCTGAAATAATCTCCTTTTTTTGGTAAAATAGAAAAGATAAAAATAAAAGAATCTGGCTTTGAAAAACAAAACTTTCTCAGAGAAGATTCGCAAAGTTTACAGAGGACGGTCTATAATGTCAGATAGAAACAACATGAAACTTTTCACCCTAAACTCTAACCATGAAATCGCTCAAAAGATTGCGGATACAGTTGGTGTACCTCTCGGGAAGTTATCCTCTCGACAATTTTCTGACGGCGAAATCCAGGTCAACATTGAAGAAAGTGTCCGTGGTTACGATGTCTACATCATCCAGTCAACCAGCTACCCTGTTAGCAACCACTTGATGGAGTTGTTGATCATGGTTGATGCTTGTGTACGTGCAAGTGCTCATAGTATCAACGTTGTCCTTCCTTACTTTGGTTATGCGCGTCAGGACCGTATCGCTTCTTCTCGCGAACCCCTCACTGCAAAACTAGTTGCCAATATGCTTGTCAAAGCTGGTGTAAGCCGTGTTCTAACACTTGACCTCCATGCTGTTCAGGTCCAAGGTTTCTTTGACATTCCTGTAGACAATCTTTATACTGTTCCTCTATTTGCTAAGCACTACTGTGATAAAGGTCTTCTTGGCTCTGATGTCGTTGTTGTTAGTCCAAAGAACTCTGGTGTTAAACGTGCACGTAGTTTGGCTGAATACCTTGATGCTCCTATCGCTATCATTGACTACGCCCAAGATGATTCTGATCGTAACGAAGGCTATATCATTGGGGATGTTGAAGGCAAAAAGGCTATCTTGATTGACGACATCCTAAATACTGGTCGTACATTCTCTGAAGCAGCCAAAATCGTTGAACGTGAAGGCGCAACTGAGATTTATGCAGTATCCAGTCACGGTTTATTTGTTGAAGGTGCAGCAGATCTTCTTGACGCTACAAACATCAAAGAAATCCTCGTGACAGACTCAGTAGCGACCAAAGAAAGAACTCCAGAAAATGTATGTTACATTACTGCTAGCGAATTAATCGGAGATGCTATCGTCCGCATCCATGAAAGAAAACCAGTCAGCCCACTCTTTGCTTACAACAAAAAGAAATAAGGTGATTCTTTGATTTATTTGGACAATGCTGCTACGACTCCTATGTCAGCAGTAGCTATTTCTGAAATGACTAAGGTCATGCAAGAAACTCATGGTAATCCTTCTAGTATTCATAGCCATGGTCGGCAGGCTGGCAAACTCTTGCGAGAAGCTCGTCAGGACTTAGCCCTCTTACTAGGAACCAAACCTCAACATATCTTTTTTACATCTGGCGGTACAGAAAGTAATAATACAGCCATTATCGGCTATTGTCTCCGTCATCAAAATCGTGGAAAACATATCATCACGACAGCTATTGAACACCATTCTGTGCTTGAGACTATCGATTATCTGGTACAACATTTTGGTTTTGAAGCGACCATCATCCAACCAGTAAATCAAGAAATCACTGCGCAGCAGATTCAAGAAGCTTTACGTGACGATACCATTCTCGTTTCCACCATGTATGCTAATAATGAAACAGGTAGTCTCTTACCTATCGCTGAGATTGGACGTATTTTAAAAGAACATCCTGCTGCTTATCATGTTGATGCTGTTCAAGCTATCGGAAAAATCCCTATCCATCCTGAAGAATTAGGAATTGATTTCCTTAGCGCTTCTGCCCACAAATTCCATGGACCAAAAGGAGTTGGCTTTCTTTATGCTTCTTCCACGGGCTTTGATTCCTACCTTCACGGTGGAGACCAAGAACAAAAGAAACGGGCTGGAACAGAAAATCTCGCTGCCATTGTAGGTATGGTCGCTGCTCTCAAAGAGGATTTAAATAACCAAGCTAAGCATTACCAAAAACTAAGCGCACTCAAATCTGCTTTTTTAGAAGAAATTGCTGATTTAGACTACTATCTCAATGAAAGTCAAGACCAACTGCCTTATGTTTTGAATATCGGTTTTCCTGGTCAGAAAAATGATTTGCTTTTACTTCGGTTAGACCTTGAGGGAATTTCAATTTCTACCGGTTCCGCTTGTACTGCTGGTATTGTGCAAACCAGTCATGTGCTTGAAGCATTTTATGGACCAGATTCACATCGATTGAAAGAATCTGTCCGTATCAGTCTCTCTCCTCTTAACACTGAGGAGGAACTGAAACAACTCGCACAAACCTTAAAAAATATTATTGGAGATTAATCTAATGGCATTCGAAAAAACCATTAAACTACAAAACTGCCGCTACGACTATACACTTAGCCCAACTGTCAAAAAGTTCACACTGAAAGACAATACTTTCTTTGAAACAAAAGTTGGAAACTTCGAACTGACTCGTCTACTTGAAAAAGTACCCAACAGTGGTGAAGGTTTCAACCTAAAAATCATCATCAATAAAGACCTTACAGGTGCTAAACTCAACATCACTGACAAATCTGGCCTTCGTTTGGTGAATATCTTTAAATCAGAAGATCACCATATTCACCAAGAAAAATTCTACTTCCTCATGGACAGTTTAGTAGAACGCGGTATCTTCACTAAAGAAGAAAGATAATTGACTATGTATCGACTTACCTATCAAGATAACTATCACGTAGAACGTACACTTGAATATAAGGATTACGAAGAGCTTATGTTATCTCTATCAGGCTGTGTGACCCTACCTGATACTCACCTAATCAGCTCCTTAACGCTGAATGATAAGGTGATTTATCAAGGATTGGTTGGCGATCTCTACCGTTTTCTATCACAAGCTCATTTTTCAGATAAAAACTAAGAAATTTCTTAGTTTTTTCTTGTTTTTGTTGATTTTTTCACAATGTTTCTATAAAATAGAAGAATAGAAAGGTTGTGATTTTGTGAAAGATAAACAGTCTGCTATTCCAAAAGCAACAGCAAAAAGACTCTCTCTTTACTATCGAATTTTCAAGAGATTTCATGCAGAAAAAATCGAACGTGCCAACTCCAAGCAAATTGCAGAGGCTATCGGTATCGACTCTGCGACCGTTCGTCGGGATTTTTCCTATTTTGGTGAACTAGGTCGTCGTGGTTTTGGTTACGATGTCAAAAAATTGATGAATTTTTTTGCTGATCTCCTAAATGATAACTCCATTACAAATGTTATGTTAGTTGGAATCGGAAATATGGGCCATGCCCTTCTCCACTACCGCTTCCACGAGCGTAACAAGATGAAAATTATCATGGCCTTTGACCTAGATGACCATCCAGAAGTTGGGAGCCAGACACCTGATGGAATTCCAATCTATGGTATCTCACAGATTAAAGAAAAAATCAAAGAAGCAGATGTCAAAACTGCTATCCTAACAGTTCCAAGTGTTAAATCACAAGAAGTTGCCAATCTTTTGGTTGATGCAGGTGTAAAAGGGATTCTCAGTTTTTCTCCTGTCCACTTGCACCTCCCAAAAGATGTGGTTGTTCAGTATGTCGATTTGACAAGCGAACTCCAAACCCTCCTCTATTTTATGCGTAAAGAGGATTAGAAAGCGAAAGCATTTATGAAAAAACCAGTTATTGGGATTACAGGAAATGAAAAAGCTCATCCAGATGATGACATCATGATGAGCTATGCAGCAAAAGGCTTTGTTGAAGGAGTCAAGGACGCTGGCGGAATTCCAATCATCCTACCGATTGGTGATCAAGAAATGGCTGCCTATTACATCAGTATCATTGATAAGCTCATCCTAACGGGTGGGCAAAATGTTGATCCAAAATACTATGGTGAACCAAAGGCTATTGATAGTGATGACTATCACCTTCAAAGAGATATTTTTGAACTAGCACTTATCAAAGAAGCGATTAAGCAAAAGAAACCAATTTTCTCTGTTTGTCGGGGTACTCAACTTTTCAATGTCGCCATGGGAGGCACGCTATACCAAGATATCGAGGATCATTGGCAGGACTGTTCAGCCGAATACACGACCCAACGCCTCGTAACGGAACCTGATACCATTCTCCGAGAAATCTATGGAGAAATCTCTCACATCAACTCCTTCCACCACCAGAGCATTAAAGATCTAGCCTCAAATCTTAAGGTTGTAGCACATGATCCTAAAGATGGAATCATTGAGGCTGTGACAACTACGGACGGCTTCCCTTATCTTGGTGTTCAATGGCATCCTGAATTTCTCTTTGAAAACCGCCCCAAAGATAAAACGCTGTTTGACTATGTTGTTAACGAACTCTAGGACTTATAAATAGGTTATTAATCATGAATGAAATTAAAATACCTTCTACTCATGAGATTTTGAGAGATATAGAAGCTAATGTTTTCATATCTTATAAGGAAAAGGAAGCTAATCTTTTCTTATCAAATAATGAAAAAGAAATAACAGTTTGCTTTCATCTTTCTAATCTCTATAGACTTTTAACAGCGGAAAGTTACCAATCTTTTTCTAAGAATAAAGAGAATTTCGATAAACTATCTCAAAAAGAAAAAGAAAAACAGCTGAAAGAAATGTCTAAAAAGGCAAAACGATTTTGTAAAAAGGCAGATGCCAAACTAAAAAGTAAATTTCATTCAAGTCTTTACTTTTACAGAGATATTCTCATTCATAAAAAAAGATATTATAAAATCGAAGATTTCAATGCAATTGTCGACTTTATCGTTCAAGAAAATTTACTTGTGCCCACGATAAAACCTCTTCCTGTTATCAATATGACAGAAGTAGATTCCTATGTTTTAGAAGTGATTGAGTAAGATCATGTGTAATCTTAAATCAAATCTGTCTTTTCACGGTAACTAAAGTAATCCGAGTGCGATACAATCAAATGGTCCAAGAAAACAATTCCCATCAGTTCGCAAGCTTCCTTGACTAGCTTAGTGACATGATCATCATTTCGACTAGGAGATACAGAACCAGATGGATGATTGTGAACGAGAATCACAGAGGTTGCCATATGCTTCAATGCATAGTGAAGGATTTCTCTCGGTTCAGCAATACTACGTGTCGCAGAGCCGATGAAAATGGTCTGCTGATGAATGATTTGATTTTGAGTATTGAGATAGAGCGCCACTAGGTGCTCTTGTTTTTTATCACCAAGTTCCTGTTGCATTTTCTTGGCTAGCTTTTGACTGCTGAGAATGCTTTCCATCTCAAGGGTTTCATGTTTATGAATACGATGCCCCAGTTCAATCACTGCTTGTAGTTCAATGGCTTTAATCCGTCCAATACCAGACAGACTCTGCAATTCCTGCAGGGTCATTTTCTTTAAATCAGTTAGACTGTTAAGACTATCCAAGACTTTCTGAGCAATTTCAAATACATTAGCCTGACGTGTTCCGGTTCTAAGCAGAATAGCTAGTAATTCTTGATTACTCAGAGCCTCTACTCCTTCTTTAACTAGTCTTTCTCTAGGCAAAAGTGAATCTTCTTGGAATGAAATACTGTACATAAAAATCCTCCTCACTTTATTATTCGTGAGAAGGATGGAAAATTAGATTTTTTTCTCAATTGGGGCAACACTGGCTAAGAGTTTTTTCAGCCCCACTTCTGGGAAATTGATTTTCAATTCCTGAGTATCGCCACTACCCGAAACTTCTAGGACCGTTCCCTCTCCCCATTTCTTGTGAAGAGCAATGTCCCCAATGGACCAACTTGTATCAGTCGAATCTTTTTTATTTCCGGCTGCAAATTGTCCAAATGGGAGACCACTTGACTGGATAGAGCTTGGTGCGGCATTGCGTTTCCGTTCTTGAAGGGCTTGAGCTAAGCTCATACCTTGACCGAAAGCAATCCCACCACTGCTATAAGATGCCTTAAAGCTAGTATTCGCTGGACGAGCCAAGCCTTGATAGTCAAGTAAGTCCGAACTGATTTCATTGATAAAACGAGTTGGACGATTATAATTGGTACGACCAAAAAGCAGACGAGAATTTGCATTGGTCAGATAGAGGATCTTCTCAGCGCGCGTGATACCGACATAGGCCAAACGGCGTTCTTCTTCTAGCTCATCTGGATCTTCAGCCGCACGGCTAAGCGGAAATACATTTTCCTCCATCCCAATGATAAAGACAACTGGGAACTCTAGTCCTTTCGCTGCATGGAGGGTCATCAAGGTTACTTCAGATGTCTCCTGACTGCCTGAATCCGTATCCGCAATCAAGGCTAAGTCATTCAAGAAACGACTGAGTTTATCTAAACCTGTTTCCTCTTCCTGACTATCAGGATTGTCATCAAAGTTCTTGGTAACAGATAGGAACTCTTCAATATTTTCAACCCGCGCCTTGCTTTCCAAGGTCGCTTGGGCATTAAGAATTTCCACATAACCTGTTTTTTCAAGAACCGCTTCAACTAACTCTGTAATGCTTAATTGATCCAGTTGCTCTCGCAAATCCAAAATCATATTGGCAAAATCCCATATAGACTGGGCTGCTTTTCCTTTGATGCCAGACAGCATGATATTGGCTGAAGCATCCAGCATAGACATCTCTTGCAGGTTAGCAAAATCCCGGATTTTCTCAACCGTTCCTGGACCGATTCCACGTTTCGGCTCGTTGATAATGCGCTCAAAACTGATATTGTCACTCAGATTGGCAATGAGATTAAGATAGGCGATAATATCACGGATTTCCTTACGGCTGTAGAACTTGGTCCCGCCGACCATAGTATAAGGAATATTGGACTTTAGGAGGGCTTCCTCAATAGTACGAGACTGGGCGTTAGTCCTATAAAGAACTGCAAAATCCTTGTGGAGGAAGTTTTGACTACGACCAAGTTCATCGATGGTTTTGGCTACAAAAACAGCTTCATCCAGTTCGTCATTTGCACGATAGTAAATAATCTGTTCCCCATCAGCATTCTGGGTCCAGAGATTCTTAGGTCGACGATTTTTATTGTTTTTGATGACGTCATTGGCGGCTTGGAGAATGGTTTTTGTTGAACGGTAATTCTCCTCCAACAAAACGACCTTGGCTTGAGGATAATCTTTCTCGAAATCCAAGATATTCTGCATATCAGCCCCACGCCAACCGTAAATAGACTGGTCAGCATCACCGACTACGCAGATATTTTTAAAGCGTGAAGCCAAGAGTTTGACCAATTGGTACTGGGCATGGTTGGTATCTTGGTACTCATCAACGTGGATATATTGGAATTTTTGCTGGTAGTAGGTCAAAACATCAGGATTTTGATCAAAAAGACGCAAGGTCAGCATAATCAAATCATCAAAGTCAACCGACTCAGACTGACGAAGCTCTTTCTGATAGGCTGTATAACATTGAGCCACGATTTGCGTATACATATCACCAGCTTGAGCAGCATAAGCCACATCATCAATCAGGTCATTCTTAGCATTGGAAATAGTCCCCAAAATAGTCCGTTCATTCCATTTTTTAGGATCCAAGTTTAATTGCTTGAGAATGCGTTTCATGAGGGTTCGCTGTTCACTAGAATCTACAATGGTGAAATTCCGATTGTAGCCAATATGATCCGCATCGCGACGCAGGATACGAACACACATGGAGTGAAAGGTCGCAATCAGACAGTCCTGAGTAGCTGGATTGAGCCCATAGGCACGCTCCTTCATCTCACGAGCAGCCTTATTGGTAAAGGTAATGGCCAAGATATTCCAAGGATTGACCATCTTTTCATCAATCAAGTAGGCGATTCTGTGAGTTAAAACACGAGTCTTCCCAGAACCAGCCCCCGCCATGATTAACAAGGGTCCTTCTGTCGTTTGCACCGCCTCAGCCTGACGGTCATTCATTCCATTCAATAATGCGTTCATTTTCTCTTCCTTACTCTTGAAGTCAATGTTTCTATTATATCAGAAATCAGAGAAAATATCTTTAGCTAGACTGATTGCGTCTAGAAAGTAACTCTATTATATCAGCTGACGACAACGCCTCATATCTAGACAAGAAAATGAGCTTGGAAATCTTTTCCAAACTCATTTAAATCAATTGCAATTTACTAGAACAAACCTAGAACGGTCCCGTCACTTTCAACATCCATATTAAGAGCGGCTGGACGTTTTGGAAGTCCTGGCATGGTCATGACATCACCAGTTAGGGCAACGATGAAGCCTGCACCTAATTTTGGTACCAATTCACGAATGGTAATTTCAAAGTTTTCTGGTGCTCCAAGTGCATTTGGATTGTCTGAGAAACTGTACTGAGTTTTCGCCATACAGATTGGCAATTTGTCCCAACCATTCTGAACGATTTGGGCAATTTGAGTTTGAGCTTTCTTCTCAAAGTTCACTTTGCTACCACGGTAGATTTCAGTGACAATTTTTTCAATCTTTTCTTGGACAGAAAGGTCATTGTCATAAAGACGAGTGTAGTTGGCTGGGTTTTCAGCGATTGTCTTGACAAGTGTTTCGGCAAGTGCTACGCCACCTTCTGCGCCATCAGCCCAGACACTAGCCAACTCAACTGGAACATCAATTGAGGCACAGAGTTCTTTCAAGGCTGCGATTTCAGCTTCTGTATCAGAAACAAATTCGTTAATCGCGACAACTGCAGGCACTCCAAATTTACGAATGTTCTCAACGTGGCGTTTCAAGTTAGCAAAACCTGCACGAACTGCTTCTACATTTTCCTCTGTCAAAGCATCTTTAGCCACACCACCATTCATCTTAAGAGCACGGAGGGTTGCAACAATGACTACCGCATCTGGAGAAGTTGGCAAGTTTGGTGTCTTAATATCAAGGAATTTCTCAGCGCCAAGGTCTGCACCAAAACCAGCTTCAGTAACAGTATAATCAGCCAAGCGAAGGGCTGTGCTTGTTGCCAAAACAGAGTTACATCCATGAGCAATATTGGCAAATGGACCACCGTGTACAAAGGCAGGTGTACCGTAAATTGTCTGAACCAAGTTTGGTTTGATAGCATCTTTCAAAATCAATGCCAAAGCCCCCTCAACCTGCAAATCACCAACAGAAACTGGCGTACGATCGTAACGATAGCCGATAACGATATTCGCCAAACGACATTTCAAGTCTTCAATATCCGTAGCCAAGCAAAGAATGGCCATGATTTCTGAAGCAACTGTAATATCAAAGCCATCCTCACGAGGAATACCATTTAGAGGACCACCAAGTCCAACGGTCACATGACGAAGGGCGCGGTCATTCAAGTCCACAACACGTTTCCAAAGAATACGACGTTGGTCGATTCCTAGCCCATTTCCTTGGTGTAAGTGGTTGTCAATCAAGGCAGAAAGAGCGTTGTTAGCAGTTGTAATGGCATGCATATCCCCGGTAAAGTGAAGGTTGATGTCCTCCATTGGCAACACTTGGGCATAACCACCACCGGCTGCACCGCCCTTAATCCCCATGACTGGACCAAGAGATGGTTCGCGGATGGCAATCATAGTTTTCTTGCCAATCTTGTTCAAGGCGTCTGCCAGACCAATGGTAATGGTTGATTTCCCTTCACCTGCAGGTGTTGGATTGATGGCAGTAACCAAGATCAATTTTCCAACTGGATTGCTCTCAACTGCACGAATTTTATCAAAGCTGAGCTTAGCTTTGTACTTTCCATATAATTCCAAATCATCGTAAGAAATACCCAGTTTCTCTACAACATCAACGATTGGCTTCAACTCAATACTCTGTGCGATTTCAATATCTGTTTTCATTCAAAACTCCTCTAACCTCTAATGTGATAATTCATTATAACACAAAACAAGATTTTTCACATTCTAAAACTCTCTAAACGTTCGTAAATATCCTGAATTTCAAGATTTTTAGGGCCCTTTGAAAAATTTTATATGGCTTTATAGTTTTAGACTATAAAGAATTTGAAAATAATCTAGGAATCTAGGAAAGAAAATAACTATCAATTTCAGACAAATCATGGAGAATTTTATTATCTTCAATTTCTAAACTTTCTGCCATCTCAATAGAGTACTCAAACCTAAGTTTAGTATTTATTGACAAATCAAACGAATATGCTTGTATTTCGCCCAATTTTTTATACTTTTCTATAATTTCGTTGTAAATGACAAGATAATTTTCATCTAAAGTTTTTATGTAACTATTCAGATTTTCTCTGTAATCTTGAATTATCCTTTGTTCTCTTTCATTTAATATTCCCTTACCTATCTCCCAAATTATTGAAGTAGATATTGAACCAACTACAGAACCAAGAACAGGTATTGGAATCATGATCTGACCAATACAAGCACCAATTGTAGCAAAGGAAGCATCTATTACATTTAATGTCAACAGATTCATAAGTTCATCTTGAGTTATTTCGGAAGATCTGAATCTCAAAACAACATCTATCATCCCATAAGTAGCCATTACTAAAGCACTGGCATTTGGAGCACTAATACCCAAAATATTTGTTAATCCGTAAATTGAATATCCTGATATTGCTCCACTTGCAACTCCTTTTAATGAATTCAATCCACAATCTAACCAATCGGATTGTTCGAATTCAAAGATACTTTTTCCTTCTATGTATTTTCCATACACAGTCGACATTAATGCTAAACCACCTTGTAAAAAAGCTGCGTTTCTTGCAACCTTGTTAGCTTCTTTTAAATTTGGTAATGCATGTTTTTGGGTCACTAATCTTTTTTTATTTAATTCTTGTTGTTTTAGTCTGACTGTTTTACGAATATTCTTCTCTTCAGAATCTATAAGAGAATGAATTGAATTTTTTTGAGCGTCTTTGTAATCTAGAGCAGAGGATTTCATCCAATATTTGTATGAAGTAAGTCCCTTGCTTTCAGTGATATCATTAATCATTTGGCGTATATCCGTAATTTGTTTAATGGATAATCTCTTGCCATTCAATTCAACTTCTTTTGCTCCAGCCATTATTTTTTCAAATACTTGAACGTGATCTTTTGGAAACATCATTTTCATTTTTGAACTGTAATGAAACGATTGAGCTAGTTCATCACGTAAATTACCATAAAACTTCATTTGAATGGTATTTCTACCAATTAATAAATCGGCTGGTCCATTATCATTCAATACTTCGACAATAGGATTTAACCCTTCAATGGCTCTCCTCGCATTTACAATCCCTGCTTCTGCAAATTCAGCGATAAAGCCATGACCACCATAATCTCCTCCACGCTTCTTTAAAATAACGTCTTCAATATTGTCTCTCGTATAGTTTAAAATCTTTGAGGCATTGTCCTTGTTTAAGATGACTCTGCGTGCTTCATCCTCTATGATTTTCATAGCATTATGTAAATCTTGAATTCTCAAGTTATTTAAACAATTGACATATGCACCAATACCTTGGTTAAAAGCTTGATTAAAAATCTGGTTACTCATTTATTCTAATTTCCTTATTTACCATAGCAGTCAATGATAGAGTTGAATTCACTAAAGCACCTGCTTGATATTTTTCTTCATCAGTAAATAAGCTATAGTCCATTCCAGTTAAAGATAAATTGGCTAAATAAATTCCTTCTGTTTGTTTTTCAGTTAGTTCTATTAATTCCGTAACTTCTATTACTTTTTCTTTAAGTTGTCTAGCCAACAATTCTACCTTTTTCTGTTCCTCTATAGCCTCTTTTGCAACTTCTTCATTTTTCCTATTAGCTACTACACCCGCCCCAACAGAAGCGGTCAACATAGCGCCTGCAATTCCCCAACCGACAGGACCAGCCAATGCCAAAAATGCGTTACCGGCTGCCACTCCACCGCCACCAGCTGCTACACTTCCACCACCTAACCAAGCCAGAGTGGCGCTATTTGCTGCAGCACCTGTCAAACTTGAAATTGCAGTACCTGTTGATGCAACACCAAATGTAGTTGCAACACCCATAGCGGCAGTAGGCCCTAAAGTTGCAACTGTTACTCCTAATGCGCTAAGTGAAGCCGTAGCCGCTGTGCTACCACTTGCTAATTCAGCTTCCTTAATTGACTGTGAAATAGCAATTTGCTTATCTTCAAAATTCTGAATTTCAACATCAATTGCTTCTAATTTTGTTTCAAACTCTTTTGGTTTATTTGCTAGTTTGTTAATTCTTTCTTCAACAATTTTTACAACTTTGATAGCTTTGTCCCTAACTTGATAAAGCTCTATTGATTTATTAGCCAAGCTATCCGCTTCCTCATTATAACAACTAATAGCTTCATTATATCCATCAACAGCTTCTTGTCTTAGTTTAGAATTAAAAAGGTCTACCGATTCAATTTGTTCTTTTGTATTATTCGCTATTTTCCCAGCTTCGTTAAATGTTTCAGAAGTCACATTTGTTATCTGATGTGCTACATCTCCGGCAACTCCAACAGCTTTCACTGAGACATCTGAGACAACATTACCAACTTGGCTTGATACTTCACCTATAGTTTTTACAGATTCAGTAATAACTTCTCCAGTAAATTTACTCGCTTCATTTAAAGCTTCGCTAGTAGCAGAACCGACATCATTCAGTACTTTACCAGCTTCCTTTGCAATGTTGTCTGCAAATTTAAAAAAATCCATAATAATACCCCTATTAATTTACTTAGATTCATTATCTTATTTATTACTATAAATGTCAATAATAATATATTTTTCTTTTAAATGCTTTCTTTGACTTGCATATCATTTTTGTGTACAATAGTCCTATGAAAATTTTAGTTACGTCAGGCGGCACAAGTGAAGCAATTGATAGTGTCCGCTCTATTACTAACCATTCTACAGGACGCTTGGGGAAAATCATCACAGAAACCTTGCTTGCTGCGGGGCATGAAGTTTGTTTGATAACGACAAAACGAGCTTTGAAGCCAGAAGCTCATCCCAACCTAAGCATTCGAGAAATTGATAATACCAACGACCTTCTAGTTGAGATGCAAGAATGTGTTCAAAATTATCAAGTCTTGATTCATTCTATGGCTGTATCTGACTACACTCCTGTTTATATGACAGGACTTGAGGAAGTTCAGGCTAGCTCCAATCTAGAAGAATTCTTAAACAAGCAGAATCATCAAGCTAAGATTTCTTCAACTGATGAAGTTCAGGTTTTGTTCCTTAAAAAGACTCCAAAAATCATCTCTCTAGTCAAGGAATGGAATCCTGCCATTCATCTGATTGGCTTTAAACTGCTGGTTGATGTCTCTGAAGATTATCTCATTGAGATTGCACGAAAGAGTCTTATCAAGAACCAAGCAGACTTAATCATAGCAAATGATCTTACTCAAATCTCAGCATATCAGCATCGGGCAATCTTTGTTGAGAATGATCGTCTTCAAACCGTTCAAACTAAAGAGGAAATTGCGAACCTCCTCCTTGAAAAAATTCATACATACGATTCTTAGAAAGGAAAGCCATGGCAAATATTCTCATCGCAGTGACAGGTTCCATTGCCTCCTATAAAGCAGCTGACCTAGTCAGTTCCTTGAAAAAACAAGGCCATCATGTCACTGTCTTAATGACTGAGGCGGCGAGAGAGTTTATCCAACCGTTGACACTACAGGTCCTCTCTCAAAATCCTGTCCACCTTTATGTCATGAAGGAACCAGCTCCTGATCAAGTCAATCATATCGAACTAGGCAAAAGAACTGACCTTTTTATTGTAGCCCCAGCTACTGCTAATACCATCGCAAAGTTAGCCCATGGATTTGCGGACAACATGGTGACAAGTACAGCACTTGCCCTGCCAGAACATGTCAAAAAGTTAGTCGCACCAGCCATGAATACAAAAATGTATGACCATCCGGCAACTCAGACTAATCTAAGAACATTAGAGACTTTTGGTTATCAAATCATCTCTCCAAAAGAATCTCTACTAGCCTGTGGCGATCACGGCAAAGGCGCCCTAGCTGACCTGAATACTATTTTAGAAAGAATAAAGGAAACCCTCAATGAACAAACGCTCTAACATTGCACCCATTGCTATCTTTTTTGCAGTTATGCTCGTTATCCACTTTTTGAGTTCTCTCCTATTTAACCTTTTCCCATTCCCGATTAAACCTACTATCGTTCATATTCCAGTCATTATTGCTAGTATCATCTATGGCCCTCGAGTTGGAGTTACACTTGGTTTTCTTATGGGACTATTGAGCTTAACGGTAAACACCATTACCATCCTTCCAACCAGCTACCTCTTCTCACCATTCGTACCGAACGGAAACATTTACTCTGCGGTTATCGCTATTGTCCCTCGCGTTTTGATTGGGCTGACACCTTACTTGGTTTATAAATTATTAAAAAATAGAACGGGTCTCATCTTTGCTGGTGCTCTCGGTTCCCTTACCAACACCGTCTTTGTCCTTGGGGGAATCTTCTTCCTTTTTGGAAATGTCTTCGACGGCAATATCCAAAAACTCTTAGCAACCGTTATTTCTACAAACTCAATTGCCGAGCTTGTCATTTCTGCCGTTCTAACAGTAGCAATTGTCCCACGTATCGAAACCTTGAAGAAATAAAAAATCAACTCCACTTTCGTCCTGAAGGTGGAGTTTAGCATTTAAAACATGAGAAACATCAATAGAATGTGAAAGCCAAAGCGCAGGAGCTGATACGAAAGAGGTGTAGGTTGCTGACTTTTTTGGCTATCCAAGTATAGGGTTAGAGATAGTAAAACCAAACCAAATGCAATTACCAATCTAACGAAATAAGCAATTTCTAGTATTGCTGCCATCAAAAGAAAACCTAATAAAGGAAGGCTAAAGAGTGAAACAGCCAGACTGCTTGCTAATAGAGAGAGTAGCGACAGGACCAATAAACTATAAACTATGAAACGAGTCCAACCTGAGACTACTTTCCCTTCACTTTTCTGTTTTGACATCATCACGATTACCACGATTAGGTAAACAAAAAGTATCATCACAATTTCTCCTCAGTTCCTATTATTCTTTACCACATTTTAACCAAATTTTCCTGAAAAATCAATAATGCTTCTTGACTTGATTGGTGATTTATTGTACTATACTTGTGTATATACAGATAAATGGAGGTTCTTATGAATATACGGAAAAAAACGCAGTTTATGACTATGACTGCCCTACTCACTGCAATAGCGATTTTGATTCCAATCATTATGCCTTTTAAAATCGTTATCCCACCGGCTTCTTACACCTTGGGAAGTCATATCCCCATCTTTATCGCCATGTTTCTTTCGCCTTTGATGGCTGCTTTTGTGATTATTGCTTCTAGTCTTGGTTTTCTGATGGCAGGCTATCCGCCTGTTATTGTACTCCGTGCCTTCTCTCACATTGTTTTTGGTACTTTGGGGGCTTTGTACTTAAAAAAATTCCCTGAAACCTTGGATAAACCAAAGGCATCTTGGATTTTTAACTTTGTTTTGGGTGTTGTTCATGCTATCGCTGAAGTAATAGCTTGTATCATCTTCTATGCTACTTCAGGGACAAATGTTGAAAATATGTTTTATGTTCTCTTTGTCCTAGTTGGTTTTGGCACAATCGTCCATAGTATGGTAGACTATACATTAGCACTAGCTGTCTATAAAGTGCTTCGAAAACGTCGCTAAAAGGAAAAACTATGACAAAGGATCGCAAACAAGCTCTTCTCAAACTATTAAAAGAAGCGCCAAAAGCTCTCAATGGTCAAACCTTGGCTGAACACTTTCATGTTACGCGTCAGGTCATTGTACAGGACATCGCTATTCTCCGAGCAGATGGAGCTCCTATCCTATCCACCAATCGTGGCTATATCTACAAAGAAAATGATGCCAGCCCCTACGTGCACAAACTCTTTAAAGTGAAACATGAACTGGAAGAAATCGGTCAGGAACTACTAGCTATTGTAGACAATGGCGGACGCGTTCAAAATATCTTAATCGATCATCCCGTTTATGGAGAAATTGAAACCCTACTCAAACTCACTTGTCGCCGAGATGTCCAGCATTTTCTCGAACAAGTCGAGAATTCAGACTTTAGACCCCTTTCTGAATTGACAGACGGCATCCATTACCACCTTGTTGAAGCCGAGACACAACAAGACCTCCACTATATCGAGGAGGCCTTGGATCAGTTGGGTTATTTGGTAAAAGACTAGAAAATTTCTTTCTCCCAGCCGTCCTCTGTACGGTGGCGATAGAAGAACTCAGACTTGTCAGGTGCTTCCATCATTTCCATCAAAGGCAACATATCATAGGCCAGTTCCAAATTTGGAATCTGGCCTTTTTGCACCCAAGATACTTCTTCAAATCCAAAAAGTTGAGACCTTTTTATATAGAAGAGGCTGTATCATGCTCTAAAGACTATCCACTTGATTTTATATTAAAAAGCTTCTCCTTAATTTTTCACAATTTCGTTCCCTTAATTTTACTTTCGAGCAATAAACATACCATATTCTTTAGGAATAATTAACTTACCCTTATGAAAATGTACTTCCAATCTTTTACGAATGACTTTTTCTTCTAGCGAACCTATTTCTGAAATCCCTTTAAAGGATTGGATGTATCTAACTAAGTCATCTATACAAGTTACCTGTAACTCATCATCATAGAGTAATGTTTCGACAGAGTCAAAATACATACTCAGTTGGCTTTTTCCATTTTGTAAAGTAAATGTTTTATTTTCCAAATCTTGATTAACCTCATCTTTAAATAAGCCTGCCAAATAATCTACAACTCCATTTTCACCAAATGTAACACAGTAAAAAATTCCGCCTGTTTTTAAGACTCTATTCACCTCAGAGAGCGCTTTATGAATATCATTTACATGATGTAGAAGCATATTAGCAATAACAATATCAAATGTTTCATTCTCAAAAGAAATCTTTTGAATATCCATTATTTCATAGTCTACATTGTCTCTATTTCCAATCACTGACTTCGTTGTTTTCACCATATCTTTAGAAAAATCTGTAATAACCAACTGCTTCATTTTATCTATAGAACCACTGTTACTTTTCCATAGTTCTCCTGTACCACATCCCAATTCTAGGACCTTTACTTCATCAGTGATTTGGTAGTTGGAAAATATCCAATTATTAAACCCTAATTTATTTTTTGAATATTTCTTATGTAGTTTTACTCTAATGTCAAGATTATCTTGTTTGGTATATTGTTCAATTACCTTATCATCCATTTTCTATTACTTCCTTTCATATCTTAAGATTATACCATAAAATAAAACAATCTCCGATTTCAAAATTGAAGGTGGAGATTGCTAAAGATATAGAAAAGAAGAATAGGAAATTTTGAAGTATTCAGTTGACATACACAGACATACTTATCCTATATTTAGGTACCAATCATTAAAGGTTAACACCGTTCCAGTAATCATTGAACTAAAAAATTTCTTTCTCCCAGCCGTCCTCTGTACGGTGGCGATAGAAGAACTCAGACTTGTCAGGTGCTTCCATCATTTCCATCAAAGGCAACATATCATAGGCCAGATCCAAATTTGGAATCTGGTCTTTTTGCACCCAAGATACTTCTCCTTCATCTGAAGATTGGAGATTTCCAGTAAACTCTGTCGCTTTATAGCAAACAACGATGTAGCGTCCACCTGTATCTAAGGGCCAGTTTTTAATGCCGACCAGTTGGGGATTCTGAATGGTTAGACCTGTTTCTTCATAAATCTCACGAATGACAGACTCAGCAAAGGCCTCACCATTCTCAACATGTCCTCCTGGAAAGGCATAGCCAGACCAGCGATTGTTTTCGGGAGAGCGATATTGCATTAGGACTTTACCTCGCGCCTTATCTTCGACAAGGCAGATGTTTGTTAGGATTGTTTTTTGGGAACGTGACATGGATTCACTCACTTTCTATTTGTTATTATTCATCTCGATATTTTACTTCGGACTTCATGATAAAGGGATTAATCAATTCATGATGGTCATAAGTAGTACGGGCCAAAAAGCCTCTAGCAATGATGATTTCCTTATCTTCTATGCGATAGTCTATATTGATAGGGACGGCTGGATCCGAGATGACTGATAAAACAAAGAATGCTGCAAACCAAAGATAAAGTGCCACTAATCCACTAAATAATTGAAAAATGAGGTGATACCATTGAAAATCTCTTGTTCTATAAAAGATTCTCCAGGGATGGATTAGGAAGGTTAAACAAAGAATGAAAAACCAACTATTCCACAAAATCGGCGTAAAAGATAGTCCAAAAACCAGCAACACCAAATGAAGAACCACAAAGGTCAGCAAAGCCAAATAAAGTGTCTTAAACGAAATTAACTTAGTTAGGTTTTCTTTTGTCATAATTTTTCCTCTTTTTGTCATTATATTTCAAAATCACCATCAATATCGCTGGAATGATGAAAAAGATTAGATAGGTAGCAATTGGAAGCCAGATGTAGCGATAATCAACAGATAATAAGGAAGGAATTTTTTTAACATTTCTCCCTTTCACCCCAACAAGTAAGTGGAGGAGAAAAATAGGTCCATTTATGTATAGAAAAGCTTTTAAAAATCCTTGTACTGAAGTCATATTGCTAAAACCAACTCTAAAAATATCTTGATAGAGCGTGTGCACCAAAAAGACAAAATTCATAATAATTGGCAAGACATAGGACAGTTCTTGATATGGTTTCGGGATAAGTGACGTCCCGAACAACACATACATGATAGCAAAAATAGAAAATAATATTATACCACCATCCATAAAAGAAGCAATCTTTGAATGTCTTTCCATCCACAATTGGACGTGAGCTACCAAAGAATACTTTTTCTGGATTTTTCTCATTTTTCTGTCCTGTTGTTTGACCTTCTTTTGTTTCTTAATCTTTCGTTCCATTTACGCCTCCTTCTTCTCTTTTCTATCTGTATAATCAAAAGCAGAATGCCCAGCCCCAAGAAAAAGAAAAAGAGATAACTTACAATAGGAGCCCAGACATAGGCTGGATCCATAGAAATTATAGGAGGGAAATTCGTTGACTTACGACGTCCTAGCCAATTCAGACCCACCAAGAGATGAAAGGGAAAAAGAAGACCATTGAACCCAATAAATCCCCATGAAAAGTAACGCCATTTCTGAAGTTTATCACTACTAAAACGAAAGACAAGGAAATAGGTTGATAAGAGCAGAAGGAAAAGATTAAAGCTTAAGGGAGAAAGATAGTTTAAGTTTGGGAAAGGAGAACCAATGAAAGTGGCAGCAAGAAATGATACAAACAAAGATCCGAATAACACACTCGTATCCAGGAGTTGACCAATCCTTCGGTGCCTTTCCATCCAAAGATAAATCATCTTAGTCCAAGAAGACTTTTCTTTTGTCTTGTACTTCATTTGTCTACTCATCTTCATTTTCATCTACTCCTTTTTTTGAAGCTTTAGAGAGAAAGAAGATTGCCAACGTTAACATCAAGACTAGAAGGTAGACGACAATAGGGAACCAGATATAGGAAGACTCCAGTGAAAACAAAGGTGAGAGAACAACTCTTCCTCTTTTTCTGACGCCAATCAGTTGAAAAATAAAGCTAAGGACATTGATATAAATAAAGGGTTCACAAAATCTTTTAAGAGTCCTTTCTTTTTCCGTTTTCACTGACAAAAAGAGAGCATAGAGCCTGTTTCCCAAGATAAAAAGATTTAATTGCAAGGGAAATAAGAGTTCTCTGTATCGAAAATCAGCTGGAATGCTTTTATTTTGTGATGTTGTAAATTCTATAACTAGGAACAAGATGATATAAAAGACAATATCAAGCATAAATTTGGCAAATCGATGCCCTTGTAACCAAAAACGTACTAAATCTAACCCTGATGACTTCTTATAATTCTTCTCTTTCAATTTCATAATAACTTCCCTCTATTTAAAATATATTCTAAAACGTAAAGGTGGTATAGGTTCAAAGTTAAATTTTAAGATTTAAAATTTTCCAATTTAGTCTGCAATATCTATTTTAATCTCACTAAATTCTCTAAAATACCTTCTGCTTTAAGTTATTCTCAACTTAACGATAAGGAATTTTCGAACTTTCTATCTCTATATCAGGATTAGCAAGTTTGAGATAAGGAGCAATATAATCTGCATCCGTAACCTTTGGCCCTAGAATAACTTTTGAGTATTTCAAAGGAGCCAGATTAATGTATACAAATAAATCATATCTGCCATTATCTTTTGGGTTTAATACGATATACTTCCTAAAATCATTATAGTTAACTTTATCAAAAATTTCTAACCCAATTTCTTCTTTCTTAAAGTACTTATCATTTGATGAATCATTAGCATCTCTTTTAATAATATTTTGTATAGCTGTATCATCTAAATTAATTAAAATACGATACTCCATTTCATACTCATAGTCTTTAACTTTGAAAAGGTAAGAAATCTTCTTCAATTTCTCAGCAAAACTTATCAATTCTTTTTCAGCTTCCAGGTCTTGCAATTTTTCAAATAGCTGTTTTAAATCATCAAGAGATTTACCAACATCTGTTTCATCTTTATTCTCTGACATTAAATCTAAATAATGAACTTTAACAAACTCTATCGATTTATGAGCAACTATATCTTCAAGATAAGACAGTTCATATTCAAGAAATGCTCCCTGAGATGAATCTGCATATTCCTTCCACATTGGTAAACTATCAGATACCGTGGTTAGAGAAGATATAAAAACATTGGAAGTTTGATATTGTTTGAAAAACGTATTATCTATACCCAAATAATCATATATTACTCTTCCTTCCATCGGGTCGTTTAACTGTTTTAGATTAGTAAGTCGTAAAAATGGAGGTTGAGTTTCAGAATTATTTTCATTTTTCAAGTCAGCTTTTATGAGAAAATTTGTTAGAGTATCAATCTTAGTATAATGTCCAAAGGAACCTATTTCTTTCAACTCATTTGCATCAACAGTCAATTTAGAACGAATATAGTATATAATCTTGTCCGCTTGTTCTAAAAGTTGTTCAGCATCAAATGCTGAGATAGATTCTGGGTTACTTTTCTCATTTAAATAATCGTTATCATATTTCTCAATTATCTTAATAGCTTGATTTCGGATGATATCCGAATCATTTTCTTCTGCTATCTTTCGAACAACATCAATCGAATTTGTAATTACAACATCAAAGTATCTTGACACAAAATCTAGGTAGTCATCAACATATTCAGCTTGAGGATTCTCCATGAAATAGTTATTTATTATCTTTAAATGCTCAAATTGAAAAATTAAAACAAGCTTATCTAATCTAAAATACCAAAAAATACTATCTTCAAAAATACTATCTTCAAAAATACTATTTTCGAATAAAAACTTGATGAATGATTCTAATTCCCTCTTAAAGTAGTTTCTTCTTTCTTCTGGTAAACTTTTTTGTCTAAATAGTTGAAGAAAAACCGAAAGTAAGTCCGAAATAGAGTATTCTCCATCCTCTATATTTTCTTCTAATATTAAATCAAGGATTTTAAAGAAATAACTATCATTTTCAAACAGTTTAGAATATTCTTCATATCTTTCAGTTTCAAATAAATAATAATAAAGAGAATCTAAATAACTAAAGCGTACACTCCAACTATATACTTGTGAATTATTTGATAGTATTTTATTTATGGACTCTAAAATCTTTTTTTGGATAATTTTATCAATCTTCTCTTCAAAATCTCTAAAAATATAAAGAACAGGTTCAACATATTTCAATTGTTCTTCTTCAGATAATTTTAAATATTGATTTATAAAATTTTCAAGTTTGGATTTCAGTTTTTCTTCATCCAAGGAATCAAAATGATCTTCTAATTCAGATTTACTAAATTTACCTGTAAAATAATTTAACTCTTCCATTTTATCTCCTACTAACAACCTATCCCAACGCCTTGACTTCCAACATCATATCACGTATCTGTGCTGCTAGTTCAAAGTCAAGCACTTCGACGGCTTCTTGCATTTGTTTCTCCAGTTTCTTGACGAGTTCTTTGCGTTCTTGTTTGTTAAGGCTATTGATATCGACTTCCTTATCCTCTTCCTTGGCAACTGCCTTAGTTACAGCAATCAGGTCACGGATTTCTTTCTTGATTGTCTGAGGTACAATACCATGTTCTTCATTATAAGCCATCTGGATTTTGCGACGACGGGCCGTCTCATCAATGGCACGTTGCATAGATTGAGTCATCGTGTCCGCATACATAATCACATGCCCTTCGCTGTTACGAGCAGCACGTCCAATGGTCTGGATTAAGCCACGTTCGTTACGTAGAAAACCTTCCTTATCAGCATCTAGAATGGCAACCAAACTCACTTCAGGAACGTCAATCCCTTCACGAAGAAGGTTAATTCCGACCAAGACATCAAAGACACCCAAACGTAGGTCACGGATAATCTCCGTTCGTTCCAAGGTCTTAATATCCGAGTGCATGTACTTGACCTTGATGCCCATTTCTTTGAAGTAGTCGGTCAAGTCTTCTGCCATTTTCTTAGTCAAAGTGGTGATAAAGGTCCGTTCATTCTTTTCAACACGGGCATTGATTTCGCCTAGGAGGTCATCAATCTGTCCCATAGTTGGACGAACTTCCACTTCTGGGTCTAGAAGCCCCGTCGGACGAATGATTTGCTCAATCACTGTCTCGGTCTGTTCGTTTTCATAGTCACCAGGTGTCGCTGAAACGTAAACAATCTGATGCACATGACTTTCAAACTCCTCACGACGGAGAGGGCGATTGTCCAAGGCAGACGGCAAACGGAAACCATAATTAACCAGCATTTCCTTACGCGAACGGTCTCCATTATACATGCCCTTGATCTGCCCCATGGTCATGTGACTTTCGTCAATCATAATCAAGAAATCATCTGGGAAGAAGTCAAGAAGCGTATAAGGAGGCTCTCCTTCGCTACGACCATCCATGTGGCGTGAGTAGTTTTCAACACCGTTGGTATAGCCCATCTCACGTAACATCTCAATATCATACTCTGTTCGCTGTTTCAAACGCTGAGCTTCTAGCAGTTTGCCTTCCTTTTCAAAGACAGCTAACTGCTCCTCCAACTCCGCCTGAATCTTGGCAATGGCAACTTCCATATGGTCGTCATTGGTCACAAAGTGAGTGGCAGGGAAAATCGCCAAATGATCGACTTCTCCCAATACCTGACCTGTCAAAGCCTCAACTTCACGGATACGGTCAATCTCATCCCCGAAAAACTCTACTCGAAAAGCGTGTTCATCACGAGAAGCTGGGAAAATCTCCACCACATCCCCGCGAACGCGAAATCTTCCCCGTTGGAAATCAATATCATTGCGTTCAAATTGGATATCAACCAAGTCATTCAAAAGTTTATCACGAGAAATCTCAAGACCTGGACGAAGACTAACGACGCTATCAGAATATTCCTTGGGCGAACCCAAACCATAGATACAAGAGACTGAAGCCACGACAATGACATCATTTCGCTCCAGAAGGGCTGATGTCGCAGAGTGGCGGAGCTTGTCAATCTCATCATTGACCGAGCTATCCTTCTCTATATAGGTATCGCTTGAAGGGACATAGGCCTCAGGTTGGTAATAATCATAGTAAGACACGAAATACTCAACAGCATTTTCAGGGAAAAATTCCTTAAACTCCCCATAGAGCTGACCAGCTAGGGTTTTGTTATGGGCAATGACCAGAGTAGGTTTATTGACTTTGGAAATGACCTGACTCATGGTATAGGTCTTCCCTGTACCCGTCGCCCCCATCAAAATTTGGGCCTTTTCTCCACCCTCTATATTGTCAACCAACTGCTCAATTGCTTGTGGTTGATCTCCTGAAGGTTGGTATTTTGATACTAGTTTAAATTTATTATCTGTAATTCTATTAATCATGATTGCCTCATCTGCATTATTCTATCCTTCTATTTTACCATAAATTTACTTTTCAGACTCTTCTCTAAGTTGATAAGAGCGAGTAATTCATGTTAGATTTCCTTACATAAAATCCATAAAATTTGCCTTTTCATTCATTTTCTGATATAATGGGAAAATATTCGGAAAAGGAGACTAAAAATGAAGAAAAAAATACTAGCATGTTTGCTCATTTTATTTCCCATTTTCTCACTAGGTATGGCAAAAGCTGATACTGTTAAGATTGTGTCTGATACAGCTTACGCACCTTTTGAGTTTAAAGATTCAGATCAAACCTATAAAGGGATTGATGTTGATATTATCAATAAAGTCGCAGAAATCAAAGGATGGAACATCCAAATGTCTTATCCTGGCTTTGATGCAGCTGTAAATGCAGTGCAGTCAGGTCAAGCAGATGCTATTATGGCAGGTATGACAAAAACAAAAGAACGTGAAAATGTCTTTACCATGTCTGATACCTATTATGATACAAAAGTTGTCATTGCCACCACAAAGGCAAATAAAATCACCAAATATGAGGAACTTAGCGGGAAAACAGTTGGAGTTAAGAACGGAACTGCTGCTCAACGTTTCCTCGAAAGTATCAAAGATAAATACGGTTTCTCTATTAAAACCTTTGATACAAGTGATTTGATGAATAACAGTCTAAGTGCTGGTGCTGTAAATGCCATCATGGATGATAAACCTGTTATTGAGTATGCGATTAATCAAGGACAAGATCTCAGCATCAATATGGATGGTGAGGCTGTTGGAAGCTTTGCTTTTGGTGTCAAGAAAGGGAGCAAGTATGAACACTTGGTTACCGAGTTTAATGAAGCCCTAGCACAAATGAAGAAGGATGGTAGCTTGGAGCAAATCATCCAAAAATGGACAGCTTCTACAACTACGGCAACCCCAACGACAACTACTGCTGCTGGACAAAAAGCTACTCCTGTGAAAAGCAAGTACATTATTGCCAGCGACTCATCTTTTGCCCCATTCGTCTTTCAAAATTCAAGCAATCAATACACCGGTATTGATATGGACCTTATCAAGGCCATTGCCAAAGATCAAGGTTTTGAAATTGAGATTACCAATCCAGGATTTGACGCAGCCATTAGTGCTGTTCAAGCTGGACAAGCAGATGGTATCATTGCTGGTATGTCTGTAACAGATGCTCGTAAGGAAACCTTTGACTTCTCAGAATCATACTACACAGCAAATACGATTCTCGGTGTGAAAGAATCAAGCACAATTACTTCTTATGAAGACCTCAAGGATAAAACTGTCGGTGTTAAAAACGGAACTGCTTCTCAAACGTTCCTTACTGAAAATCAAAGCAAATACGGCTATAAGATTAAAACCTTTGCAGATGGCGCTTCTATGTATGACAGTCTGAATACTGGCTCTATCGATGCCGTGATGGATGATGAGCCAGTTCTCAAATATTCTATCAGCCAAGGTCAAAAATTGAAAACGCCAATCGCTGGAACTCCAATCGGTGAAACAGCCTTTGCGGTTAAAAAAGGTACAAATCCAGAATTGATCCAGATGTTCAATAACGGACTTGCGAACCTCAAAGCTAACGGAGAATTCCAAAAAATTCTTGACAAGTATCTAGCTAGCGAAACTTCAACTGACTCAACAAGTACGGTTGACGAAACAACTATCTGGGGCTTGCTTCAAAATAACTACAAACAACTCCTTAGCGGACTTGGAATCACTCTTGCTCTAGCTCTTATCTCATTTGCAATTGCCATTGTCATCGGGATTATCTTTGGTATGTTTAGCGTTAGTCCATACAAATCTCTTCGTCTGATCTCTGAGATTTTCGTTGACGTTATCCGCGGTATTCCATTGATGATTCTTGCAGCCTTTATCTTCTGGGGAATTCCAAACTTCATCGAGTCCATTACAGGCCAACAAAGTCCAATTAACGACTTCGTAGCTGGTACTATTGCCCTCTCACTCAATGCAGCGGCTTATATCGCTGAAATCGTTCGTGGTGGTATTCAGGCCGTTCCAGTTGGGCAAATGGAAGCCAGTCGCAGTCTTGGTATCTCTTATGGAAAAACCATGCGTAAGATAATCTTGCCACAAGCGACTAAATTGATGTTGCCAAACTTTGTCAACCAATTCGTTATCGCTCTTAAAGATACAACCATCGTATCTGCTATCGGTCTGGTGGAACTTTTCCAAACTGGTAAGATTATCATCGCCCGTAACTACCAAAGTTTCAAGATGTATGCAATCCTTGCTATCTTCTATCTTGTAATTATCACGCTTTTGACTAGACTAGCGAAACGCTTAGAAAAGAGGATTCGTTAATGGCAAAACTAAAAATTGATGTAAATGATTTGCATAAGTATTATGGAAAAAACGAAGTTTTAAAAGGTATTACAACTAAATTCTACGAAGGAGATGTTGTCTGTATCATCGGACCTTCTGGTTCTGGTAAATCGACCTTCCTCCGTAGCCTTAACCTTCTCGAGGAGGTAACGAGTGGCCACATCACAGTAAATGGTTATGATTTGACTGAAAAATCAACCAATGTCGACCATGTTCGTGAAAACGTGGGAATGGTCTTCCAACATTTCAACCTCTTCCCTCACATGTCCGTCCTAGAAAATATCACTTTTGCTCCTATTGAACACAAACGGATGACCAAAGAAGAAGCTGAAAAATTGGGGATGGAGTTGCTTGAAAAGGTTGGCCTTGCAGACAAAGCGAATGCCAATCCAGATAGCCTTTCAGGTGGTCAGAAACAGCGTGTAGCCATCGCACGTGGACTTGCTATGAACCCTGATATCATGCTCTTTGATGAGCCAACTTCCGCTCTTGACCCTGAAATGGTTGGAGATGTACTGAATGTTATGAAGGAATTGGCGGAACAAGGCATGACCATGATTATCGTAACCCATGAGATGGGATTTGCTCGTCAGGTGGCTAACCGTGTTATCTTTACGGCTGATGGTGAATTCCTGGAAGATGGAACTCCAGATCAAATCTTCGATAACCCGCAACACCCTCGTCTAAAAGAGTTCTTGGACAAGGTCTTAAATGTATAAAACAAAACTGTAAGGTTCTCCTTACAGTTTTTTAATTGCGTATTGGATTTTTTGTTTTTTTTGAAAATTATGATAAAATAAAAACTATGATAATGAGGAAATCTCATCCCTAGTCCAACTAGGAAAAAATATAGAAATTAGGTAGCTAGATGTCATCAAAGGTTATTGTTACAATTTTCGGTGCGAGTGGAGATTTAGCTAAACGCAAACTCTACCCTTCCCTTTTCAGACTCTATAAATCAGGCAATCTCTCTGAGCATTTTGCTGTTATCGGAACAGCTCGTAGACCTTGGAGTAAGGAATATTTTGAATCTGTAGTTGTCGAGTCCATCCTTGATTTGGCAGATAGTACCGAGCAAGCTCAAGAATTTGCTAGCCACTTCTACTATCAAAGCCATGATGTGAATGATACGGAACATTACATTGCTTTGCGTCAATTACAAGCTGAGCTCAATGAAAAATACCAAGCTGAACACAATAAACTCTTCTTCTTGTCCATGGCACCTCAGTTCTTTGGAACCATTGCCAAGCACCTCAAATCTGAAAACATTGTCGATGGTAAAGGTTTTGAGCGCTTGATCGTTGAGAAACCATTTGGTACAGACTACGAAACAGCTAGCAAACTCAATGAAGATCTCCTTGCGGCCTTTGATGAGGAGCAAATCTACCGTATCGACCATTACCTAGGTAAAGAGATGATTCAGAGTATCTTTGCTGTTCGTTTTGCCAACATGATTTTTGAGAATGTTTGGAATCGCGAACACATCGATAATGTTCAGATTACCTTTGCAGAGCGCTTGGGTGTAGAAGAACGTGGTGGCTACTATGATCAATCTGGTGCCCTTCGTGATATGGTGCAAAACCATACACTCCAACTCCTCTCTCTTCTAGCCATGGACAAACCAGCTAGCTTTACAAAGGATGAGATTCGTGCTGAAAAGATAAAAGTCTTTAAAAACCTCTATCATCCAACTGAGGAAGAACTGAAAGAACAGTTTATCCGTGGTCAATATCGCTCTGGTAAAATCGATGGTATGAAATACATTTCCTATCGAAGCGAGCCAAATGTCGATCCTGAATCTACAACAGAAACCTTTGCGTCTGGTGCCTTCTTTGTAGACAGCGATCGTTTCCGTGGTGTTCCCTTCTTCTTCCGTACAGGGAAACGCCTGACTGAAAAAGGGACTCATGTCAATATTGTCTTTAAGCAAATGGACTCTATCTTTGGAGAACCATTAGCGCCAAATATCTTAACTATTTATATTCAACCAACAGAAGGCTTCTCTCTCAGCCTCAATGGGAAGCAAGTCGGTGAAGAATTTAACCTAGCACCAAGCTCTTTGGATTACCGTACAGATGCTACTGCTACTGGGGCCTCACCAGATCCTTACGAGAAATTAATCTACGATGTCTTGAATAACAACTCTACCAACTTTAGCCACTGGGATGAGGTAAGTGCTTCGTGGAAATTGATTGACCGTATCGAAAAGCTCTGGGCTGAAAACGGAGCTCCACTCTACGATTATAAATCTGGGAGCATGGGGCCACAAGCTAGCTTTGACTTACTTGAAAAGTATGGAGCTAAATGGACCTGGCAACCAGATATCGCCTATCGTGAAGAGGGCCGTTTAGAATAGCAAAAATATCCTGCAAGATGACTTGCAGGATATTTATTTTGTATTAAATCAAGCCTTCTAAGAGACCCTTCATAAAGTTTTCTGAGTTAAATTCCCCGATATCATCGATTTTTTCACCGAAACCAATCAATTTTACTGGGATATTGAGTTCTTCGCGGATAGCCAGAACAACACCACCTCGGGCAGTTCCGTCAATTTTTGTCAAAACAATTCCAGTCAATGGTGTTATCTTCGAAAATTCCTTAGCTTGTACCAGAGCGTTCTGTCCAGTTGAAGCATCGAGTGCTAAGAAGGTTTCATGTGGCGCCTCTGGAACGACACGTTTGATAATGCGACCAATCTTTTCCAACTCGGCCATAAGGTTGTCCTTGTTTTGCAGACGCCCTGCTGTATCAATCATAAGGATATCAATCCCTTCAGCTACAGCACGTTGCATCCCATCAAAGACCACGCTTGCTGGATCAGCCTTTTCAGGTCCCGTCACAACAGGAACATCCACACGACGGCCCCATTCTGCTAGCTGGGCCACAGCACCCGCACGGAAGGTATCTGCCGCAACCAACATGACTTTCTTGCCAGCTTGTTTGTAGCGATGAGCTAATTTCCCGATAGAAGTTGTTTTCCCAACACCATTGACTCCGACAAAGAGCATGACTGTCAAACCATCTTGGAAATGGATTTGTTCATCGTAGTTGCCATCCTTCTCATAGAGTTCAACCAATTTCTCGATAATGACACGACGAAGTGCGTCAGGCTTCTTAGCGTTTTCGAGTTTGGCTTCATAGCGTAGTTCTTCTGTTAAGTTTGAAGCGACCTGAACACCGACGTCACTCATGATGAGCAGTTCTTCCAATTCCTCGAAGAATTCTTCATCGACAGAACGGAAGTTGGCAAAGAAGGCATTCAAACGAGCTCCGAATCCCGTACGGGTTTTCTTTAGACTGCGGTCATATTTTTCCTGCACGGTTTCTTCAACCTGAGGAAGTTCTTCTTCTACTACTTCTGACGCTAGTTCTTCTTCAGTTTCTTGGCTCTCTTCTTCTAAAACTTCTTCCAGCTCTTGGAGTTGTTCCAATTCATCAGCTTCTAGCTCAAGATCTTCCTGAGCAATTTCTTCGACTGCTTCTGGTTCAATAACTTCTTCTGTCAAGATCTGAGGGGTTTCTTCCACTTTGTCTCTTGCTGTCACTTCCTGAGAAGTTTCTTCGACTGCCGTTTGGTTTTCCTCAACTTCTTCTGACAAATCAAGATTTTCCAGAGCTTCTTTTACAATATCTTCGATTTTCGGCTCTTCTTTTTTTCCGAATAGACGGTCAAATAATCCCATATTTTAGTTCTCCTTTAGCACGTATTCTTCGATAGCCCAGGCAACGGCTTCCTCGTCGTTGGTCATTGGGGTAATCACATTGGCAACTTCCTTAACTGCTGGAACAGCATTTTGCATAGCAACTCCCAGACCTGCCCATTCAATCATGGAAAGGTCATTGGCCTCGTCCCCACAAGCCATCACTTGACTTTGATTGATTCCTAAGTGTTTAATTAATTTCGCTAAACCTGTTGCCTTGTGGACGTTTTTCGGTGACCATTCCAATAAAAGTTCACGCGATTTGAAGATTTCATATTGGTCAAACAATTCAGGAGAAATCTGTTGAATCGCTGCATCCAAAGGTTCTTGGGCAAAGGCAGTCACACATTTATTATACGTCATCCGACTAGATAGATCTTCAAAATCGACAGGTACGAAAGTCAAGGCTGGGTTGAACTTCGCATAGAGACTTTCTTGGTCCGACTGGATTTGATAGACTGTTCCTTCTGAAATAGCATCTAACGGAAGTCCGAGTTTTTCAGTTTCCTCATACAATCGTGCCACATCGTCGATTGAAAAGACGGTTTTATCGAGAATCTCTCCTGTGTTTTTCTGCACCAGACCACCATTAAAGGTGATGGTGTACTCGTCCTCCTGACCATCAGTTCCTAACTCCTTGAGAAAAAAATCCATAGCTTTCAGAGGACGTCCCGTTGTCAGAACGACCTTGATACCACGGTCACGCGCAGCTTTGAGGACTTCCTTGGTACGATCTGTCAGCTTTTTATCCGTTGTCAGTAAAGTACCATCCAAATCAAGTGCAATCAATCTAATATCTGCCATTACAAACCCTCCATATAAGTCATCACTGATTGGTCCTTATGGTGGCCAATCACTGCTTCTGCTAATTCTAAAATCTCTGGTCGCGCATTTTCAGGAGCGATTGGGTGTCCCACAACCTGCATAATGTGAAGGTCATTGAGATTGTCGCCAAAAGCCATAACCTGATCCATGCTAAGCCCCAGTTTTTTGGCTAGCTCAACAATAGCCACACCCTTATCAACGTAGTCCAAGACAATATCAATGGATTCAAAACCAGTTGTCATGGCTTTCACACCAGGAACATTTTCGTTGACCCAGGCCTCCCCAGCTTCTATCGTTTCTTCAGTAAAGTTAGTAGTGAATTTAAAAATCTCATCCGTGATATCTTCCAAACTCGCTACTTTTTGAATGTTTTCATTGTAGTGACGACTAAACATGAGATAGGTCTCATCCACTGTATCCAAAACATAACAAGCTTTTTTCCCCGTCAGTAGCATTTTTCTTTCATCAAAATAAGGTGATTTCTTTAAAGCTTCAAAAGTGCTCAAGTAAAAATCCCGAGACATAGTAGCCTCGTACATATCCTCGCCATGAAACTCAACATAGCTACCATTTTCAGCTATAAAAATCACTTCATCTCGCACATCCGCAAACAACTTTTTCAGGGACAGAATACCACGACCTGAAGCCACTGCAAAATAAGTCCCCTTTTCCTTGTAGGAAACAAGTAAATTTTTAAGGCGTTCCATATCAAACCGACCCTCTCCATCTAGAAAGGTTCCATCCATATCGGTTGCTACAAGTTTAATCATAAAATCCTTCATTCTCCAATTGATAAATCTATCTTCTATTATACCATAGATAAGTTTAAAAAGGTCCAGTACAGTAGGATAGCACTACTTTTTCGGAGAAACTTCAAAGGGCCTAAAAATTAGAATCGTAGAACTTTTTTCAGATAGTTTAAAAAGTTTGTATTCCACTATTCTTTTCTCTATAATGGAGAGAAAGGAGATGACTATGACAGAAATAAAACATGAAATTGATGCTAACTTTGCAGGACGACTCAATATCCTACGCGCAGGTGTTCTGGGTGCCAATGATGGAATTATTTCCATCGCTGGAGTCGTTATTGGGGTTGCCAGTGCGACAAGCAATATCTGGATTATCTTTTTATCAGGATTGGCTGCTATCCTCGCTGGTGCTTTTTCTATGGCAGGTGGCGAATATGTCTCTGTATCCACTCAGAAAGATACGGAAGAAGCCGCTGTTGAGAGAGAGCAATTACTCTTGGATAAAGACATGGAATCTGCAAAACAATCCCTCTATGCTGCTTATCTTCAAAACGGTGAGTGTGAAACGTCCGCCCAACTCTTGACCAACAAGGCCTTTTTAAAAAATCCCCTCAAAGCCTTGGTTGAGGAAAAATACGGTATCGAGTACGAAGAATTTACCAATCCTTGGCATGCTGCCATCTCTAGCTTTATCGCCTTTGTACTGGGAAGTCTTCCTCCCATGCTTTCGATCACTGTCTTTCCAAGTGATTATCGCATTCCTGCTACTGTTTTTATCGTTGCCCTTTCCCTTCTCGTCACTGGCTATACCAGTGCTAAACTAGGCAAGGCACCTACGAAAACTGCTATGATCCGTAACCTCTGTATCGGACTTCTCACCATGGGCGTAACCTTCCTCTTGGGACAACTCTTTAGTATCTAAGCTAAAAGAAATACCTCGACCAGCATCGAGGTATCTTTTTTACATTTGCACAATCTTGCGATAACTTCTTGAGGTAATCATAAAGATCAAAACATAGACGATGAGGAAGATAGCACAGATGGACAATGTAACGGTCAACATCATGGTCGCATCCAGCACGCCAATAACTTTTAGGATGAGGCTAAGCATATGATAGGCAAAAGCAAGGTGTAGGAAGGCAAAGAGCAATGGAAGGAAGAAAACAGTTAGAACCTGTTTGTTAATCGTTTGCTTGATTTGCTTTTGATCAAGTCCGACCTTTTGCAAAATGATGAAACGTTCACGGTCTTCATAGCCCTCAGAGATTTGTTTGTAGTAAATAACCAGGACTGTTCCCACCATAAAGATGATAGAGAGGAAGATACCGATAAAGAAGACACCTCCATAAAGAGCACTTATTTCCGCACTGATATCAGCCAGATTGCTTCCGTATACATAGCTTCCCTCTTTGTTTAAGTCTCTATTGAAGTTACGAAGATATTCTGTAAAGTCGTCAGCGAGTTTGAGCTGTTCTTCCTCACTTGCAGTTACATTCATACCACCATAAAGTTGATCAAAGAGAGAGGAATCAGGATATTGATCAATAAAGGCCTGCAAATTAGGCACAACAAGATAATTGTAGTCAGATGTCAGAATGTTATACTGATTTGGCACATGTTCCAGAATAAAATCATTTTTAATTTCTTCTTTAACTGTGTAGTTCTGATCATTTAGAGTAAGTTCTTTCTGTCCTTCAAGTACCTTATTCTTGGTAAACAAGCCGACTTCATTTCCTGAAAGGGAGAGTTTTTGACCAGTCATGTTTTCATAGTCTTTTTGGTCAAAGACCATGAAAATGGTTTTCGGTTGGACGAAGTTATTTCCCTTTGTAAAGATACGGAGCTTGGTTCCATCTTGGCTCTCGATGCCAAAATTGCTATGACGAAAGACTTCTTTTTTGGTGACAGTTAATCCCTTATCGCTAGCATATTGACTCAAAAGTTTATCTAAATCTTCTATTTCAACATTTCGTCCTGTAATTCCAAAATCATGTGGATTCATGAATTTCTTGAACGTTTCAGAAGCTGAGAAGATACTGGTTGCTGCTGACATGGTTACCAAGACCATGGTTGAAAGGATGGCAATCGTAGCCAAACCAACCGCATTTTTCTTCATACGGAAGATAAGATTGGATAAGGAAATCATGTTGTTAGGTTGGTAATAGTAACGCTTGTTTTTCTTTAAGATTTGTAGGAATACAGTAATCCCTGCATTAAACAAGAGATATGTCCCAAAGATTACCAACAAGACTGCTACAAAGAAAATCACAACAGCATTAAGTGGATTTTCAACTGTTACTGCTAGATAGTAGCCTGTTCCCATACTAATCAAACCTAGAATAGTTTGAAGACTTAAGAAACGTCCTTTTTTCTCACCACTAGCCTTCTCACGAGAGAGCTGAAGGGCATTCATGCGTGCAATACGAAAGGCATTGATAAAAACCAAACCTAGGAAAATAGCCCCAAAAATAAGGGTAACTAGGATAAAGACGCTTGGTTGGAAGGTTGCTACGAGCTCCACCTTCATATTCATTAGCTTCAGAAGCAGAGCAAAGATGAGCTTATCAAAGAGAGCTCCTAGGCCAAGTCCAGCTGTCAAGGTTAGGGAGCCAAAAATAAGAAGCTCCTTAAAGACCATGCTGATCAAATGGCGTTTTTCTAATCCTAGCATGCCATAAATCCCTAGTTCCTTGGAACGGTTTTTCATGACGAAACTATTGGCATAAAAGACGATGATGGCAGAGGCTATAGTGACAATCACCATACCAAAACCTAACGTCATGGAGATAGTTTCTCCCCCTCGAATCTTGCCAATATTAGGGTTAAGTGTCAATGAGTAAAAGAGATAAGTGATGGTCACAGCTAAGAGAACTGCTAAAGCAAAGGGATAGTAGAGTTTGCGGTTTTTGATTAAGTTCGATACCGCTAACTTATTGGTTAATCGAAACATACTAATTCACCTCGCTCGCCATGACTGTCAAGGTATCTGAGATTTCCTGGAACATTTGACGTTCTGTCTTGTCTCCACGGTAGATTTGGTTATAGAGAATTCCGTCCTTGATAAAGAGAACGCGCTTGGCCCTGCTGGCTGCCGCGGTTGAGTGAGTTACCATGAGAATGGTTTGCCCACGCTCATTGATTTCATCAAAAACATCTAGAAGAGCTGCAGATGACTTGGAATCAAGCGCCCCAGTCGGCTCATCCGCAAGAAGAATTTCAGGTTCTGTGATGATGGCGCGTGCTACTGCTACCCGCTGTTTTTGACCACCTGAAATCTCGTAAGGATACTTCTCCTGCAATTGGTTGATACCCAAATTTTCAGCTGTTACCACCAATTTCTTCATCATCTCTGTGATGGGTCTTCTTGATAAAACTAGCGGAAGCAAGATATTGTCTTTGACCGATAGAGTATCTAGCAAGTTAAAGTCTTGGAAGACAAATCCCAACTTCTCACGACGGAAGCTAGAAGCCTGTGAATTTTTAATAGTGGCTGTGTCTGTTCCGTTTAGGTAAACCTGGCCTCGAGTTGGTTTATCCAGCATAGCTAGGATGTTGAGCAGGGTTGACTTTCCTGAACCAGACTCACCCATGATAGCAACGTAGTCACCCTTTTCCACAGTAAAGTGAATATCCTTGAGGGCCTCAACTTGGTTGCCTTGGAAACGTGTTTTGTAGATTTTTTGAACGTGTTTTACATCTAAAAGTGTCATGATTTTCTCCTTCTTAATATCCCATCAATTGAAACTGTGCTTGCATCATAGCGCATCCCAGTTGAACACGCTCGATGTCTTTTTGACTTGGTTTTCTTGTTTTCTTTTGTAAGATTCTTTTCATAGTTTTGCTCCTTTGTTCTTTATGAGTCTAGTTTATCGCAAAAAAAGGCGGCTTGCCATAACCTAACCTTACAAAAGAGACTTTAATCTTACATTTTTGTAAGATTGAAAAAATCAAGTAATTTCGCTATCAACATTTTACCATAAAAGAAAGGCAAGAAGAAAACCCTTGCGAATGCAAGGGTTAAAAGTTATTCATCTTTTTGATCCCGTCTAGAAATGATGAATTTATCAATGAAGAGAAAATGAAAAAGAAACAAAGGAATTGCTAAAAGACAACCTTCTTCTGAAAAATCCTGTTTCGTTAAGTGGTATAAGTAATTATTAGTTGATAGAAAACTAGTAATCAAAATAAATAGAATCCAGAACACGTCCGTCCATTTATAGTTTTTAAAGTATTTCCTAAGTATGCTACTGCCTTCTTTTCTCTTGTAGTATCGTTGCAAAACTTTTGTTACCGTAGATTTACTCACCAAAACCAGCCATCATTGTCTTCAATGGCTTGGGCTTCCTTGCGTTTGCGTGGTCCTGTTCCGTACATTTCGGCTTCGATTTCTTCCTTAGTTGGCAGGATAGAGGCAAGGATGATGTATATTATCACACCAATTCCAAAATTTGCTACGGTAAAAATGGCGAAGAGAAAGCGGACTAGGGTTACATCAAAATTCCACTTGTCTGATAGCCCAGCTAAAACTCCTGACACCATACGATTTCGTCTCATTTTATAAAATTTTGTATTCATGATTGTTTCCTCTTTCGGTATTCTTACAAGTAGTATAGCATGAAAAGGAATCAAGAACATCAGTCCTTAGGCCGATTTAAGATGACGAGTTTACCACGGCAGACGCCACAACGATAGCGTTTGGTATCAATCCTACGCTTGCGCTGATAAGTTTGCGGACAGGATTGACACTGATAAACTAGGTAGGTACTTTGCTCTTTCAGAGGTGGGACAAAGCGCAGTCCATCCACTTCTTTCAAGAGTTCTTTAAAATCTCGGTCCTTATGTCGATAACCCTTTTTCTGAAAATAAAGGTGATAGTGACAAAGCTCATGGCGCACGATTTTCCGAAAAACCTCCAAACCTAGTTCATTATAAACCTTGGGATTAAAGTCCAAATGCCCATCCTTGGGGAAAAATCGTCCACCTGTCGTTCGTAGACGAGAATTCCACTGGGCTTGGTGGGTAAAAGGTCTACCAAAGTCTTCGAGGGAAACAGACTGAACGTACTCAGTCAGTTTCATCTGGAGCTAAGAGCGACAGATTGACTTTTTCACGTTCGGTATCGATTTTCTTGACCCAAACCGTTACCAAATCTCCGACTGATACCACTTGGCTGGGATGTTTGATAAATTTACGACTCATATGGGAAATATGAATCAAGCCGTCCTCGTGAATCCCGATATCAACGAAGGCACCGAAGTCAACGACATTCCGCACCACACCTTCCAGTTTCTGGCCGACTTTTAAATCCTTGATATCCAAGACATCTTGACGAAGCACAGGTGCGTCAAAGGAATCACGGAAATCTCGACCTGGTTTGAGAAGATCAGCAATGATATCTTTAAGGGTTTCTGGACCAAGTTCTAGTTCTTGCGCCATTTCTTTGACTGAAAGGGACTTGAGTTTGCTTTGAGCTTCTTCATTCAAGTCCTTGATATCCAAGCGTTTGAAGAGTTCCTTAACCGCAGCATAGTTTTCTGGGTGAACTCCAGTATTATCAAGAATATTGCTACTTTCCGGAATACGGAGGAAACCTGCAGCTTGCTCAAAGGCTTTGGCACCTAAACGAGGAACATTTTTGATTTGTGCGCGTGAAGTGATTTTCCCTTCTTCCTCACGGTATTTGACAATATTTTCAGAAATAGTTTTATTGAGTCCAGCTACGTGGGAGAGAAGTGCTGGGCTAGCTGTATTGACATTGACACCAACTTGGTTGACTACGGTATCGACGACAAAGTCCAGACTTTCAGACAGTTTCTTCTGACTGACATCGTGCTGGTATTGCCCGACACCGATTGACTTGGGATCAATTTTGACCAATTCAGCAAGAGGATCTTGCAAGCGACGGGCGATTGAGATAGCAGAGCGCTTTTCAACGGTCAAGTCTGGAAACTCCTGACGAGCAAGTTCACTGGCAGAGTAGACCGAAGCGCCACTTTCATTGACGATGACATAGCTGACTTCTGGAAAATCTTTCAGAACTTCCGCTACAAAGGCTTCACTTTCACGGCTAGCCGTTCCGTTTCCGATAGCAATGATTTCTACACCGTATTGACCAATCAGGTCGGCTAAGTCTTTCTTGGCTTCTTCGATTTGACGAGCTGAGGCTGGTTTAACAGGATAAATGACCTGGGTCGTCAGCATTTTCCCTGTTGCATCAACAACAGCAAGCTTGGCACCTGTACGAAAGGCAGGGTCAAATCCTAAAACCACGCGCCCTTTCAGCGGAGCAACCAAGAGGAGATTGCGAAGGTTGTCAGAAAAGAGTTGGATAGCTCCTTCTTCTGCTTTCTCAGTCAATTCTGTCCGAATGCGCCGTTCGATAGCAGGCAAGACCTTTTTCTTAACTGACTGTTGAACAACTTCATCAATATAGGCATTTTTCACCTTGAAACGAGCAGCAAAGAAAGCTAGGATACGATCCGTCGCATGTTCAAAGCCAACTTTCAAAATACCTAATTTTTCCCCACGATTGAGGGCCAAGGTACGATAACCCTGCATGTTGCAAACTGTCTCTGAAAAATCATAATAAATCTGGAAAACTTGCTTTTCATCAAGATTTTCATCCTTGACTTGTGAAGTGATTTTAGAGTGTCTCAACACTTCCTGATAGGTCAGTGAACGCAAAGTCACATCTTCGGATAGGGCTTCTACCAAGATATCAACCGCACCTGCCAAGGCTTCTTGACCAGTCGCAAATCCTTCACAGACAAACTTCTCAGCTTCTTTCTCTAAGCCATCTACATTTTGCAAAATCAAGCGGGCGAGAGGAAAGAGTCCAGCTTCACGGGCAATGGTTGCCTTGGTCCGACGTTTTTCCTTATAAGGAAGATAGAGTTCTTCTACGTCTGCTAATTTCTCAGCTGCCAAAATAGCGGCTTCCAATTCCTTGGTCAGCTTGCCTTGTTCTTGAATCTTAGCCAAGACAGCTTCCTTACGGTCGTTGAGATTTGTCAGACTTTTATCCAAGTCGATAATGGCCTTAATCGCCACCTCATCCAAACTACCAGTCATGTCCTTTCGATAACGCGCGATAAAGGGAATCGTCGCCCCTTCAGCCGTTAAACTTAGAACAGTATCGATTTGCTTTAAGGTTACACCCAAATCCTGGGAGATTTTTTCATATTTTTTATCCATAAACCTATTATACCATAAGGAACAACTCTTGTTTTGCCTTACCTGTTTTTGCATCTTTGATTATCAAAATAATCCCATTTCCGTAAAATAATAGTATAATAGAGGTAGAATGTAGAAAAGAGGTAGGCCCATGGCTGTTAAATTTACAAAAACCGATGACTTGGACAAGATGTTTGAAGAATTCGCCAAACTTCCTGACTTAACACAAGTCACTTTCCCAGATAACAAAAACAAAAAAGAAAAAGTTGAGAAGAAAAAATAGATGACTGTTTCCCAATCTCTTCCTCCTAGTGTATTACAAGCGGGGGCAATCTTTCTCTCCATCATGATTGAAGCCCTCCCTTTTGTCTTGATTGGGAGTCTCATTTCGGGATTGATTGAGGTCTATATCACACCTGATAAAGTTTATGAGTTTCTTCCTCGCAATCGTTGGGGAAGGATCTTTTTTGGTACTTTCATTGGCTTTCTCTTTCCTTCTTGCGAGTGTGGAATCGTCCCGATTATCAACCGTTTTCTGGAAAAAAAGGTGCCTAGCTACACGGTCGTTCCCTTTCTGGTGACTGCTCCCATCATCAATCCTATCGTTCTTTTCGCTACATATTCTGCCTTTGGCAATTCAATAAAACTTGCCTTCTTGCGAGCGCTGGGAGCTATTTTGATTGCTTTGGTGCTTGGGATTTTCCTAGGATTTTTCTGGAAGGAACCCATTCAAAAAGAGAATTCTATCACCTGCCATGAACATGACTTTTCACACTTGAGTCCCGCTAGAAAAGTCTTTCAGGTATTTATACAAGCTATTGATGAGTTTTTCGATATGGGGCGTTACTTGGTCTTTGGCTGTCTCTTTGCGGCTATCGTGCAGGTCTATGTCCCGACTCGGATCTTGACCTCTATCAGCGCAAGTCCAGTCCTTGCGATTCTCTTGCTCATGTTTTTAGCCTTTCTCCTCTCTCTTTGTAGCGAGGCGGACGCCTTTATCGGTGCTTCTCTCCTCTCGAGCTTCGGCCTAGCGCCAGTCCTTGCTTTTCTGGTCATTGGCCCCATGCTTGATATCAAAAATCTCCTCATGATGAAACACTATCTCAAAGCGCGCTTCATCTGGCAATTCATGGGCATTGTGACAGTGCTTGTCTTGCTTTATTCTTACATGATGGGGGTGATGTTATGATCCGTTTTATCATTTTACTGGGCTATTTTGTCCTAACTCTGTATCTGCAGCTATCTGGCAAGCTTAGCCACTACATCAATCTCCACTATTCCTATCTAGTCTATATCTCAATGATCCTTTCTCTTCTGTTGGCTCTGGTCCAATTCTATATATGGATTAAGAAAATCAACTCTCACAGCCATTTAGAAAGTCGTCGAGCTAGACGAATCAGCATCCTGTTACTGTCTCTACCTCTCTTGATTGGAGTTGCCTTTCCGACAGTAAGTTTGGACTCGAGAACCGTATCTGCCAAAGGCTATCATTTCCCACTTTCTGAGGGAATCGATACAGCTATTCAGGCAAACGAAGGAACATCCAGTCAATACCTCAAACCCGATACCAGTACCTATTTTTCCAAGTCTGCTTATGAAAAGGAAATGAGGACAACAGCTGATAAATACCTCTCCCAGCCAACCATTCAAGTCACAGACGAAAACTATATGGAAGTCATGGAAGTTCTCTATGATTACCCACAAGAGTTTGAAGGAAAGAAAATCGAGTTTACAGGCTTTGTCTATAACGATCCTAGTCATCCAGATAGCCAGTTCCTCTTTCGCTTTGGAATAATCCATTGTATCGCAGACTCTGGTGTATATGGACTCTTGACCAAGGGAAACTCACGCCAGTATCCTGACAATACCTGGATTACCGCTAGAGGAACCCTGACCCTCCACTACCATAAAGAACTCAAACAAAAACTCCCAACACTAGAGGCTGAGAGTTTCACAAAAGTAGACAAACCAGAAAATCCTTATGTCTATCGTGTGTTTTAATAAAAAGTAGCCTTTGCAGGCTACTTTTTATTATTTAGTAAGTTTCTAACCTCTTGAGCACCAATCTGATCGCCTGCCTTTTCAAAAAGAGCGATAGATTGTAAAAAATTTTCATGTGATTCTTCAGGATTTTGTATCGAACCAATCTCTCCTAAACCTCTATAAGCACAAGCTTGGGCAATCAAATCATCTGTTTGCAAAGCTTGTTTTAAGGACTGTTCCATATACATGAATGCTTCTGCTACTTTCCCTAGCTTTAATCGTAAATAACCTTGCTCATAATTGTTAACAGAAGATTTGAGGGTATCCTCTGTAAAAGCTTCTTCAATGACTTTTTGCTCTCTTTCGATATAGAAAAGTGCCGTTTGAAATTCATTCATTTCACGATAAACCATGGCTAACTGATGATAGCCTATATGTTCATTTTCTGGGTCACTTTTAGTTCGTGCTAAGTCAATGTAACGCTGATAGATACTTAAGCACTCGTTGTATTTTTGCTCTTCAAGATAAATATACCCCATCAAATTTAACAAACTAAAATCTGTGCAAGTTTCCAATAAAAAATCAGCTTCAACTAATTTTTTAGCCTCATTAATCTTACCCTCAAACAATAAATCCCATGCTTTATTCATACATTTTCTCCTGCATCTTACGTTGTATAGAAATCTATCGACAAATCGCTATCAGACTCGTATTTTTTCCAGGCTAAACTGAAGCCATAATAATCTTCAAATTCAGGGTGCCAGTCATAATAAAGTGGGACACGACTATACTTTCTCGCTACAACTTCGTCTTCAAATTCTGGAGACTCCCCTGCAGTAATACCAAATTGAAGACCATTTAGTTCCCAAGTATTTCCCCAAACGTTTTCATCAGAGAGAACATCGATCCATCTAGAAGCATCAATATCAAAATCTGCACATAATTCCAGTTCATAAAATCTTCTACAGTTAATCTCTGAAGGTTTTATATAAAGGGCGCTATCAACTTGGTATTTTTTATCTTTAACTTGAATCTGTGTGATTTTCATTGGAATCGGAACTCCATTTAATTCTAACCAGAAATAGCCTAAAGGAGTTTTGATACTATAATATGTTTGCTGAGAGTTGGGGTTAGCGTTTTTAGAGCAAACATCCAGAATTCTTCCTAGCTTTTTTAAATTTCTAAAAACGTTTTTCGAAGTGATTGGGTCGAAATGTGAATACCTACGAATGACACGTTTTAACTTCTCAACAGGAAAAGTGATATCCTTTGGTAGGGCATGATACTTCTGTACAACTAAAGCAGTTTTTTCAGTATTTTCCTTCCCTACTGGAACAATAACAGCGTGCCCAATATGGATACTTGGGTCATCGCAGATATAAGTATAGCCATTCCCTCCCTCTTGAAACTCAACGACAACAAGATTTAACTCTTGATCTGGATCAAAGAGAGGCTCTACCTTTTCTACTTCCTGGCGCTCATAAAAAGTAAAGCGATCTCTATCCCCGTCTTCACCAAAAACCATGAAACTGCCACACTCAGGGCACTTCCACATATAAAATGACGCTTCAGAAATATCATCATAAGAAATTTTATTATGGTTGTCAGCTTTATTTATGATTTCTTCAAACAACTCATCCGAATAAACTGAATAAGCATTTGGATCGGGCGCTCGGTGGTCATTCATTGCTTGCCCACATTTACATGTCCATTTACCCATAAAAACCCTCAGTCGTGGCCTAATTCTTCAAGGAAAAATTGATTTAGAGCTTTCCACTCTTTCTTTTCATCTCTAACACTTTGAACGTATGCATCCAACTCTTTGATATTTTTGATGATGTAGTATTGGATCGGCATAATCGGATCAATTTCCATACCCTCAGGTCCCTTTACCTTGATATCAAGCAATCTTGATACATGCTCTTTCATCTCATCAGGAAGCAATTCTTTGACCAAATCGTCAAATAAAATTGGTGGAACAGAATGGTATTTTTCAATCCAGCGACAGGCTAAAATAGGACGCAGCGCATAGAAATACTTTTTAGGTTTGACCTTGTCTCCAGAAAGATACTTATTCATTTGAGTTCTTGCAGTGTTCAAGTAATGATGGAGCATTTTTTTCTCAGAAAAATACTGGTTGGCAAGTGGACGTATGCGCTCAATAAAATCCGTTTGTTGATAAACAATTGGTGACTGTAACCATTCAAATAGTGTTGGATTTGACTTATAAAGGAGTTTTAAAGTCTTGTCTAAATCCCAGCCACTCACATCCCAAGTATCGCCAATTGGTAGCTCGATAACATCGCGCTGTTCATTCAAACGGAGATAAAAATCCTGCTTGTGTTTGTAGATAAATCGTACATCAAAGTCACTATCAGGAGACTCAAATCCCCAAGCACGACTACCAGACTCAATAGCCCACAAAACTTTGACACCATAATCACGCTCAATTTCTGCTAATTTTTCCGGTACCAAAACAATCATTTCTTCTTGCGTTTGCATAATAAAGCCTCGTCTATAATTTGGACATAAATAGCTGCTAAAATAGGTAACTAAGAGGACTGAAAGTGCGTTATATCAAACTTTCAAAACTACTAGAAAAAAACTAATCCTTCTAGTAGATTTTCAGACGTTTTCTATACCTCAGCCCCTTGAATGATAGACTCTCCATCCTTCCAGTTTCGAGCAATCTCTTCGTCTTTCTGGAGTTGGTCTACCAGTTCCTCTACGGAGTCGAATTTGACCATATCGCGGACACGGTCTAACCAGTAGACCATGACTGTCTCTCCGTAAATATCATCTGAAAAGTCGAAAATATTGACTTCAAAACGTGGTTCTTCTCCATCGAAAGTAACATTTTTCCCGACACTTGCCATGCCACGATATCTCTGACGTTGTACTTCTATATCTACTACGTAAACACCGTCTGCTGGCATATAAGTTCGATCTCTTAGGACCAGATTGGCTGTTGGATAACCGATAGTACGCCCACGAGCATTTCCGTGAACGACCATCCCACGGGTTGGAAGCGGTGTGCCTAGTAGATGATTGACTTCCTTGACATCTCCATCAAGAATAGCCTGACGAATCCGTGTGGAACTGATCTTTCCCTTTTCGTCCTCGACCGGAGGAACAATGATGATCTCTCCATCAAAATAGTCCTTCAGGTCATCCGCAGTTTTCTTATCTGAGCCAAACGTGTAATCAAATCCTGCTACGATAATCGCTGGTTTTAAAGCTCTAACATAAGTATCAAAGAATTCTTGACCCGTTAAACTAGCAAATTTGCTACTAAAATCCAGTAAGAAAAGAGCCTCTACTCCGTGCCACTTCATCTTGTGCTCCCGTTCCTCGTGATTGACGATGTGAAGCATGAGCTCAGGTTGATAAGGTTGTAAGGCAAGTTTTGGCGACTCCGTAAAGGTCATCACGACAACTGGCAAATAATCCTTCATCGAAGCCTTACTGGCCACTTCAAAAAGTTTCTGATGCCCCTTGTGGATGCCATCAAAATAACCTAGGACAAGGACTGTTTTTCCCGGTACTGCAATGTCTTTTTCGTTCTTAATAGGTACTGTTGTAATCATGAAACTATTATATCATAGAGCAAGTATTTTCGCTAAGAGGAAATCCCAAATGTCGTTTTTTGCGCCTGAACTGACCTTGATAGACAATTCAAGCTATGAGTTTTAAAAAATAGCACCTCCTAAGAGATGCTATCATTTGGTAACTAGTCTACTGTTTCTTCTAAATCTTTTAACTTAACCGAAACAATCTTAGAAACACCTGATTCTTGCATGGTAACCCCATAGATAGAGTCTGCTGCCGCCATTGTTCCCTTACGGTGGGTCACAACGATAAACTGACTATCCTTGTCAAAGCGATTGAGGTAATCCCCAAAACGTTTAACATTGGCTTCGTCTAGTGCCGCCTCTACCTCATCCAAGATAACAAAAGGAATAGTTTTGACTCGAATGATAGAGAACAATAAGGCCAAGGCCGATAGGGCTTTTTCACCACCACTCATGAGGTTGAGTGACTGAATTTTCTTACCTGGTGGTTGGACAGAAATCTCCACACCAGCTGTTAAAAGGTCACCCTCAGTCAATATCAAGTCTGCCTGACCACCGCCAAACATCTGTCTAAAGGTCACTTTAAAGGACTCACGAATCGCCTCAAAGGTTGATTTGAAGCGTTCCTTAACCTCATCATTCATCTCTGTGATGGTCTCAAGGAGCAGGTTTTTCGCAGACAAAATATCATCCCGTTGGCTATTGAGGAAATCCAGACGGTTGTGAACTTCTTCATACTGGTCTATAGCGTCCAAGTTGACAGGACCCAGTGAGCGAATAGACTTCTCCAAATCCTTAACCTCTTGCTCTGCCAGAGTTAGGTCTTCCAGTACATGAGCCTTTTCTAGTGCCTCTGTGTAGCTGATCTGGTACTGGTCTGTTAATTGAGCTTGTAGATAGCGCAAGCGTTCGCTGACCTTTTCTTTCTTAGCTTCAGCACGTGTTTGCTTGCGAATCAACTCCTCATTCTGCTGACGAGCTTGATCCAAATGGCTAGCAATATCATCCAGCTGACCTTCGATATCATCCAACTCAAACTGTTTGCGTATCAAACCTTGTTGGAGGTTTGTTTTCTGAGTTTTGGCCTCTTCCGCCTGCTGACTTAGCAAATCCGTATCAACCTTCTCAAGATTATCGACCTTTTCTTGGAGAAGACGCTGAATTTCCTCTTGTTCGAGATTGAGGTTATCCAGTTCCTTACCTAGGCGTTCAATATCAGTCACTTCGTACCGCTTTTGTCCTTGCAGTTCTGACTTAAGCAAGCGTGCTTGAGAAACCTGTTCCTGCAAGTTTTGATAGCGTTCTTGAATAGCGTTTTTATTAGACTTAATCTCTTCAATCTCAGCTTCTAGATTTTGCTTTTCACTTGCGATAGTAGCAAGGCGCTCTTGGCACTTTTCCTTATCCGCTTGCCAATCTCCTTCAGAAAGACGATTTAATTCCTCTTCTTGAAGTTTCCAAAGAGTCTCTAACTCTTCCACTTGCTGATTGGTTTGTTGATAAGCGATGGACAAACCTTGCTCCTGAATACGAGCTTGCTCGCCTTGAGATTTGATAGCTTCTAATCTTTCTACCAATACCGCCATCTCATCTTGCAATATCTTCAAACTTTCTTCTTCTGATCGCAAACTAGCTTCTTCTTCAGCAATTTCTTTTTGTAATTGCTCCAGCTCTGGCTTGATGAAGATACTGTTATTCTGGCGATTGGCACCACCCGCGTAGGAACCACCTGTGCGCAACTCTGTCCCATCCAGTGTCACCATACGAACCTGATAACGAACTTGGCGAGCTGCGGAACGTGCATGTTCTACAGTATCAAAAATAGCTGTTGTCGCGAGTAAGTTTTTGAAAATGGCTTCTAGTCTCTTGTCAAACGACACCAACTCATCTGCCATACCCAGAAATCCTGGACTTGCAGCGATAGCATCTTGATTCTGACTAGAAATCGTACGAGCCTTGATAGTCGTCAAAGGAAGGAAGGTTGCACGACCGGCTCTGTTGCGCTTGAGGAAATCAATAGCCTTAGTCGCCGCATTCTCATCTTCTACGATGATGTGCTGACTGCTGGCACCAAGCGCAATTTCTAGGGCCGTTTGATAATGAACATCAAAAGTCAAATGCTCACTGACTGCACCAATAATCCCGCCTAGGCGGTCTTTTTCTTGGAGAACACTCTTAACACCCGCGTAAAAGTTACTGTGATTCCTAAGGATATTTTCCAAACTTTGGGCTCTAGCCTGCTTGTTTTTGAGACTATCCAGACGATCAAAGAGTTGACTCTGCTGAGCTTGGTAAGAAACTTTTTGTTCCTCTTGCTCCTTGGCACTAGCTTGGTAGTCAGCCAATAATTTCTGAACCTGCTCCTTGGCAGTTTCAAGCTCAGACTTTTGCTGATTAGCCTTCTCTTTAGCTGTAGCTAATTGTTCTTTCAGTTTCTCAAGTTGATCTGCTTGTTTTTGAGAGAGTTGACGGCTGTTCTCTAGTTCATTCTCGATGCGGGTCAACTGGTTTGAGACATCCGCTTCTTCTTGTAAAAGAGCGACAAAGCGTTCGCGTAAGAGCTCGATCATCTGGTCAGGATCATCTGAAAAAGCTAGCATTTCTGCCTCTAAACGATTGAGTTCCTTGTTATTTTCAGCTAGATTTTCCTCTAACTGTGCCAAGTTCGCTTCTTTTTCAGTCTTCTCCTTACTTAGAGTCTTTCTCTTATCTTCCAAAGCAGTCAAACGGGCTTGCGCTTCTTGTTGATTGAGGGCTACCTGCTCGGACTCCAGTTTGGATAGGGCTAATTTTCTCTCTAAATCACTTATCAGATTCGTCAAATCCAACAAGCTTCCTTGGTCTTTGGACATTTGAGCTTGGAGATCCTGGCGTTTCTTTTTAAGACTTTGATTTTCCTCTTCTAACTCTTGACGCTTTTGGTAATAGCTAGTCAAAAGTTCCTGAACCTGAGTTAGTTCTTCTACTGTCAGCTCTAGTTCAGCCTTGTTTTCCTTGATTTGGGCAACCAGTACATCCAAGTAAATTGCCTTACGTTGACCATCCAAGTCGAGAAACTTACGAGCATTCTCGGCTTGTTTTGCAAGGGGCTTGATTTGATTGTCCAACTCATAGATAATGTCCTCTAAGCGGTCTAGATTGTCCTGAGTTTGTTGCAGTTTGCTCTCTGTTTCTTTTCGACGAGTCTTGTATTTTAAAACTCCAGCAGCTTCTTCAAAAATAGCTCGACGTTCTTCAGGCTTGGAGTTAAAAATCTCCTCAACCTTCCCTTGGGAAATAATAGAGAAGGAATCACGTCCCAAACCAGTATCCAAGAAAAGGTCATGTACATCACGAAGACGGACTTTTTTGCCATCAATTCGATACTCGCTATCACCACTACGGTAAATATGACGTTCTACCTTAATGATTTGCCCCGCATCCTTGATAAAACCATCTTCATTATCCAAAGTCACGACAACCGAAGCATAATTGAGTGGTTTGCGACTTTCTGTCCCAGCAAAGATAACGTCAGGCATCTTGCCACCACGAAGGCTCTTGACACTGGACTCTCCCAAGGCCCATCGCAGACTTTCTGTGATATTTGATTTTCCAGATCCATTGGGCCCAACGACAGCTGTCACACCTTGGTCAAAGACTACCTTGGTCTTGTCAGCAAAGGACTTGAATCCCTGAATCTCAATTTCCTTTAAATACATGAATCCAGCCCCTTCTCAACTGCATTTTTGGCGGCCTCTTGCTCTGCTAATTTTTTAGAACGACCTTGGCCTTTTCCGATACTCTTGCCCTCAACTAGAACTTCTACATCAAAAACCTTGTCATGGGCAGGCCCTGTCTCAGAGGTCACCTGGTAACGAATATCCACATCGCCATTGACCTGGAGCAGCTCTTGCAGGTGTGTCTTGTAATCCTTAATCATTTCAAAGTCACCTGCTTCAACCTTGGGAATCATGACCTGATAGATAAACTCTTTTACCCTAGCAACATCCTTGTCTAAAAGCAATGCTCCCAGAAAGGCTTCAAAAGCATCCCCAAGAATGGTGTCACGATTGCGCCCACCAGACTTTTCTTCCCCTTTTCCTAGCTTGATAAACTGATCAAACTGACAATCACGCGCAAAACCAGCCAAACTCTCCTCACGGACAATCATAGCACGGAGTTTAGACAAATCTCCCTCTGGTTTCTTAGGATATTTTTTATACAGATATTCTGAAATCAATAATTGCAGAACAGCGTCTCCTAAAAATTCCAAGCGCTCATTGTGTGAAATTTTTAAGAGGCGGTGCTCATTGGCATAACTCGTATGAGTAAAGGCAGTTTCTAGTAGCTTTTTATCTGCAAATTCGATTGCAAAACGGTCTTTCAGTACAGTTTGTAATTCTTTCATACCAACCTCTTTCTAACTGATAACAGTCTTTCTTATTATATCAAAAAAAGCCCCCTTAGTCACTTTAAAACGGGACTAGAGAGGAATTGAGCATTTTTTAGAAGACAATTTTCAATTTTAGTGGCAATATAAAGAAAAAAGCCTTATTTAAGGCTTTCTTAGACTGTTTACATCCACCCTGAGGGAATCGAACCCCCATCTCAAGAACCGGAATCTTACGTGATATCCATTACACTAAGGGTGGAAACTTGTCTTATTATAACAGAAATTTGCTCTAATAACAAGTTTTTTATGGGTGGACTAAGCGTCCATTAGTGGGAAGCATCCCCGTTCCAGATAGAGTTTTTCACGATCACATAATCAACGTGTTTGAGGTCCGCAACCTTGCGTCCACCTGCGTAGGAAATGGCACTTTGCAAGTCCTGCTCCATCTCAGTAAGGGTGTCTTGCAAGTGTCCTTTGGTAGGGAGTAAGATGCGTTTGCCTTCCACATTTTTATATGCTCCTTTTTGGTATTGAGAAGCTGAACCATAGTATTCTTTGAACTGTTCCCCATCAAGTTCGATTGTCTTTCCTGGGCTTTCGATATGTCCTGCAAAGAGGGAACCAATCATGACCATGCTAGCACCGAAACGGATAGACTTGGCAATATCACCATGAGTACGAATCCCACCATCAGCAATAATCGGTTTGCGAGCCGCCTTAGCACACCAGCGAAGTGCTGCCAACTGCCAACCACCTGTACCAAAACCAGTCTTGACCTTGGTGATACAAACCTTACCAGGACCGATTCCAACCTTGGTAGCATCCGCACCAGCATTTTCCAGTTCACGCACAGCTTCTGGTGTTCCCACATTCCCAGCAATGACAAAAGTATCTGGCAATTCCTTCTTGATGTGCTGAATCATAGAAATCACGCTATCCGCATGACCATGAGCAATGTCAATCGTGATATACTCAGGAGCATCAGCCTTGAGTTGGCTAACAAAATCATACTCGTAATCCTTAACACCAACAGAAATGGAAGCAATGAGCCCTTGATCGTGCATACGTTTGATAAAAGGAATGCGCCCCGCTTCATCAAAGCGGTGCATAATGTAAAAGTAACCGCCTTTAGCCAGTTGCTCTGCTACGTTCTCATCCAAAATCGTCTGCATATTTGCAGGTACAACAGGTAGTTTAAAAGAGTGATTTCCAAGTGTGACACTCGTGTCTGCTTCTGCACGGCTTTTAATGACACATTTATTTGGGATCAACTGAATATCTTCGTAATCAAAAATTGGAAATTCATTTAACATATCGATGTCTCGTTTCTTTTGTAATGACCTACCTATGCTTGCGCATCTCTACGCCTTTTTCCGACGTTTCCTTAATTAATTATAAACCAAAGTACAGTTTTTGTCAAATATTTTTAATAATCAAATTATATCGTTCGGGAATTACTTGTTTAAATGATAAGAGAAAGAGGAGAGATTATTTTCTCCCCACTTCTTCATCAATAATTGCTTTAAAATTTTCTTCTGAATTTTCCATCATTTTACAAAATGCACTATAGGATGAGGCATTCTGAGGGATTTGGATAGACCACTTCTTCAATTGAGCTCCATAGCCAACTACTTTTCCTATTTCACTATTTACTGACTGCTCCATACTAGGAAAAATCAGTCCAGCTTTCTCAGCTTTTAAAATATATGAATAGGAAATCAGCTGGAACAAGTCCTCGCGGTTAATTCCTTTTTCAGTGAACTCCAGTTTTTTATATTTTGCATCTAGAACAATCTTTCGTTCTCTGTCATAAAAATCTGGATATACTTTTCGTTTCCCAACAGAAAATACTGAAATTCCGTTCGTCTTATCTTTATTTCGTGGATGAATGAAACCTTTTGGCAACAAGGTATGAACATACTCTTCCCAAAGCCAGGCAACATCAAAGAGAATACCATGTACCCTTTGAGATTGAGGTCCAAGACCATGCTTTTCTCTACTCAGAATCATCAAGCAGAGTTCCTGTAACTTTCTGTACTCTCTGAAGTAGGCGTGTCGGATGGGTTTGATTTTATTCATTCTGATAATCTTAGCACGATCAGCGAGTTTATAAGATGGAGTTACTCGCACGATTTCTGCCATATTTTCACGATTACTATCGAGTAGTGCTCCAAAACTTTTTTGAGTCTTTATGTACTCAATCGTATGCCGAATCAACTGCATGAGTGGATTATCATAGGTGAACTCTCTAGTGATATAGGCAATATTTCCCGTAAAAGGGAGATTTTTCTTAAGATGATTTCCTACATCAACGGCTCCCTTTACATGACTATCGTTATGGAAAAATTGCTGGTATTCCTTATAAAGACCTTTTCGGAGAGCAGCTTGCAGATACTTTGGAAAGAGGTAAACAAAGAGTTGATAAAGCTTATCTTCAGGAGATAGACCGACATCCAAACTAGTCAGATTGATATTGAGAACCTTTTGTAAAAGATAATGCAAAAAATGGTCGTTACTTTCATCAGAAAAACGAGAGGAAATCGTCAATTTTTCCTGACCACACCCCAGAAAACCAATCACATTCCCAGTCTTAATTTCCTGATTGACAGTTTCAAAAATCTTTTGGTCCTTCTCTAAATCAGGAGTATGAGTCAAATCATTTGGAAAAATAAAGATATTATCCTCTCTAGAAAGGTTATCCAGTGTTCTATCAAGAAGAGCTTGACTTAGTTTGGGATATTCTGCGACAAAATCTTCTTTAGCAATTTTATGCTGATTATCAGTTATCCGCATCATTATCACCAGTATCTTGCTGAACTGTTTGCTCGTTATTTGTAAGATCAAATGCTTTTTTCAATGTTGCCAGAGTTTCAGACTCTTCATAAGAACCCCGTAAGTAATCCTCCAAAAGTGGTTTGAGATAATCAGACCAGAGTAATTCATAGTCAAAGTCCACATCCTTCAACTTAAGGAAATAACTTGGACCGATATGATAATGACTATTTAACTCCTGAACTTTTTCGATTTCAGCATTCAAGTTTCTTAGACGAATTTTAGCTTCTTCGGCTTTATCACCAAGCACTTCATCAAGCATACCAAGTTGACTTTCAGCAGTAATTTCAACAAAACGGAAACGACGACGCATAGCAAAATCAAAGGTGTCCACCGAGCGGTCAATATCATTCATTGTTCCGATGATGTAAACATTTTCGGGGATATAAAACTTCTCATCGTTTTCGTGTAGATTGGTATATTGAGTAGAAACACTCCCCTTCTGACCACGATAGTCAGGGTCAATAGAGAAAAAGAGTTCACCAAAAATCTTAGAAATCTCTCCACGGTTGATTTCATCAATGATGAAAACGAATTTCTTGTCTGTGTCAATTTCTGTTGGGGAAACATAGTCTTTCAAACCAAATCTCTTTCTCAATGTTTCTAGGACAGTTTTTCCACCACTTTTGTAGTATTCTTGCTTATTATAATTTTTATCTTTATACAACTCGTAAACATATTTGCGAGGTAGTGACCATCCTGGAACACCACTATCATAATTTACTGACAAATTTTGTCTACTATTAACAGATAAGTAAGATGTTTTTGTTATATATTCTTTTTCTTCAGCAACATTTATATATTCTAAGTAAGAATCCCAAGCCTCATCAAAATTATCTTGTCCTCCAATCAATTGGGCTTCTTTTGCTTTCTGACAAAAATCTTTAAAAATACCGTCCTGTAGCCTAAACTCAATAGATCCATCCCCATTTGATACCGGTCTCAAACCCTCTACAAAATCCGTATAATCATAAGATGGGTGAAACTGTACAAAGCCGATTTGATCTTTGTTGCCATCTGTTAATTCGTTTGCAATATCAATAGCAAGGTGTGTTTTTCCTGTACCAGGTGCACCTCGAAGGATAAGGTTTTTGGATTTTCTTAATATATCTAAATAATCGTTAATATTTTTATTCATAACAACTTTCTCTATATTTTTTCTGTATGTGCCATTTAGAATGGATTTATATAAATTGATACGTTCCTTGTTTCTGTCCCAGTTGATGGTTTGTCTTGCACCTTTTGTACCTTGGTATTCCCATCCACCATCTACTTTCAACCAATTAACACTAATACAATGTTTAAACTTTGATTTTGTTTCATCAAAATAATAAGGTTTCACACATTGACCAATTCCTAAAATTTTCTTAAATCCTGTGGTAGCTATTATGTAATCATCTTTTTTTATGTCATGAGCAAATTTCCAAATAAATTTATCTCTCTGTTTTCCCTGATTCAATTCTTGAGGATTTTTATAATCTAGAATACTAGACAAATTAGAATCAAAATCTATGCAAGCTATATTCTCTTCTTTAAATAAGGACCAGACATTGCCACCACGACCTGCAACTATCATCCAATAATTTACTTTATCTTCCATTTTATAGCTCCTGTTTCACATTATAGGCTGTTAAATTTAATTGATTAATTTCTATAAACATATATTTTATATATAGAATATCATATCCTATAGAAAAAGAAAAGAATTTCCAAACAAAAAGCCCAGTGTTAGGAGCTTAAATATCTCATAACACTAGACTTCTTTTTTTATCTTAGTAATATTCACCCTGACGGTAGTCCCATGAGTTAAAGGTATCTGACAGGTGCATCATGATTTTATCAATGTCAAGCCCTTTGCGGATAACAACTGGTGCTGGTGAGATTGAACGGTCTCCTCCTTGTTCTGGGATGAGTTTACCATCTTTATCAACCATAGACACCATCACACCTTGCTCGTAGCGAGTTTCAATGGTTTTGTCAGGTTGGATGGATGCTACATAATCGTCAGCTTCGATGACAAGATCCACTGCTCCTTCGATTCGTTCTCCGATTCCTTCCACCTTACCACGGTTTCCTTTTCCAGATGGGTTAGCTGATGAGGCGTATACCATCTTGCCTTCTTCCCAAAGTTTAGCAGCCAACTGTTCACCAGCTTTACCAAACTTGATGACAAAACAGCTAGTACCACGAACGTCTGTCATGAGTTCTTCACGACCATCACCATATGCTTTCAATTTCTCAAAAGCTTCTGGTTTCCATGGAAGGATACAACCAAGTAGGATGTCTTCGTCCCAATGTTTTTGGTAGAAGGCTTCAATTTCTGGATTGAGTTGTGCTAAAGCACGAAGCTCATCCATGCTAGCACAAAGTACAACACCTGGTTTGTTACGGTTACGTTCTTTAGCTTCGAATTTGCGTTCAAGACCTGCCTTATCGCTAGTCATGATAATGTATCCGACTTTAGTAGGGCAAACGATACATCCGCCCTCACCTTTTAAAATGTCATAGCCTTCTTGAGAAAGTGTTCCGTTCCATTGAATGTGTTTTGTCATAGTTCTATTTCCTTTTCTATTTTTATTCTATTCTATTCCTGCCAATAGGCTGGGCGTTGTTTTTCATAAGCAGCAATCAAATCTTCGTACTGCAAGGTAATACCGATATCATCCAAACCATTTAAGAGCTTGTGTTTCCATTCGTTATCGATTTCGAAAGTGAATTCTCCAACTGGTGAGATGATTTTTTGTTTTTCCAAGTCCACAGTTACCTGATCGGTCGGTTTGAGTTTGGCTAGTTTTTCTCTAACCTCCCTAGGCTGAACAATAGGCAACATGCCATTATTGAGTTCATTATTATAATGAATGTCCCCGAAAGATCCTGCAATCACGACCTTAAACCCATAGTCAGCTAGAGCCCAAGCTGCGTGTTCTCTGGAAGACCCTGCCCCGAAGTTATCCCCTGAGATGAGAATACTAGCTTTTCGATATTCAGGTCGGTTAAAGACAAAGTCAGGATCCTCAGTATACTTGTCGTCCAGATAACGCCAAGCATACATGAGGTACTTACCAAAGCCTTTTTTATCAATTAACTTGAGAAACTGCTTGGGAAGGATTTGGTCGGTGTCAATGTTATCATTCATGAGAGGAACAGTCGTTCCCGTATAAACTGTAAATTTCTCCATATCCTCTCCTTACTGGGCCTCTGGCATTTGCCGAACATCTACGAAGCGCCCTGCGATAGCTGCTGCAGCTGCCATGGCTGGGCTGCAGAGATGGGTCTTAGCGCCAAATCCCTGTCTATCTTCAAAGTTACGGTTGCTGGTTGAAGCACAGTGCACGCCATCTGGTACCTTGTCGGGATTCATCCCTAGACACATGGAGCAACCTGGGTCTCTCCACTCAAAGCCAGCATCCAGAAAGACCTTGTCCAAGCCCAACTTCTCAGCAGCTCGTTTCACAGGACGAGAGCCTGGAACTACAATTGCTGTTAGATTGGGAGCTATTTTCTTCCCTTTTACAAATCGAGCAGCCAGTTGCAAGTCACTGAGACGAGCATTGGTACAAGACCCGATAAAAATATAGCCTAGTTCAATGTCCGCTGGCTTTTGACCAGGCTCCAAGTCCATGTAATTGTAGGCTCGCTCATCATTCATATCCTTAATCTCTGGAAAACTACTGTCAAAGTCAACGCCCATAGCAGGATTGGTTCCCCAGGTCACCATAGGAGCTAAGTCTGAGACATCCATCCGGATAACCTTATCATAAACAGCATCACTATCACTGACAAGGGTCTTCCAGTCGGCAACTGCCTCCTCGAAATCCTCTGGAACACATTCTCGTCCTCTGAGATAATCATAGGTAGTTTGATCTGGATTCATGATGCCCATCTTAGAGCCAAACTCGATGGACATATTGCAGATGGTCATTCGCTCTTCCATGGTCAGAGCATCAATCGCTTGCCCACGATATTCCACCACATATCCTACACCACAAGCAACGCCGTACTTGGCAATTAAGGCGAGAATGTAATCCTTAGAATAAACTCCTTTTTGAGGAACTCCAGTGAATTCAACCAACATTTTCTTGGGTTTAACTTGCCAGAGGGTTTGAGTAGCAAAGACATGCTCGACCTCACTGGTCCCAATCCCAAAAGCGATAGCTCCGAAAGCTCCGTGAGTAGCTGTGTGGCTATCTCCACAGACGATGAATTTTCCTGGTTGCGTCCGTCCTGTCTCTGGACCTACCATGTGAACGATCCCCTGCTTTTCAGAACCGTGGGCCGCATGTTCAATTCCAAACTCCTCAACATTTTCAGCAAGCTTATCAATTTGAGCCTTAGAAATGACATCTCGAATATCGTAGATATTGACGGTTGGTACATTGTGATCAAAGGTCCCAAATGTCAAGTCTGGCCGTCTCAATCTGCGACCTACATCTCGTAATCCTTGAAAAGCTTGGGGACTGGTCACTTCATGAATATAGTGCTGATCCACATACATGAGTTGGGGCTGCCCTTCTTCTCCTGTGATGACATGACGGTCCCATAATTTATCAAAAATCGATTTTCCTGCCATCCATTACCTCCAAATAAAATATAAGGCTACTAGTGTGGTCACCATCCCGAGAAACCAAACTGTTTTGAAATACCATTTTCTAGTCTTGTGGTGAAATATGATTCCTGCCAACCAGGCACCAAAACCACCACAAGTAAAGGCTAAAATGAGTAAAATTTTCTCTGGGACGCGCCAAGCACCTCTTCTTGCCTTGGATTTGTCAATGCCATAAATCGAGAAAATCAGCAAATTCCAAATCAAGAGGGCAAGCGTGATTCCTTCATTTATCTTCATAATCTTTCAATGATGGCTTCTGTCATTTCCTTAGTAGAAGCCTGTCCTCCAATATCTCTTGTTAAAATGCCAGCCGCTAAACTAGCTTCAACAGCACGCTCGATACGCTCTGCATCCTCATAACGTCCAAAACTGTCTCTCAACATCATAGCAACTGACAAAATCATAGAGATAGGATTGGCAATTCCTTGACCTGCAATATCAGGTGCCGAACCGTGAATAGGCTCATAAAGACTTGGCCCTTTTTCAGAATGACTAGCAGATGGCATGACTCCAAGTGTGCCAGATAGAACGCTTGATTCATCTGAGAGAATATCTCCAAAAAGATTTTCTGTCACGATGACATCAAATTTAGCAGGATTGGTAATCATGAGCATGGCAGCTGAGTCCACCAACTGGTGTTCCAAGGTTACATCTGGGAAATCCTGTGCGACTTCCTCAGCCACTCTGCGCCAGAGTTTAGAGGTTGCCAGAACATTTTGTTTATCAATACTAGTAACGATTTTACTGCGATTGCTTGCAATTTCAAAGGCCTTACGAATAATCCGCTCTACTTCCTCATAGCTGTAGTCGTTGATATCACGCGCTTTGCGTTCTTCAAGGATATGATCCCCAAAGTAAATTCCACCTGTCAACTCACGCACCACGACAAAGTCTACACCAGCAATTCGTTCCGGTTTGAGAGGTGACAAATGCTTGAGACTGTCAAAGATTTTTACGGGGCGAATATTAGCATAGAGGTTGAGTTCCTTACGAAGAGCCAGCAAGCCTTGTTCAGGCCGAATCGCTGCGCCATCATACTGAGGACTACCGATAGCTGCTAGGAGAATAGCATCTGCTTCTCTACATGCCTTGAGGGTTTCATCAGGTAAGGGATGCCCCGTAGCATCAATACCTGCACCTCCAAAGGGGCGCCTGTCTATCACATAGTCAAAGCCAGTTTTTTCGGCTAGAGCTTCCAGAACCACTAAACCAGCTTCCATAATTTCTGGACCGATTCCATCTCCTGCTAGAGCTACTATTTTCTTTGTCATAGCCTTCTCCTTTACACACTAGGCATGTCTCGGTAGGAAACACTTTGCCCCATCTCACCAGCATTCTCTTTTTGAACAAAGGTATTGGCATTGATATAGGCAATAGCAGAAGCTTTCAACACATCGAAGTCAAGACCTGCTGCGTTAAAGATGGTTTCTGTATCTCTGTTTTCAACAGTGACCAAAACACGAGCCTGGGCATCGATTCCATCTGTCACCGCATCGATAGTATAGGACACCAAGCGAACAGATTGATTGAAGAACTTGTCAATAGCATTAAATATCGCTTCAACGGAACCTTGCCCTGTCGCATTAAATTCGACTTTTTCACCATCCATGTTGGCTAGGCTAACAAGCGCTTCAATGTCATTATCTGCATGGGTTTGAAGTTGTAAATCATCAAAGTGGAAGCCTTCTGGATTTTCAACCATGGTTCCAGCTACCAGAGCTCGAATATCTGCATCTGTGATTTCTTGTTTCTTATCCGCTAGTGCCTTGAACTTGGCGAAGAGTGGTTTGATATCCTCTTCTGTAAAGTCTAGAGCCAATTCTCTTAGTTTTTCAACAAAAGCATGGCGACCTGACAATTTTCCAAGCGGAAGGCTATTACTCTTAACACCGACCAATTCAGGTGTGATGATCTCATAAGTAAGAGGATTTTTAAGAACTCCATCTTGGTGAATACCAGACTCGTGAGAAAAGGCATTGCCACCAACGACAGCCTTGTTTTTAGGAACTGGAATACCAGAGAAGCGAGAAACCATTTCTGACGTATTCATTGTTTCATCCAAAACAATATCACTAGTTGCTTGGAAGAAATCCTCACGAATCTTCAAAGCAACAGCTACTTCTTCAAGAGCAACATTACCTGCGCGTTCACCGATACCATTAATAGTTCCCTGGACACGTCCAGCACCGTGTTTAATTGCTATCAAAGTATTTGCAGTTGCCATACCGAGATCATCGTGACAGTGAACACCAAAGACAACTTTATGATCTGATTTAATATTTTCAGTCAAGTGATCAAAGATACGTGCAAACTCTTCTGGAGTCGTAAAGCCAACTGTGTCAGGGATATTGATATAAGATGCACCTGCATCGACCGCTGTTTGAACAACTTGTAAGAGGAAATCCAACTCTGTTCTAGTCGCATCTTCAGGAGAGAATTCGACGATTTCAAACTTAGAACGTGCGTAAGAAACATGTTCCTTGATAGCTTCTAAAATCTCTTCCTTGCTCTTATTGAGCTTATACTTGCGGTGAATCGGACTAGTAGCGATAAAGACATGAATTTGTGGATACTTGGCATCCTTAAGAGCCTCATAACACGCATCAATATCAGATTTTACAGAACGAGCTAATCCTGTCACTGCTGTTTTTTTCATGGCTCTAGCAATTTCTTGAACGGCTATAAATGAATCTGGACTAGCAGCTGGAAAACCAGCTTCAATTACAGAAATTCCCCATTTCTCCAGCTGTCTTGCAATGGAAACTTTTTCCTTTATTGAGAAGTTAACACCAGGTGTTTGTTCCCCATCACGAAGGCTTGTATCAAAAAATTCAACTTTACGCATAAGATTTCCCCTTTTCCATATGTGGTTTTAAAAAAACATCTCGCTCAGAAGCCCAAGCGAGATGTTGATTTACTCCCGCTTGGTAAGCCAAACAGGACTAATGCTTTTGCACTAGCCCGAGTACCTCAACAACAAAGCAAATTGATTAAACTTAGCTGTTTTCATGTTTGACTTTCTCCTTCGTTTGATATCTTGTTTAGTATTTTAGCATAGCTAAAAACACTTGTCAAGAAAAAATCCATTATTTTCTGAAAATTTCTTCAGTAAAGAATATTTTGTTAATTGAAAGTATTTGAAAACTCAAGCGAATTTCCCTATTTTTTCACAGTCAAGTTCCAACTTTTTTCGATGAGTTCTACCACTTTTTCATCTTGCAAACTATCATCAAGGACCAGACTAAGCCAGTAGCGTTTGTTCATATGAAAGGCTGGATAAATACCTTTTTGTGAAAGTAAATCCGCTACTTGGTCGTGTTTGATGTTGACTGCTTCGACCAGCCCTTCTCTGCCCTTTTCCAGCTTATCCCATGGGATTCTCATCAAAACAGCATACCACTTTTGATTGTCTTCATGGCGCAATACAGCTGTATCAGGCGATTTTTCCCACAAATACTCCAATTGATTACCATACTTTTCCTGAACTTGAGCCATGATACGCTTAGTCTGAGGACAGATAAAATCCTGCACATCAAAGCAAGCCTTCCGAATCTGGTAAAGAATCTCCAAACAAGCCTCACGGACACTTCCGACAAAACTTCCCCGCATACTTTCCATGTGTACTTGAGGATAGAGGTCACCCGTTTCCTGATCAAAGACCTGAAAGCTCACATTATCAGGTGTGATAGAGACTGTCATGAAAAATTCACCCTGCAAAATCTGGCAACTATAGTTCCAGACCTCTCCATTTTCTACAAAACCATAGGCATGAGCTTTTTCTTTATTAAACTGATAGGATTTAAAAATTTCAAACATAAGTGAAAACTGCTACCAAAAGCTAGCAGTTCCTTTCTATTTTTTAAAAGACAACCTTGGTTCCATGCAATTGTGTCACACCCAGCTGGTCGATAAAGGTTTGACGGTTGTCCAAGTCAATTCCCCCACCTGGTAAGATTTCAATTTTACCAGCTGCATGTTCCAAAATTCTGTGATAGTGAGCAAAACGTTCTTCTAGCGAGTCCCCAGACACACCCGCTCGAGTTAAGATACGAGTGACACCAGCTTGGCTGAGCCAGTCAATGGCTTCCAACTGGTCTTCATCACTCAATTCATCAAAGGCCATGTGAAAGACAATTTCCATTCCTTTAGATGCGGCAATCAACTTCTCAAGATTAGCCTTATCCAACTTTTTATCAGCAGTTAAAGCCCCAAATACAACCCCTTGACTTCCAGCCTGAGCAGTCAAACGAATGTCTTCTAGCATGATCGTTATTTCAAGATCAGTATAGACAAAGTCGCCACCACGGGGACGAATCATGGTCATGATGGTGGTGTCGTAGTTAGTTGCCAGTTCAACCGCTACCTTGGTCACTCCATAGCTAGGTGTTGTTCCTCCCACTGCTAGATTGTCACAAAGTTCGATTCGACGAGCTCCAGCCTGCATCGCTTTTTCTAGCAAGGTCACATTTTCAGCACAAAATTCGTAAATCATTTGATTCTCCTTGATGTTTTCTTTAAATTTATTATATCATATTATTTTAAATATACTTTCATTTTTATCAAGGCAAATAACTACTATTTTAACTATTCTTTGTCAGGAATGACTTTAAAGAGATAGTAGGTGATAAAGATGGTTAGGGCTCCCAGACCAATTTTGACAGGTAAGAGAGGGGCAAAATAAATAGAGATCCCCATCAAGATATAGATAGATACGATGATTTTTTTCTTACGTTCACGCGCGATAGACTTGGTCTCGCGAAAGTCAGCTACATAAGTCTGATAGAGCTTGGTGTGATATAGCCAGTCTTCAAATTTCTTTGAGGATTTGGAAAAGCAAGCGATCGATAGCAAAAGGAAGGGCGTTGTTGGCAAGAGGGGCAAGACAACCCCAACAATAGCCAAGGCTAAAGAAATAAAACCAATACCAAGGTAAATAATACGCATGTCTTCTCCTAATTGAAATAATCTTCTACTAGTTTCCCACAAAGTGAGGAAATTTGTCAAGCATCAAGTAAAAAGAGCCTGAAATTTATTTTCAGGACTCTTCATTTTATTTAATTTTCTCTTCTTCGTAGTCGCCATTACTACACACAATCTGCTTGCCACCACCACGGACCTTTTTCTCCATAAGGAAGTGTCCGCATTTTGGACAGTCTCGGCCAATTGGTTTGTCCCAGGAAGTAAATTCACATTCTGGATAGCGATTGCAACCATAGAAGATACGATTTCGCTTGGTTTTGCGTTCGATGATTTGTCCTTGATGACAGCTTGGACACTCGACTCCAATCTCTTTGACAATTGCCTGAGTATGACGGCAGTCTGGGAAATTACTACAAGCATAGAATTTACCAAAACGACCGAGCTTAATCACCATTGGACTACCACAGACCTCACAGTCAAATCCAGCTGGCTCATCCTTGATCTGGATTTTTTCCATTTCCTCTTCAGCCTTGGATACTTCTTTGGAGAATGGTTTATAAAATTCATCAATAACACGTTGCCACTGCTCTTCTCCAACTTCAACATCATCCAGTTTTCCTTCCATTTCAGCTGTGAAGGTCACATTGACAATGTCTGGGAAGTATTCAACAATGAGTTTATTGACAATTTCTCCCAATTCTGTCGGTTCAAAACGTTTGGCTGCCAGACGAACGTAGTATCGTTTTTGGATGGTTTCAATGGTCGGAGCGTAGGTTGACGGACGTCCAACCCCATTTTCTTCCAAGGTCTTGATAAGAGTCGCTTCCGAATAGCGAGCTGGTGGTTGGGTGAAATGTTGTTCTGGCTTGCTATTGACCTGCTTGACCACATCTCCTACTGCCATATCTGGCAACATTTTGTTCTTGTCAGAGTCATTGTAGATAGCAAGATACCCATCAAACTTAACTTGGCTTCCATTCGCTGCAAACTGAACCCCATTTTGAGAAAGCTTAACAGCCATGGTATCAAAGATAGCTCCCGTCATCTGGCTAGCCACAAAACGGTTCCAGATAAGGGTATAAAGTTTGAGCTGGTCTTTGTCCAAGTACTTAGCGATGCTTTCTGGTGTGTTAAAGACGCTAGATGGACGAATGGCTTCGTGGGCATCTTGAGCACCTGAGGCATTCTTGACCTTGCTACCATGCTTGGAATACTTGCTACCAAAACGGTCGTTAATGTAGCTTGCCGCTTCATTCTGAGCCACAGGACTGATACGAGTCGAGTCTGTACGCATATAGGTAATCAAACCTTGCACACCTGATCCGATATTGATCCCTTCATAGAGCTGTTGAGCCACCATCATGGTCTTTCGAGTACGGAAATTAATTTTGTTAGCCGCATCCATTTGCATGGTTGAAGTCGTATAAGGTAGGGGCGCATTGCGTTTGCGTTCTTTCTTATCTACCTGGTCAACTGTGAAGTCTTTGCTAGTCAAATGGGACAAGACTTCTTTAACTTCTTCGTTGGTGGTCAATTTCATCTTTTTGCCATTCATACCATAGAAAGAAGCCTGAAATTGCTTGGTTCCCTTCTTAAAAACACCATCAATTGTCCAGTATTCTTCCGGTTGGAAGGCATTGATTTCATTTTCACGGTCAATGATGAGCTTAAGGGCAACAGACTGCACGCGTCCTGCTGATAAGCCCTTCTTGACCTTTTTCCACAAAATAGGCGAAATCGAATACCCTACCAAGCGGTCTAAGACTCGACGAGCCTGTTGGGCGTCGACCAAGTCCATGTCAATCTTGCGAGGTTCTTTAAAGGCATTTTTTACTGCGTCTTTGGTAATTTCATTAAAGACTACACGGTTGGCATCATTCTCGTCCAAGTTGAGAATGTGAGCCAAATGCCAGGAAATAGCTTCTCCTTCACGGTCCGGGTCACTCGCCAGAAAGACTTTATTGGCCTTTTTGGCTTCTTTTTTCAAGTCATTGATGAGAGGGCCTTTGCCTCGGATATTGATATACTGCGGTTCATAGTTATTTTCAATGTCGACTGACATACTGGATTTTTTCAAATCACGGATATGCCCGACACTGGCTAAAACCTTGTAATTTCTGCCTAGATATTTCTCAATCGTTTTCGCTTTAGCAGGCGACTCTACGATGACTAGATTTTTCTTAACTGTTGATTTTTTCTTCTTTGTTGCCGTAGCCACACTATCACACCTTTTCAAAGTAATAAACTTTATAAAGTGTAAACCATTTTTCTATAGCTGTCAAGACCTAAGTCCTATATATAGAAGAAAAGTTTATCTGAATGAACAAATTTCTTCTTAAAATTCAAACTCAGCCAACACATCTTGACCACTGCTAATCAGCTTTGCTCCCTCTTGAATCAGGTGGTGACAACCATCTGAATGGCCATCTAAAATGTTTCCTGGAATGGCAAAGACATCACGTCCTTCCTCCATAGCTCGCTCACAGGTAATGAGACTCCCTGAACGCATCCTTGCCTCTGCTACAATAACTCCTCGACATAGTCCTGCTATGATTCGATTACGAGCTGGAAAGTGAAATTTCAAGGGTTCTTCACCTGGTCCGTATTCGCTAAGTACCAAATGGTGATTGCCAATGTGTTCCTGCAAACGTTTATTGGCTCGGGGATAAAAAACATCCAATCCTGTTCCAATGACGGCAATCGTTCTTCCTCCATTCTGGAGTGCAGCCATATGGGCAGCCGTATCAATCCCTTTGGCTAAACCACTGACCACGATTAATTCGTTTTCCAAACCTTGAATGACTTTCTGAACCGACTTTGCTCCCTGACTAGAACATGAACGACTCCCTACAACAGCAACCTTTGGAAATTTCAACAGGTCTAGATTTCCTTTATAAAACAAGAGCGCTGGAGCATCATAAATCTCACTCAGATCCCAAGGATAACAGTCATCAAGAATCGAGAAGGATGGAAATTTCTGAAACTCCTTCTCCAACTGTGCATCATCTATCTGGAAATAGCGTTCCATAAAGACAGCAGGATTACGACAACCTGAAATTTCTGCAATATCACCTAGCAAGAGCTCCTGATCTACAGTCTCGTCGTACTCAAGAACAGTTAAAATTTGTTGATTGGTCAGCCCAGCTTTTCTCAATTTGTAAATCTCATAGTTTGTGATCTTCATATACAACTCCATTTCTTTTTCTACTCATCTATCTATTCGTAAAAAAAATAAAAAGAAGACCAAGGATCTTCTTTTTTCATTTATTCAGATTTAGTAGTTGACCAGCTACTTTCAACCATCGGTAAGATTGTTTTTAAAGTTTCCCCATCCCCTTCAAGTGAAACATAGCGGATTTTACCATCATTTGATCGGAAAACCCAGGTAACGAGGTATTTCCCTGACTTAGCAATTGCATTGACAACATAGGCTTCATAACCTCCAATGGTCGATTTGGAGCCCCAAACCTTACTGAAATCAGAGCTTTGTTCTTTGGAAGTTAAAATACTAGATGAGACAGTCACAACATCCAGTTTAGCATACTCTTCTTCGCTGATATTAAACTGCTCAGCCTTAAAGGTATTCAGCGTAACAATGTTGATATCTGTTCCATCACTATACTGTATATCATTTCCACCTTCTACTTCATGGAATTGAACCCATGATTTGGGTACCTTGACAAAACCATATTCATTCGAACCGATGATTTGCGTCTCTTCCTTTTTCGCTTCAGAAACAGCAGAACTAGAACTACTTGTTTCCTGACTGCTAGAAGAACTAACAACTGCAGTCGAACTTTCTTCGGTTGCTGTTTGCGAATTATTGGAGCATGAAGCTAGAAAAACACTAGCAGTAACTACAGTACCTAAAATTAATAATTTTTTCATCCTACCACCTTTCCATCTGCATTATAAGAAAAATAAGGACTTCTGTCAAATTCTAACCTAATCTATTCTGTTAGCTTCCGATTTTATCACTCTCATTTAAAGCAAAAACTCTTGAAAAATCTTCAAGAGTTTTTTTTATTTCTATTCTTCATCCATGCTTAAGACGCTAAGGAAGGCTTCTTGTGGGACTTCTACTGATCCGATAGCTTTCATCCGTTTCTTACCAGCTTTTTGTTTTTCAAGGAGTTTGCGTTTACGAGAAACGTCACCACCGTAACACTTGGCAAGTACGTTCTTACGAAGGGCCTTGATATCAGTACGAGCCACAATTTTGTGCCCAATAGCTGCTTGAATCGGCACCTCAAATTGTTGACGAGGGATGATTTTCTTGAGCTTATCCACGATGAGTTTCCCACGTTCGTAGGCAAAATCCTTGTGAACGATAAAGCTGAGGGCGTCCACCTTGTCTCCATTGAGAAGGATATCCATTTTGACCAGCTTAGATGGGCGGTACTCTGACAATTCGTAGTCAAAGCTTGCATAACCACGCGTCGAAGATTTGAGCTTATCAAAGAAGTCAAAGACAATTTCAGCAAGTGGTATTTGATAGATAACATTGACACGATTATCATCAATATAGTCCATGGTCACAAAGTCCCCACGTTTGCGTTGAGCTAATTCCATAACTGCCCCAACAAACTCCTGTGGTACCATGATTTGCGCCTTAACATACGGCTCTTCAATAGTCGCAATCTTGGTTGGGTCTGGGAATTCAGACGGGTTAGACACATCCATAGATTCACCGTCAGTTTGGTTAACTTTATAGATAACAGACGGTGCTGTCATGATGAGATCAATGTTGAACTCGCGCTCTAAACGCTCTTGAATAACATCCATATGGAGAAGCCCAAGGAATCCACAACGGAAACCAAATCCCAGCGCCTGCGATGTTTCTGGTTCAAACTGCAAGCTAGCATCATTCAGTTGCAATTTTTCAAGGGCTTCACGAAGGTCATTGTATTTATTTGACTCAATTGGGTAAAGTCCTGCAAAGACCATAGGATTCATCTGCTTATAGCCATCCAATGGTTCTGCGGCAGGATTGCTTGCTAGGGTCACTGTATCTCCGACACGCGTATCTTGAACTGTCTTGATAGAAGCCGCAATATAACCAACGTCACCAGTCGCAAGAAAATCACGACCAACTGCTTTCGGCGTGAAAATACCAACTTCCGTCACATCAAAGGTCTTACCATTGCTCATGAGCTGAATCTTATCACCAGGTTTGACTACTCCGTCCATGACACGCACTTGAAGGATAACCCCACGATAAGCATCGTAGACAGAGTCGAAAATCAAGGCCTTGAGTGGCGCCGCCACATCACCAGTTGGAGCTGGCACTTTTTCCACGATCTGCTCAAGAATTTCTTCAATACCAATACCAGCTTTGGCTGAAGCTAAGACTGCTTCGCTGGCATCCAGTCCGATGACATCCTCAATCTCCGTACGCACGCGCTCTGGATCAGCTGCTGGAAGGTCAATCTTGTTAATGACTGGCAGAATTTCCAAATCATTGTCCAAGGCTAGATAAACGTTAGCAAGTGTTTGAGCTTCAATCCCTTGAGCCGCATCAACCACCAAAATCGCCCCTTCACAGGCTGCTAGCGAACGCGACACTTCATAGGTAAAGTCCACGTGTCCTGGCGTGTCAATTAAGTGGAAAATATAGGTTTCTCCATCTTTTGCAGTATAATTCAGCTCGATAGCATTGAGTTTAATGGTAATCCCACGTTCACGCTCAAGGTCCATACTATCCAGAAGCTGGGCTTGCATTTCACGACTAGAAACGGTCTCCGTCTTTTCCAAAATGCGGTCTGCTAGGGTTGATTTCCCGTGGTCAATATGGGCGATAATAGAGAAGTTTCGAATCTTCTCCTGTCGTTTCTTCAATTCTTCTAAGTTCATGATGCTCTTCCTTTCAGGGTATCTATTAATTATAAATTGTTTTTAACATTTTGACAAGACCATACCCTGCTAGGAGTACTAATCTTCGGCAATAAAGCCATCATTTTCGATAAAGTGGTGTTCGGTCATTCCTTGGTCTGTAAAGATGATTCCATGAAGGACACCACCATAGACAGCTCCTCCATCCATACCAATCTTGCCATCCTCTGTTATCCAAAGCTCAGCTGTACCTCGGTCTTGCTTGAGCAAACCATAAACTGGTGTATGCCCAAAGACAATGGTTTTTCCAGTATGATTTTCAGCTTCGTGGAATGGTTTTCTGAGCCAGACTTTCTTGTAATCCGTTGTTTCATGCCAATCATCCAAGGTCAAGTCAATACCCGCATGAACAAAGATATACTTGTCTGTCTCTACTACAAATGGCATTTGACGAATAAATTCGACCAAGTCTGCTGCTTCTGTCGCAACCCGTTTGGCATCTTCTACGCCATCAACTGGTGCATCCAAGGGACGACCTAGGATTGAGTTAATGGTTGTATCACCACCATTGCGACGATAATGGTCATAGCTTTCTTCTGGGTCATCAAACCAAGTCAAAAACATATACTCGTGGTTTCCTGATAGACAGATAGCTCCATGATTGTCGACCAAGTCTTTTACCATTTCTAGAACTCGGCGACTGTCTTCACCTCGGTCAATCAAATCCCCTAGAAAGAGCAACTGAGTTTGACCATCCCAGGTTTTGAGCAGTTCTTCTAGCATACCTGCCTTTCCGTGAACATCTCCAATTACATAATAGTCTGTCATTTATTTCTCCCTCGTTTGCAATAATTCTCTGGCTTGGGTAAGGGCCGCCTCTGTTACATTGTCCCCAGCCAACATTTTGGCTACTTCCTCTACTCGCTCTTCTAAAGTCAAGAGACGAACCGTCGACACCGTTGAGTGCTCATCGCTAATCTTCTCAATAAAGAATTGAAAATCCGCGATGGCAATTACTTGTGGTAGGTGAGAAATAGCAAGAACCTGACCATGCTGACCAATCTTATGAATCTTCTGAGCGATGGCTTGGGCCACACGACCTGAAACTCCCGTATCCACCTCATCAAAGACAATACTGGTCTTGCCTTCCTTACGAGAAAAGGCTGACTTGATAGCTAGCATGAGACGGGATAATTCCCCACCGGACGCAACTTTGACCAAAGGCTTAAAGTCCTCACCAGGGTTGGTGGAAATGTAAAATTCGACTGTTTCATTTCCTTCACGGCTGAACTTACTCTTACTAAAGCGAACCTGAAATTGAGCCTTCTCCATATAGAGGTCTTGCAATTCTTGCTTAATCTCAGCTTCTAGCTGCTGGGCCAAATCATGGCGAGCAGATGCAAGCTGACCTGCCAAATCAACAAGAGTGACTTCCAATTTCTTGAGCTCTGCTTCCATGTCTTCAGAAGAAAGATTATTTCCAGTCAAGAGATTGTACTCTTCCGTAATCTTGGCAAAATAAAGCAAAACGTCGTCCACAGTTCCACCATACTTGCGGGTAATAGTATTCAGAAGGTCTAAGCGATTTTCAACCTGCATGAGACGATTGCCATCAAAATCCAAGTCCTCAATAATATCTTCCAAACGCTTTGTAATATCTTCTAAAACATAGTAGGTCTCAGACAGAGAACTTGAAATTTCACGGTATTCAGGGTCGTATTCTTCAACACTTTCCATGTCATTCATGGCTGAACGGACATTAGCAAGACTGGAGAATTCCTCATTGTCCAGCATACTGTAGGCATTGGTTAGCGTATCCGCAATATTTTTATGATTGAGGAGTTTATCTCGTTCTTGGTTGAGAGCTAAGTCTTCACCAGCCTGTAAGTTCGCTGCCTCAATCTCTGCCATTTGAAATTCCAACATCTCAATACGAGCCTTATGTTCCTGCTGGTTTTTCTTGACTTCCAAAACCTGCTTGCGCATTTTGCGATAGGCATCAAAGCTCGTCTGATAGGTCTCCTTCAAGTCCAAGAAAGCAGCATCACCAAACTCATCCAACATCTGGATGTGCAGTTGAGGACGCATTAACTCCTCTTGGTCATGCTGACCATGGATATCCACAAGGTGTTGCCCAATGGCACGCAAGACAGAAAGATTGACCATCTGACCATTCACGCGACTAACACTACGACCATTTTGCAAAATTTCCCGGCGGATGATAATCTCATCACCCAATTCTAAACCTTGCTCTTCAAAAAGTTCCTGTAAAAGGCGACTATTTTCAACCGAAAAAAGCCCCTCAATCTCTGCCTTTGGCGCACCATGACGAATAACGTCTGTCGTTGCACGAGCCCCCAACATGAGATTCATAGCGTCGATAATGATAGACTTTCCAGCACCCGTTTCCCCGGTTAAAACAGTCATACCCTTTTCAAAATTGAGCGAAATCGCCTCAATAATGGCAAAGTTTTTTATCGAAATTTCAAGTAACATACTGACCTACCATTTTTTGACTTGTTCAACAATTTCCTCAGCTGCCTCTGCTGTTCTAGCTACAATTAAGATAGAATCATCATCAGCTAGACAGCTAAAAATCTGTTCAGAAAATGCTTCAACCAACTGACTCTTCACAAAAATAGTATTTCCAGGAATGACAGCAAGGTTAATCATATTTCCCATTAACTCAGAACTCACAATATTGTCCTCAGCCAATTGCAAACTCTTGACGATTGATTTTGGCAACTCATAGATATAGGTGTTGTTCTTCAAAGGAATTTTAACAATCCCAAGCTCCTTGATGTCCCTTGAGACAGTGGCTTGAGTAGCAGAAATACCTGCTTCCTTCAAATGCTCAACAATTTCTTCCTGAGTCCCGATTTGATAATCCGTAACAAATCTTCTAATTTTTTCAAGTCTCTCTTTTTTATTCATCTTTAAATTCTCTATGTGCTCTCTCTACAACTTTTTCTATTTCAGGGGCAACTTGGTTACTTGCTCCCTCTTCCTTTTTCAAATATACCAGAAATTCGATGTTTCCATGTCCACCTTGGATTGGTGAATAGTCTAATCCAAGCACTGAAAAACCTTGTTCAACTGCCATAGCAGTGACAGATTCAAGGACAGTTTGATGAACCTTAGCATCTCGAATGATTCCATTTTTCCCAATCTGCTCACGACCTGCTTCAAACTGAGGCTTAACCAGAGCCACCACCTGACCTTGATCAGCCAAGACACGATGCAAGGCTGGTAAGATTAGATTTAGGGAAATGAAACTCACATCAATACTGGCAAAGCTTGGTTCCTGCTCAAAATCAGTCTTTTCAGCATAACGAAAATTAAACTGCTCCATGCTGACAACCCGTGGATCTTGACGCAATTTCCAAGCCAACTGATTGGTACCAACATCAACTGCAAAGACTAACTCAGCACCATTTTGCAACATGACATCAGTAAATCCTCCAGTGGAAGCCCCAATATCAATCGTGGTTGCGCCATCCACTGATAAATCAAAGACCTGCAAGGCCTTCTCTAGTTTTAGACCACCTCGACTGACATACTTGAGTTTTTCACCCTTGAGTTTTAGCTCAGTGTCATCTGGGATTTTCTCTCCTGGTTTGTCAAAGCGTTCTCCATTAAGGACTGCTACGACTAATCCAGCCATGACACCGCGCTTGGCCTGTTCTCGCGTTTCAAACAAGCCCTGTTTATAAGCTAGTACATCCACTCTTTCCTTAGCCATTGATTCTCAAACTTTCTACCACTTTCACAATCGGCGCTGTTTCAAAGCTGACTTGCTGGGCAATTTCTTCTAACTTGGCATTAGCTTGATCCAAGGTTTGGTTACAAAAGGCAATGGCCTCTTCCAAGCCCAACAATGCTGGATAGGTCGACTTTTCTGCCTGCAAATCCTTTTGTGGTGTCTTGCCGATTTCCTCAAAACTAGCTGTCACATCCAGTACATCATCTCGAACTTGAAAAGCAAGTCCAATCAATTCACCAACAGTTTCCAATTTTGCTTGGATTTCTGGTGCTAATTCCGCAATAATAGCAGCCGCTTGGAAGGGATAAGATAGCAATTTTCCAGTTTTATTGGCATGAATGGTCTGGAGCTCTTCCAAAGACAAGTGCTGGTGTTCGCCTTCCATATCTAAAACCTGCCCTGCAACCATTCCCAGACTTCCTGAAGCAAGGGATAGGTTGGCAATCAAGTCCACCTTGATCTGACTTGGCAAATCAGCCTGCGCTATTAAGGCATAGGGATCTAGGAACAAAGCATCTCCTGCCAATATTGCCATCGCTTCGCCAAATTTCTTATGATTAGTTAAACGTCCCCGACGGTAATCATCGTCATCCATGGCAGGAAGGTCATCGTGAATCAAGCTCCCTGTATGAATCATTTCCAAGGCCGCAGCCACCTGCGCATGAGCTGGTCTAATAGCAACACGCAAGGCTTCCAGAACCTCTAACAAGAGAAAAGGACGAATACGCTTGCCACCAGCATGAATGGAATAGAGAACGGACTCTCGTAGACTAGAAGCAAACTGCTGATCTCCATAAAAATCTTCCAAAGCCGACTCAACAAGAGCTAATTTTTCTTGCTTCTTCATTCAAAATCACTTTCTGTTCCGTCTTCTTGCATGACCTTGACCAAGGTCTTTTCAGCCTTGTCCAGCGTCGCTTGGAGCTCTTTTGACAAGACCATTCCCTTTTGAAAGGCCGCAATCGCATCTTCCAAAGCAATTTCACCATTTTCCAAACTTTGGACAATGGTCTCTAGTTCTGCTAGATTTTCCTCAAATTTCTTTTGTTTTGACATCTTTAACCTCTAATTCTACTTGACCATCTCGCATCAAAAGCGTCACTTGGTCTTTTTTATTCAACATCTCAACAGAATCGACTACTGACTCTTCTTTTTTGACAATAGCATAACCACGCGCCACGATTCGACTGGTATCCAACATCAGCAGAGCTTCTGAAAGTCGCTTCACTTCAGCAACTTTAGCATCATAAACAAGAGCCATTTGGCTACGTAAGAGCTTATCCAACTGACCAAGCCGGTCTTGATAGCGTTGGATTTTGGTAATAGGTGATAGTTGGACCAATTGATGCGTCCTTGCTTGGACTAGCTGTTTGTTATCAGAAATCCGTGTTCGCAAACTTTGTTTTAAGCGCAGTTGTAGTTGATCTAACCGTTGCAAATATCCATCGTACAAGCGCTCTGGCTGTCTAAAGATGACTGACTGACTGCATTTTTTCAGAGCTTCTTGTTTCTTAGATAGGACATTCTGAACTGCTGTTGCCATCCGTTTTTCTTGATTTTGCAAATGCGTCAATAGATCCAACTTGGTCACAGGCGTTGCCAGTTCAGCAGCAGCTGTTGGCGTCGCAGCCCGTCTATCTGCCACAAAATCCGCCAAGGTCACATCCGTCTCATGACCAACACTAGAGATGATGGGTAAACGGGATTCAAAAATAGCCCGTACCACGATCTCTTCGTTAAAAGCCCAGAGATCCTCGATGGAACCCCCACCACGACCAATGATGAGAACATCTAGGTCCTCACGTTGATTGGCACGCGCAATATTTCGAGCAATTTCCTCCGCTGCTCCATCACCTTGTACCTTGGTCGGATAGAGAAGGATATCAACACCTGGGAATCGCCTGCTGACGGTCGTGATAATATCTCGAATAACGGCTCCACTGCGACTGGTTACTACACCAATTCGCTTAGAAAACTGGGGAAGAGGTTGCTTGAAACGTTCTTGAAACAGGCCTTCTTCTGTCAATTTTTTCTTGAGTTGTTCAAACTGAATCGCGAGCGCCCCAACCCCATCAGGCTCAGCCTTTTCAATGATGATAGAGTAGCTCCCACTGGGTTCATAAACCTGCACACGCCCAATCACATTGATTTTCATTCCCTCTTCCAAGTCGAAACCTAATTTTTGATAAATCCCAGACCAGATGGTCGCTTGAATGACTGCACGATCATCTTTTAAGGAGAAATATTGGTGAGTAGGTCGTTTACGAAAGTTGGAAACTTGACCAGTTAAATAGACCCGTTCCAAGTAAGGGTCTTTATCGAATTTCATTTTCAGATACTTGGTCAAAGTTGTTACCGATAAATACTTTTCCATCTCCACCTACTATTCATTTTCTTGCTTTTCCATGGGTATTATTATACCAAAAACATGCTTAAAAATCACCTTTTTCCTACTGAAACTAAAGGAAAAATAGAAAAAGGAGGCATGACCTCCTCATCTGATTATTTGCTGTTTCGCGCTTCTTCCAAAATCTTTGCAATCTTAGTGGTCAAAAGGTCGATAGCAACGGTATTGCTGACTCCCTCAGGAATGACGATATCGGCATAACGCTTTGTCGGCTCAATGAACTGGTGGTACATAGGTTTGACCACACCCAAGTACTGGTCAATAACGCTATCTAAACTACGGCCACGCTCTTCCATATCACGCTTGATACGACGAATAATACGCACATCATCATCTGTATCCACAAAAATCTTGATATCCATCAAATCGCGCAGGCGCTTGTCCTCCAAGACCAGAATCCCCTCAACGATAAAGACATCCTGAGGCTCCTGACGATAGGTCTTTCTACTCCGCGTATGCTCTGTATAGTCATAAGTTGGAATGTCCACCGGACGTCCTGCCAACAATTCTTTAATCTGCTCGATCATCAAATCTGTATCAAAGGCAAAAGGATGGTCATAATTAGTTTTGACACGCTCTTCAAAGGTCAAGTGAGACTGATCCTTGTAGTAAGAATCATGCTCAATCATGGAAATTTTTTCATCAGGAAAATGAGATAAAATGGCTCTTGAAACACTGGTTTTACCACCACCAGAACCACCTGTCACTCCGATAATGATTGGTCTATTTTGCATGCTATCCTCCGTTTTTTTATCCGTCGTCTATTCTATCATATTTTTTTCAAAATTTATAGTCTGATTTGGATAGTCTAGGGGGAAACGATTCCATCCCCACACTCTAGTTAAACTAGCTAAAAACCTTCCTTGGCTTGTAGAGATTGCCCCTTTTTTCTAGAATGGCTAGCAATGTATCTCCTTCAAAGGCAGCCAATTCTTTGTCCGTTTGGTCTAGCTCGATAAAACGACCAAAGCGCACTTCTGTAGCTTCTTCTGGAGTTAGGAAAACTTTGACAAGATCTCCTGTACCAATCTCAAGAGGATGGAGAAAGTCCAGCTGACCAGCCTCCACTTTTGCAGCAATTTCATTCAAAGTCAAGGCATCTTCTAACTGTAAACCTGCAGCACTGGTCCGTGTCAAATGGGACATATGGGCCGCGTAACCAAGCTTCTCTCCCAAGTCAACTGACAAGGTACGGATATAAGTTCCTTTACTGCATTTTACACGAAAAGTAAATCGTGCTAGATGACCCTCATAAGAAATCGGACTTGTTCGTTCAAATTGATAAATGGTCACCTGACGTTCTGGACGCTCCACTTCCTGACCTGCACGCGCATACTCATAGAGCTTGCGACCATTGACCTTGACAGCCGAGTACATAGGTGGAATCTGAGTAATAGGCCCAGTCAGACTCGCAATCGCTTCATCGACAGTGGTTTCATCCAAGGGCGACAAAACAGGTGTCTCTGCGACCACTTCTCCACTGGCATCCTCAGTCGTCGTTGAATAACCAAGAGTGATCTCCCCCTCATAGACCTTACCCTCGTCCTGCATAAATTCGACCATGCGGGTCGCCTTGCCCACCGCAATGGGCAAAACACCCACCACATCCGGGTCCAAGGTTCCACCATGACCAATCTTCTTGGTTCCCAAAATCTTACGCAGTTTAAAAACCGCATCATGCGAAGTCATCCCCGCTTCTTTTTTTAAGTTGATAATACCGTTCATTCATTAACTTTCTAAAAATACTAAAACTCTCTTTTGGAAATCCTTATTCTGCTCATAAAGTGCATGGCCGCACTCTGGCAAAATAGTGAGCTGGCTATCTTTGATATGCTGATGCAATTCAAGTGAAGCTTCTACTCCTAGAACATCATCCTTTTCTGCTCCAATGATTAGCGTAGAACAGTTTATTTTTTCCAAAATGGTTAGGCTATCGTGTTTCAAACAAGATACAGCCTGAATAGCAATGCGTTGTTTATCTTTAATACGGCCAAAAATTCCCATTATTCGATAAAGGTATTTGAATTTTCCGAAGGATTTAGTTGTGTAAGAGTGACTAGCAATATCAACCATCAGTTCTTTATAAGTCCCTATTTGACTCAGGCTCAGCCAGCGTCTAATCCGCTCCCCACCAAGCTCACTTAGTTTTGCAGTAGTAACAGCCAAAATCAAACTTTCAACCTTTTCTGGAAAATCTACAGCTACCCATTGAGCAATCATACCACCTTGGGAAATCCCCATGACGACAGAACTTTTTAAATTCAATACATCCATAGCTTCCGCTACATCAGCAGCCATATTTCGTGTTGTATAATTTTCTGGCAACTTATTGATGCGACTAAAAACATAAACTTTATAAACCTTGGCAAATTCTCGGTAAGTTAAAGCTAGCATTTGAGCCATGCCCTTAACTGTCTGTAATCCATCCCCCAACCCTGGTATGATAACGAGAGACTTCTTTCCTTTACCAAAGGTCACATAATCCATGTTTTTTTGATCTAGTTGAAGGACCTTATTTTTCGAAGAGTAAAACATTATTTTCTTCCTCACTCCCCCTTCAGTGCTTCAAACTTTGCTTTCATTGTTGGATTTTTTCGGGTCAATTTTTTAACTGAAACATCTTCCAATTTGTTATTGGCGAGGCGGAGTTGGTTTTCGGATGTGGTCAAGAACTTCTTGATCTCTTCCATGCGTTTGATGGCCTTGTCAATTTCATCGATAGCTTTACCAAAGTTAGTCGAAGCAGAGTTGTAGTTTTTGGCAAAAGCCACTTTGAAGGCATCCAAGTCTTCTTCAAAATGCGTAATATCGATATTCTGCTCCCGAACCAAGACCAACTCTTGCTTGTATTTGAGAGAATTAAGAGCCGCATTTCGCAAGAGACCAATCAACTGGATAAAGAACTGAGGACGAACCACATACATCTTTTCATACTCGTGGCTAACGTCCACAATCCCTGTGTTAAAGTAGTCGTTATCTGATTCTAACATAGTCACCAAAACGGCATACTCACAGTTCTTCTCCCGACGGTCCTTGTCCAATTCCTTGTAAAAATCCGCATTCTTATGCTTCTTCTCTGTTCCGTCCGCTTCATTTTTCATCTCAAACATGATGGAAATGAACTCTAGACCATTTTCATCAAAATCACGGAAGATAAAGTCTCCCTTAGATCCACGCGCAGAGACCTTGTTATCCTTCTCAAAGTAGGCATTTGGAAAGGCAAAACTACGAACCTTGTTAAACTCACTCTCTGCATACTGTTCCAGGCTTTCACCGATAGCTTTTGTGGATTGTTGAGCTTTAAAATTCTTGTAAAACTCGACCTGTTCACTGGCTGCCTTGAGCTGAGCTTCGTAATTTTGCTTAACAGAAGCCAAAGATAACTCATTTTCCTTTTCTTGCAATAGGAGCTGATTTTTGACCTGATCACGCTCTCTTTCTAAATCAGAGAGAGTCTTTTGGAGTTGGTTTTCATGCTCTAAACGCAAGGTAGCCAATTGTGTTTCCAAGGCCTGCACTTCCTTGTCCTTTGCTAATAAGGCCTCATGGCTTGTCTGTTCAACTTCTTTCTTAGCCAATTCTTTCTCTGTATCAAAGTTTTGGATTTGACTCTGCAATTGCGCAATTTCTTGGTCTTTTTGAGCCAGTTTAGACTGTTGTTCATTCATGGCCTTTTGCTCAGCCAAGGCCAGCTCCTGCTTCATGCGATCGTGCAATTCCTTATCAAACTCAACCGTTCTCACTTGGGATAAAAGTTCGGCATACTGACTTTCATTTACTGTAAAGACTTCCCCACAGTTGGGACATTTGATTTCGTTCATAACTTTCCTCTTTCTAGACTTCTGTAACCATTATATCATGCCTGAGGGAAAATCAAAAACAGTGAGTCGAAACCCACTGTTTATATCTGTTACTTTAAATTTTTTCCAAGGCCAAACGCAAATCTTCAATCAAATCCTCTACATTTTCAAGACCAATAGACAAGCGGATTTGGTTTGGTGTAACACCTGCTGCTTCTAGGTCTTTTTCTGACAACTGACCGTGAGTGGTTGTCGCAGGATGGACAACAAGCGATTTGGCATCTGCTACGTTTGCAAGGTCAGAGAAGATTTCCAGATTATCAATCACCTTGCGGGCTTCTGCCTCTCCACCTTTGACATGGAAGGTAAAGATTGAACCAACACCTTTTGGCAAATATTTCTCAGCCAAGGCATGGTAAGGACTGTCCGCTAGTTTTGGATAATTTACCTTCTCTACCTTAGGATGATTTACAAGGAAATCAACAATTTTCTCTGCATTTTGCACGTGACGTTCAACACGAAGAGAGAGAGTTTCAAGCCCTTGGAGCAAGAGAAAGGCATTAAATGGTGACAAGGCAGCACCTGTATCACGGAGCAATTGAACACGAACAGCGATAATAAAGGCTGCTGCACCCACATCACGAGTATAGCTCAAGTTGTGGTAACTTGGGTCTTCCTCAACAAATTGAGGGAATTTCCCTGAAGCTGCCCAGTCAAAACGACCGCTATCGACAATCACTCCTCCAATAGTCGTACCATGCCCACCGATAAACTTAGTTGCTGAGTGAATGGAAATATCTACACCGTGAGAGAAGACGTTAATCAAATATGGTGTGGCAAAAGTATTGTCCGAAACGAGAGGAATCTGGTGTTTATGCGCAATCTCAGCCAATTTTTCCAAGTCAGGAATGTTAATCAAGGGATTCCCCAAGGTTTCAATCAAGACAAGCTTTGTATTGTCATTGATAGCTGCTTCCACTTCTTCCAAATTATCCACATCGACAAAGGTAGTTGTGATTCCATAACGAGGAAGGGTTTCCTTCAAGAGATTGAAGGTCCCACCGTAAATAGTTGACGCAGCCACCACATGGTCACCTGCGTGAGCAAGCGCCAAAATAGTGTAGGTTACAGCAGCCATACCTGATGCTGTCGCTAGCGCTCCAACACCACCTTCAAGAGCAGCAATTCTTTCCTCAAAGGCTGCTGTTGTAGGGTTTGTGATACGAGTATAAATGTTCCCTGGTTTTCTCAAGGCAAACAAATCGGCACCTTCTTGCGTGTCATCAAAAACGAAGGATGTTGTTTGATAAATCGGTACTGCACGAGACTTAGTTGCTGGATCAACTACTTGCCCAGCATGTAATTGTAGGGTTTCAAATTTAAAATCACGAGTCATATGACGACCTCCAAATAGCTTCATTAGGGATATTGTATCATCTTGTGCTAGTCTTTTCCAATACCGTTTTTCTATATTTTGATATAAGGAACAACTATGACTAGTCTTACACATCAAACAAAAAAGCACGATTCACTCGTGCTCATTTCTTTAATCGACATAAGTATCTTCGTTTTTGTTGAGGAAGGCGTATGGTAAGCCCATCAAGAGACCCCCACCGATAAAGTTTCCGACAAAGGTTACACCCCAGTGACGAAGAATATTAGGTATGTCAAAATTAGCAATTGAATCAGCTGCAACACTAAACTTGACAATCGCAAAAGAAGCAAAGTTCGCAGCAATGTGTTCGTTTGTTAAGAATACAAACATGTAAATCGCTGACAAAACAAGCCAAAGTTTAGCCCCACCGTCTTTCACCAAAACAAATGAAAGAATAGCAATGTTTACAAAGATATTGGCTAAAATACCTTCAAGCAAGACTAGCTCATTGGAACGGCCTAACTTCATCTCTACAACTCCTGAAATGAAGCTATCATGTGTTAGATTTGCATAGGCTGCTGAGTGGGCAAAGCCCCAACCTGCTATCAAAGCTCCGATAAGGTTGAACAAGGTACAGTAAAGTAAAATCTCAGCTGTTTTTCTCCATGAAATTTTTTTCAAGAAACTACCTGCTGTCAAAAACATCATATTTGAAGTTACCAACTCGGCATTCAAGAAAACAATGTAGGCCAATCCCCAAGCAAAAACGAATGGGAAAAGGAAGCGACCACTACCTGGAGCGATCTTATTAATCAAGTCAGCCCCAACCGCACCTGCAGCCGTACTAAATGTTAAAAAGGCACCTGCAAACATGGAACGAATCGCATACTTAAACTTACTTTGGCTATAAAGACTTTCTTTCTTCTTGCAAGCAAATTCAATCTTTGAAATAAATTCTGAAGAGACCATAAAAAACTCCTAAACTTTTATTTGTGATAATTATAACATAATTCTTGTTTTCTAGAAAGCGTTTTCTGTAAAATTCTAAAATATTTATCTTAAAAATCTTTATCCTAAGCATTCCTGTCCTTTTTCATAAGAACTATTTTGATCCTATTTTGTTAACATAAAAACCAGTGAAATAGCACTTCACTGGTTCATTCATTCTTAATAACGTTGTCTATACGGTTGATTAAAGGCCTTCAAAATATCCTCAGAAGTCTCAGAATAAGCCTTTGATTCTTTAAAGATTCCTTTGACGATTATACGCTCGGTCGCATTATAATCAACACAGGTAACCAAAGTAATCTCCTTTACGCCATCACGATCTTCGATTTCATCTACACGGTCAGGTGTGACACGTTTAACTTCAGTAATCTCATAAGTATAAACTTTATCCTTATCCGTTAGGTAAATTTTCATACCTGCTTTGGCATTGACCAAAGGTGAGAAGAGCATCTGACTCGCATTTTCAGCAGTAAAGATATGGTGACTGGCTAGAGAATAGTTGCCTTCTCCCATTTTTTGGTCTGGTTTCATGGTCCCTGCTCCATAGAACAAGTTTACATTATCCAAACCTTTGAAAATAGGCAGGTTGATTTCTACTTCAGGAATAGCAATACCACCGATAACTGGAAGCTTTTGGGCATCCCATTGTGAAGCAAGAACAGCTTCAGATGAAATAGACTTAACAGAGTCAAAATCAAAATTTCCTTCGGTTTTTAGATTTTCATCAATATTTTCCTTGGTCACTTGATTGACTTGGTATTTATTAGTATTCCAGACCAAAAAGAGGTCACGAATCTTAGAATTAAAAATCAAAGCTAAGGAAAGAAGAATCAAGAAACCGGCTAGAATATTGATAAATAAATTTCTACGCTTATTCTTCTTATTTTTCGTTTTTCTACGAGACATTATTCTGCACCTTCTGTTTCAATTTCAGTCCTAACTTCTTCTTTTTCTGCCGCAGCAACCGTTGTAAAGGTCACAATCTTGGCATCTTGGTCTAGACGCATCACCTTAACTCCCATAGTTGAGCGTCCTGTTTGTGAAATATTGGCAACGTTTGTTCGAATCATGACCCCTGTATCCGTGATAATCATCAGGTCTTCATCCCCCTTAACAGTGAGGAGACCTGCCAGAGGACCATTCTTCTCAGCAACATTGGCTGTCTTCATCCCTTTACCGCCACGGCCTTTAGTAGGGTATTCAGTAGCAAGGGTACGTTTACCATAACCTTTTTCAGTGATGATAAGGACCTCATCCTGATCAGTGATGACACTAGCACCAACTACAGTATCTCCTTCACGAAGGTTAACTCCTCGGACACCTGTCGCGATACGGCTCATGCCACGAACAGCTGATTGATTAAAGCGAACAGCATAACCAAACTTGGTACCAATGATAATATCCGTATCTTCTTCTGTCAGCAAGACATTAATCAATTCGTCTTCATCCTTAAGATTCAAAGCTTTAAGTCCATTTTGACGAATATTAGCGAACTCTTTAACACTGGTTCTCTTCACAATACCGTGACGGGTTGTGAAGAAGAGATAGGCGTCATCACTACGTTCAGACTCAACGTTGATGATGGTCTGAATGCTCTCACCTTCGTCTAACTTCAATAGATTGACAACTGGCAAGCCCTTAGCGGTACGACCATATTCAGGGATTTCATAACCTTTTAGTCGATATACGCGTCCTTTATTGGTAAAGAAGAGCAGATGATCATGGGTGCTGGTTGAAACCAACTCACGCACAAAGTCATCATCCTTAACTCCCGTACCTTGAACTCCACGGCCACCACGTTTTTGAGCAGTGAACTCACCTTGGTCCAAACGTTTGATATAGCCCTTGTTAGATAGGGTAATCAAGACATCCGTTTCTTCAATCAAATCTTCATCTTCAAGAGTTAAGACTTCTCCGATCATCAACTCCGTACGACGCTTGTCACCAAACTTGCGTTTGACTTCGTCCAATTCCTCTTTGATAATTTGCGCCACGCGCTCAGGTTTGGCAAGAATATCAGCCAAATCTGCAATCAAGGCAATCAATTCATCATACTCAGACTGAATCTTATCACGTTCCAATCCTGTCAAACGACGAAGACGCATATCAAGGATAGCTTGACTTTGACGTTCAGAAAGCTTGAACTTGCTCATCAACTCAGCTTGCGCTTCCGCATCTGTTTCACTGGCACGAATGATACGAATCACTTCGTCGATATGGTCAAGTGCAATTAAAAGACCTTCTAAGATGTGCGCACGCGCTTCTGCTTTTTCCTTGTCAAAACGAGTACGGCGAACAACCACTTCTTTTTGGTGCTCGATATAAGCATCCAAAATTTGACGAAGGGACAAGATTTTTGGCACACCATTTTCAATCGCCAACATGTTGAAACCAAAGTTGGTTTGCATCTGGGTCATCTTGAAGAGGTTGTTAAGGATAACGTTGGCAGACGCGTCGCGTTTAACCTCGATTACAAAGCGAACGCCTTCACGATTGGACTCATCACGTACAGCTGTAATGCCCTCAATTCGTTTTTCCTGAACCAAGCGAACAATATGCTCATGCACCTTGGTTTTATTAACCATATAAGGGAATTCCGTTACAACGATGCGCTCACGACCCGTCTTAGTGGTTTCAATCTCTGTACGAGAACGAAGGACAATGGAACCTTTACCAGTCTCATAAGCCTTATGGATACCTGATTTTCCCATGACAAGGGCACCGGTTGGAAAATCTGGACCAGGCAAGACTTCCATCAAGTCCTTAGTCGTCACTTCAGGATTGTCCATAACCAACTTCACTGCATCAATGGTTTCACCCAAGTTGTGAGGTGGAATATTGGTTGCCATCCCAACAGCGATACCCGTTGCTCCATTTACCAAAAGGTTTGGAAAACGAGCTGGCAAGACCAAGGGTTCACGTTCATTGGCGTCGTAATTGTCTACGAAATCAACCGTGTTTTTATTGATGTCACGAAGCATTTCCAGAGCAATCTTGCTCATACGTGCCTCAGTATACCGCTGCGCGGCAGCACCGTCCCCGTCCATAGAACCAAAGTTTCCATGCCCATCAACAAGCATGTAACGGTAGCTCCACCACTGAGCCATACGAACCATGGCTTCGTAAATAGAGGAATCTCCGTGTGGGTGGTATTTACCCATAACATCCCCTGTAATACGGGCTGACTTTTTATGAGGTTTGTCTGGTGTAACACCTAGTTCATTCATTCCATAAAGAATACGACGGTGAACAGGTTTTAAGCCATCTCGAACATCAGGAAGGGCCCGCGCAACGATAACGCTCATGGCGTAGTCGATAAAGCTGGTCTTCATCTCCTTTGTCAGATTGACATTCACTAAATTTCTATCCTGCATTCATAAATGCCTCATTTCACTATTAGTAATTAGATATATTATACCATAATTCGTCCTTCATTTCAGTCTTTGGAAATCACTAAAACGTTTACATCGATGACCGAATAGAATATTCGTGACAAAGCTTTTTAAAAGTGATAGAATGAAAGTGTCTGGGGATTCCCCTAAAAAAAAATGAAGGAGATGTTTAGATAATGACTTCAACTAAACAACACAAAAAAGTGATCCTTGTTGGTGACGGTGCCGTAGGTTCATCTTACGCTTTCGCACTTGTTAACCAAGGAATTGCACAAGAGCTTGGAATTATCGAAATTCCACAATTGCATGAAAAAGCTGTTGGTGATGCGCTTGACCTTAGCCACGCCCTTGCCTTCACTTCACCTAAAAAAATCTACGCTGCTCAATACTCTGACTGTGCAGACGCTGACCTTGTTGTTATCACTGCAGGTGCTCCTCAAAAACCAGGTGAAACTCGCCTTGACCTTGTAGGTAAAAACTTGGCTATCAACAAATCAATCGTAACACAAGTTGTTGAATCAGGGTTCGATGGTATCTTCCTTGTTGCAGCTAACCCAGTTGACGTTTTGACTTACTCAACTTGGAAATTCTCTGGATTCCCTAAAGAACGTGTTATCGGTTCAGGTACTTCACTTGACTCAGCACGTTTCCGTCAAGCACTTGCTGAAAAATTGGATGTTGATGCTCGTTCAGTTCACGCCTACATCATGGGTGAACACGGAGATTCTGAATTTGCGGTTTGGTCACACGCTAACATCGCTGGTGTAAACCTAGAAGAATTCCTTAAAGATACTCAAAACGTTCAAGAATCTGAATTGATTGAATTGTTCGAAGGTGTTCGTGACGCTGCCTACACAATCATCAACAAAAAAGGAGCTACATACTACGGTATCGCTGTAGCACTTGCTCGTATCACAAAAGCAATCCTTGATGACGAAAATGCAGTACTTCCACTTTCAGTCTTCCAAGAAGGTCAATACGGTGTTAAAAACGTCTTTATCGGTCAACCAGCTGTTGTTGGTGCACACGGTATCGTTCGTCCAGTAAACATCCCATTGAACGACGCTGAAACGCAAAAAATGCAAGCATCTGCTAAAGAATTGCAAGCTATCATTGATGAAGCATGGAAAAACCCTGAATTCCAAGCAGCTTCTAAAAACTAATGAAAAGAAGGTTCTCATACATGGGAACCTTTTTCTTTTTGCCCCAAAAATGCCCCAAAGCAATAAAAAAAGCCTACTGACCAAGCTAGAAAGCTTGATTCAATAGGCTTTTTGAAAATTCATTATTTAACAGCGTCTTTAAGAGCTTTACCAGCTTTGAATGCTGGAACTTTAGAAGCTGCGATTTTGATTTCTTTACCAGTTTGTGGGTTGCGACCTTTACGTGCAGCACGCTCACGAACTTCAAAGTTACCGAAACCGATCAATTGAACTTTTTCACCAGCTGCAAGGTATTCAGTTACTGCTGCAAATACAGCGTCAACTGCTGCTGCTGAATCTTTCTTAGTCAATTCTGTAGCTTCTGCTACTTTAGCGATCAAATCTTGTTTGTTTGCCATGTTAACAAATCCTCCAAATAATTTCTAATTAACAAATATAATCATATCCTAAAATCGGCTATAGGTCAAGTCAAAAACACTATTTTGACCATTTTTTCTCTATTTTTTTAGGAATTGTAGCGAATTAGAATCGCCCAAGCATTCTCTCCAGTATGAGTTTGAATAATAGAGCCAGTTTCCAATACAGAGATTGGTTTCTCAACATAAGGTTGCAATAATGCCTTCATCTCATTCGCCCATTCGTTCGTTCCAGCATAGGAAATTCCAATTTCTGCAACTGATTTTTGGGAAAGAGTATTGGTTAATTCCTCAAGCCACTTTTTGAACGTTTTCGCTCCACGTCCTTTGGCGATTGGTTGGAGTTCGTGGTTTTTCATCTGCATTACTACACGAATATTCAAGAGTGAGCTTAGTAATCCTGTCACACGTCCAATACGACCACCCTTAACTAAGTTTTCTAGCGTCGAAACACCGATATAGAGTTCTGTATGATTTTTGACGTCCTCTACATGAGCTAAGATCGTTTCTAAGTCTTTACCCTCTTTGGCAAGTTTTGCGGCTTCAACAACTTGGAACTTCATTGCTTGATCTGTAAAGGAACTATCAATAACCGTTACATCAGCAGTTGAGAGGCTGGCCCCTTGGCGAGCAGCTTCCACAGTTCCAGACAAGGCATGGGACATGTGAATGGCGATAATTTGACTTCCATCTTTACCTAGTTCTTCAAAGACCTCAGCAAACACTCCTACAGGGGGCTGGCTTGTTTTAGGCAGATTCTTACTTTGTTGCATAAGATGAAGAAATTCTCCCTCTTTCAAATCTGCATCCGAATAAAGCACACTATCAATCATAACTGATAGAGGGACAACAGTGATATTTAATTCTTTAACTACTTCTGGTTCGATAGTAACAGAAGAGTCCGTTACAATTTTTACTTGTGTCATAATTCAATCTTTCTATTCTTCTCGATAGGATTGGGATTTTCTCCTTTATTATATCAAAAAAATGATAAAAAATCATAAGTGATCCGATGAAAAGAACTGAATTTTTGGTATAATCTATCTATAGAAAAGTGAGGAACAGCCATGATTCGAAAACTTCAACCGATTATCACTATTATTTTTGGAGCTGCTATCTATGCCTTCGGTCTTACCTACTTTGTTGTTCCTTATCATTTATTTGAGGGAGGGGCGACAGGTATTACCTTGATTACCTACTATCTTTTTAAAATCCCTGTATCATTGATGAACCTCTTGATTAATATCCCTTTATTTATCCTGGCTTGGAAAATATTTGGACCTAAGACCCTCTACTCTAGCCTTCTAGGATCTATTTCACTTTCCGTTTGGCTAGCAATCTTTGAGCGCATTCCTTTGCACATCGACTTGCAAGGGGATCTCATCATTGTCGCTTTAGTCTCAGGAGTCTTACTGGGGGTTGGTTTAGGAATTATCTTTAATGCTGGTGGAACCACTGGTGGCTCTGATATCGTTGCCCGTATCCTCAACAAATACACCAATATTTCGATTGGTAAATTACTCTTTGGGATTGACTTTTTCATCCTGATGTTGATTTTGATTATCTTCCAGGATCTTCGTCTAGTTACCTATACCCTCTTATTTGACTTTATCATCGCTCGTGTTATCGACTTGATCGGCGAAGGAGGTTATGCTGGTAAAGGATTTATGATTATTACCCAATATCCTGATCAATTGGCCAAAGAGATAAACGATGAACTCGGACGTGGCGTTACCTTTATATCTGGTCAAGGCTACTACAGCAAAAAGGATTTAAAAATTATCTACTGTATCGTCGGTCGAAACGAAATCGTAAAAATGAAAGATATGATTCACAAAATCGATCCTCAAGCCTTTATCACCATCACTGAGGCTCATGAAATTCTGGGTGAAGGATTCACTTATGTGAAAGATTAAAAAAGCTGGGAATTCCCAGCTTTTATTCTTCTTCTGCGAGGGTTGAATGGCGGAACCCGTAAGTAAAGTAAATGACTAGACCAACTACAAGAGCGATGCTAAAGGCAATCCAGGTATCTAGACTATATTGAAGCATAAAGGAAACACAGATAAGAATGGAAAGAATTGGCAAAAGTGGCACCAAGGGTGTTTTAAACTCTCCCTCTTTTGGCGTACCCTTATCCTTTCTGAGTTTTATTATTCCGTAGGCTAGCAAAATGAGATAAGCTAGCGTACAGATATTTAAGAAGGCTGCAATACTAGCTAGAGGAAAGACTCCTGCAGCAATGGCTGAAGCAACTCCTGTTAAAAGGGTCGCATTTTTAGGAACGCGACTAGTCTTGCTTAATTGTTTGAAACTTTGAGGTAAAAGTCCATCACGCGCTAAGCTATAAATCATCCGAGACAAAGCATAAGTCATGGAGATACATACAGTTATCAGGGTTAGAATGGCTACAAGCGAAACATAATTTGCCGCCCAGCTGATACCAATACTCCGTAATGAAAATGCTACTGCATCGTCCACATTGAGCTTACTGTAGTGAACAATCCCTGTCAATACTAAGGTTACCAAGGCATAGAGAATGGTGACGATTGTCAGAGAAAGGACAATTCCGCGAGGAATATTTTTTTGCGGAATTTGAATTTCATCAACTGCCATGGAAATAGACTCAAATCCGAGAAAACCAAAGAACATCAAAGATGCACCCGCCATAATTCCAGTACTTCCACCATATAGTTGACCAAAACCAAATGGAGCAAAATTTGTCCAATTTTCTGGCTTGATGTACCAAATACCAACTAGGATAAATAAGGCGAGAGCTGAGAATTTTAAGACCACTAAAAGCGAATTAAATCGCAAAGCTGCCCTGGAATTTAATAAAACCAATCCCGTTACCAAAGTCAGTACTAAAATAGGCATAAGATCGATATAGGTACCTTGTTCAGGGTTAAAGGTTCCATTCAAGGCTTGCGGCATGGAGATACCATAATTACTGAGCAATCCCTTAAAGTAAGCTGCCCAGCCAGACGCCACACCTGAAACAGCCGTCATGAATTCCATAATGGTCAACCAGCCAGCAATCCAGGCTGGCAATTCTCCTAGAATCGCATAGAGATAACTATAAGCACCACCAGTTGCAGGCACACGAGAGGCAAATTCTGCGAAAAAGAGGGCTGATAAAGAAACACACAGGGCAGAAATCACAATGGAAATCACTAGTGCTGGACCAGCTAGGGTAGCCGCTGCTGTTCCTGTAATGGTGAAAATCCCTGTCCCCACCATGGCACCTATTCCTAATAGAATCAAATCCCACAATTTCAAATGACGGTGCATCTCTGTCTGTCTCAGACTAACATCCTTGGTTCTAAAAATATTCATACTTCATCTCCACTAAATGTAATTGTTTTATTTTACCATATAAAAGCATTTTTGTGAATATTTATTAGGTTCTTTTTTGAAAAAAATTCTGAACAGAAAGGATTCCTGTTCAGATTCTGCATATTCTTACCCAACTGACCCTTCCATTTCATAGCTAATCAAGCGGTTAAGCTCAACTGCATATTCCATTGGAAGTTCTTTGGGGATTTTGGGATTTTGAAATTTTAAACTTCAAAGTAAGGGAACGGACGGTCGCTATCTAAAGGACGATTTGGGACTTCTTGTTCCAAAATAGCGCGCCAACCAGATACCAATTCTTCAAAAGTCAATTGGGCTTCAGGAGAAGCTGTTGTCAACTTCCGACCAAACCAAGCCATGGTTGCAGTCTCAAACTGAAGCATGGCGTACTCGATTACTGGAACCTTCGCTTCTTCATAATTCTCATTTACTGCACGTGCCACACCTGGTGCTTGTGGAAGGAGTTGATTGCTGATTTTATCGACAACAGTCGCATCCATCTCTCTCCATGAAAGAAGTTGACCATTCACCTGATAAAAGAGCTCAAAGGTTTCTTGATTTTCCTTAAAATTTGCAAGAACAAAAGCACGTTCTACCGACTCAGGACCACCAGCAGCTTTTACAACGTTTATCAAGAGGTTTTGTTCCATTTGTCGCCAATAATCATCTGCTTCTTCTGCTAAATCATTTGTAAACGGTGGAACAATTTCCTCGGCAGGAATTTCACCTTTATTCGCTTTTTCAACATTACCAAATAATTTTTTTAAGAATCCCATTTGCTTCTCCTTTTGGATTTATCCGACTGAACCCTCCATTTCATAGCTAATCAAGCGGTTCAGCTCAACTGCATATTCCATTGGAAGCTCTTTAGTGAAGGGTTCGACAAATCCCATGACAATCATCTCGGTTGCCTCAGATTCTGACAATCCACGACTCATGAGATAGTAGAGTTGTTCCTCTGAAATCTTGGATACCTTGGCTTCGTGCTCCAAAGCAACTTGCGAATTGTGAATTTCATTAAATGGAATAGTATCTGACGCTGATAAGTCATCCATGATAATGGTATCACACTCGATGTGAGAAACAGATTTCTTAGAGTTCTTGTTAAAGGTTACTTGTCCACGGTAGTCCACCTTTCCTCCGCCTTTAGCGATGGATTTTGACACGATAGACGAGCTTGTATGTGGAGCGTTGTGGATCATCTTGGCACCCGTATCTTGGTGTTGCCCTGCATTAGCAAAGGCGATAGAGAGCATAGTACCACGCGCCCCTTCTCCATCTAGATAAACAGATGGATATTTCATAGTCGTTTTTGCACCCAAGTTTCCATCAATCCACTCAACAGTCGCATCTTTCAAAGCTTTCGCACGTTTTGTTACCAAGTTATAGACATTATCAGACCAGTTTTGGATGGTTGTATAGCGCATGTAAGCTCCATCCAAAGCAAAGATTTCTACAATGGCAGCGTGCAAGCTGTTGCTTGAATATGTTGGTGCTGTACATCCTTCTACGTAGTGGACGCTTGCTCCCTCGTCAACGATAATCAGGGTACGTTCAAACTGACCAGTATTTTCGTTGTTGATACGGAAGTAAGTTTGAAGCGGAATATCTACCTTGACCCCTTTTGGTACGTAGATAAAGGTTCCACCCGACCATACTGCTGAGTTGAGGGCCGCCAACTTGTTATCAGTCGGTGGTACCAACTTCGCAAAGTATTTTTTAAACAAGTCTGGGTATTCCTTGAGGGCAGAATCCGTATCTGTAAAGATAATTCCCAATTTCTGGAACTCTTCCTTCATGTTGTGGTAAACCACTTCTGACTCGTACTGGGCAGAAGCCCCTGCTAGATAAGCACGTTCAGCTTCTGGAATCCCGATACGTTCAAAGGTTTCTTTAATCTTTTCAGGTACATCATCCCAAGAACGGGCAGGTTTATCAGATGGTTTTTGGTAGTAGATCAAGTCATCAAAGTCAATCTCTGACAAGTCTGCTCCCCAAGTTTGCATAGGCATTTTCTTGAAGGTTTCATAAGACTTCAAACGGAATTCTAACATCCACTCAGGCTCTCCCTTAGCAGCTGATAATTCGCGAATGACTTCTTCATTCAATCCTTTCCCTGTCGATAGGACAGGCTCTACATCGTCATGGAAACCAAATTTATATTCACCAAGGTCAATTGGTTTTGGTTCTACTCTTTCTTCAGCCATAATATCCTTTCTTTCATTATATATTTCTAAGTTTCTTATTTATCTTCTTGATTTTCAATTGTTTTTTTGAGAGCATTCCAAGCTAAGGTTGCACACTTTATTCTTTGAGGAAATTTGGCAACACCTGATAAGAAGGCCGCGTCTCCAAGTTGGTCTTGACGTTCATCTTTTTGACCTTGGACCATTTCTGAAAAAATAGTCGCAAGTTCTAAAATTTCTTGTTTGCTTTTTCCTAAAACGGCATCTGTCATCATACTAGCAGAGGCAGTTGAGATAGTACAACCCGAGTTTAGAAAAGCGATATCTTCCAAACGATCGGCTGCATCAAACTTGACAGAGAGGTTGATGACATCCCCACAGGTTGGATTGTTGAGACTGATTTGTTCAGCATCTTCTAACTTCCCTTGGTGATGTGGATTTTTCGAATGGTCTGCCACCACTGCCATATAAAGGCTATCTAGTTTAGAAAGTGCCATTGAAAAACTCCTTTGTCTTTTGTAGGGCATCGACTAATTTGTCACAATCTGCCTTGGTATTATAGATATAAAAACTTGCACGAGCTGTTGCTGGGACGTCCAAATATTGAAGCAGAGGTTGAGCACAATGGTGACCGGCACGAACTGCTACTCCTTCATAATCCAGAGCAGTTGCAAGGTCGTGAGGATGAAGGTCGCCTAGGTTAAAGGCAATAACTCCTGAACGTTGGGCTAAATCCTGGGAACCGTAAATGGTCAAACCTTCAATTGCCTGCAGTTTTGGATAGACGTAGGCTATCAGTTCTTGTTCATGGGCTTCAATGGCATCCATACCAATCTTTTCCAGATAATCCACTGCTGCAGCAAGTCCGATAGCACCTGCCATATTTGGCGTTCCAGCCTCAAATTTCCAAGGCAATTCCTTCCAACTAGCAGATTGCTCGTAGACGAAATCGATCATCTCACCACCAAATTCAACTGGTGACATTTGCTCAAGATATTTTTCTTTACCGTAAAGAACACCAATACCAGTCGGACCAGCCATCTTGTGACCTGAAAAGGCAAAGAAGTCCACATCCAAGTCCTGGACATCAATCTTCATATGGGGCGTAGACTGAGCACCATCCACCACCATGATAGCTCCAACTTGGTGAGCCATTTTAGTGATTTCCTTGATCGGATTGACCACACCCAGAACATTTGAGGCGTGAGCTAGGGAGACAAACTTAACTTTATCAGTCAATTTAGCTCGCAAATCTTCCATATCCAGAGCTCCATCCTTGAGATAGACATAAACAAGCTCTGCCCCAGTCTTTCGGCAAGCTTCCTGCCAAGGAATGATATTGGAATGGTGTTCCATGACGGAAATCAAGACCTGGTCTCCCTCAGTCAACACTTCCTCAGCATAACTTGCTACCCAGTTAAGACTGGTCGTCGTTCCTCTGGTAAAGAGTACTTCCTTTGTCGAACCAGCGTTGATAAACTTACCAATGGTTTCACGAGCAGCTTCATAAGATGCTGTCGCACGCTCTGCCAAAGTATGAACCCCTCGGTGAACATTGGCATTATCCTGCTCATAGTAGCGGTTAATCGTTTCAAGAACTGCTAGTGGTTTTTGTGTCGTCGCAGCATTGTCCAAATAGACCAGAGGTTCATCGTTAACAATCTGGTCTAAAATTGGAAAATCCTTGCGAATCGCTTCTACATCTAACATCGGTTTCCCCTTAGCGTTTTGACAATTTTTCTTCGATGGTTGCAATCATTTCATCACGAACTTCTTTGACTGGAATCTCAACGATAACAGAGCCAAGGAAACCACGAACAACCAAACGCTCTGCTGTTGCTTTGTCCAAGCCACGGCTCATAAGGTAGTACATATCTTCTGGATCTACTTGTCCGATAGAAGCCGCGTGACCTGCAGTTACGTCATTTTCATCAATCAAAAGAATTGGATTGGCATCTGAACGTGCTTGGTCTGAAAGCATGAGAACACGGCTTTCTTGTTGTGCATCTGCTCCTTTAGCCCCCTTGATGATGTGTCCAATACCATTGAAGGTCAAGGTTGCTTTTTCAAGAATAACCCCATGTTGAAGGATATTTCCGATTGAGTTGCAACCATAGTTTGTTACTCGAGTATCAATCCCTTGCACCTGACGACCACTTGATAGGGCTACAACCTTAAGGTCAGCATGGCTACCATTTCCAATCAAGTCACTATCAAAGTCCGCAACGACGTTTCCTTCGTTCATGACACCAATCGCCCAGTCAATGCTTGCATTGTTGCCTAGTTTACCACGACGGCTAATGTAGGCAGTCACATTTTCACCTAAACGGTCAATGGCAGCAAATTTCACTTGCGCACCAGAACGAGCAATCACTTCGACTGTGATATTGGCAGTTGCTTTGGCACTACCTTCACCACGCGACTCTAAACGTTCAAGATAACTAATCTTACTGTTCTTACCAGCGATGATGAGGATATGCTTGTTAAATGGCACATCGCTATCGCTGTCTTGGTAGAAAATTCCTTCGATTGGTTCAGCAATCTCAACATTATCAGGAATGTAGAGAACAGCACCACTGTTAAAGTAAGCCGTGTGGTAGGCTGCCAACTTGTCATCGTCATACTTAACAGATGACATGAAGAATTCCTCGATCAGCTCTGGAATTTCTTCTAAAGCTGAGTGGAAGTCTGTAAAGACTACTCCTTGTTCAGCCAATTCAACTGGAGTTTGTTCAAAAACAGTCTGCGTTCCTACTTGCACCAACTTCAAGTGATTATCTAGAGCCGTGAAGTCAGGAACATTTGCTGAAGGTTCACTTTCTGTGATGGTTCCATCTCCCAGATTCCAACGGTGAAATTTGACACGCTCAATAACTGGTAATTCCAAACTCTCAATCTTATCAAAAGCTTTTTGACGGAGGTCAGCCAACCAGCTTGGTTCAGCGTGCATTTCTGAAAAAAGTTTAATATTCTCTTTAGTCATTTACTTCTCCTAAAAGATACGAGGGAATTACAATTCTTCCTTGTAGTCGTAGCCAAGTTCTTCAGCTAATTTTGCGTATCCTTCACGTTCCAAACGGGCAGCCAATTCTGGGCCACCAGAAAGAACCACACGACCTTCCATCATCACGTGTACCACGTCTGGTGTGATGTAGTTCAAGAGACGTTGGTAGTGAGTGATGATCATGGCACCAAAGCCTTCACCACGCATAGCATTCACACCTTTCGATACAACTTTAAGGGCATCAATATCAAGACCTGAGTCAATCTCATCCAAAAGGGCAAAAGTTGGTTCTAACATCAAGAGTTGAAGAATTTCATTACGTTTTTTCTCACCACCAGAGAAGCCTTCGTTGAGGTAACGCTCTGCCATTTCTTCTTTCATGTTGAGCAATTCCATTTTCTCGTCTAGTTTAGTGATAAACTCACGAACTGAAATCTTTTCATCATCTTCTTTACCAGCATTCATGGCTGCACGAAGAAACTCTGCGTTAGTAATTCCTGGAATTTCAGATGGGTATTGCATAGCAAGGAAAAGTCCCATACGTGCACGCTCGTCCACTTCCAATTCAAGGATATTTACACCATCAAACAAGACCTCACCTTTGGTAACCTCATAGTTAGGGTTTCCCATGATAGCTGCAGAAAGAGTCGATTTACCAGTACCATTTGGTCCCATAATGGCTGCGATTTCTCCTGTTTTCAGAGTCAGATTGACTCCTTTCAAAATTTCTTTTCCTTCAATCTCAACGTGAAGATCTTTGATCTCTAATACTGACATGATAGTTCCTTTCTTTTTCAAACATTTTGCTCAATACTTTAGGAAATTGCTTACAATCCCTAAAAAATAGGACAAAAGGTCAATAAATATACTCTACTAGTATAACAAAAAAAAGCCTAAAAGGCTTTGATTTTGTCTAGAAGCTGGGGCTAATCCTTGCGGTTTAGGTGCTGATCAATAGCGTCTACAATTTTTCCCATCAGGTAACTTAACCTAAAGTTTCGAAAGAGTAAAATCGCCCAAAAAGCTGCCATAACGTAGCGACCAGTCATCAAGGATTCATTGAAGAAATAAGTCTCAGCAGCCGTGAATAACGCTATTATGATAAATTGTTGTCTATTCATAAGATTATTGTATCATGAAATCTATTTTTAGTCTTCTTCAACCATGACTTTATCAGCTAGAAATTCGAATCCTTCTGGAATCAAGCTCTCTTCTTCCACCTCTTGGTCAGCTTGAGGAGACTTGTTTTTAGCTGAAAATGCAGCCCGAACCTCTTTCCATTCCTCTAGGGAAATAGCCAGAATCTCAGGTGAAAATCCAGCCGCTTGGCTGAGAATGTTGCCGAACATGGTATTGAGGTTATCCCGTTTCATGGTTTGACCAGCATTGAAATTAGACTCAAAGGCTAAAATAGCATGGTGTTCATTGGCCGCAACTGGTTGAGAACCTACGAGAAGGGCCTTATCAGGTCCAGCTAAACTTTCAATCACTTCTCCCCATGCATTCTGGAGGCGAATCAAGTTTTGCCGTGCCAAATCAGGATTCTCTACAGCTTCTTGTAGGATAGCCTGAACCTTATTACGGTCTACTCGATAGACTGTCTTGGAAGTTGCTGGACGACTAGGAACTGGCGCCACTTGTTTAGGCACCGTTTCAACATTGGCAAGTTCTTGTTTAAGACGAGCTACTTCCTGTCTCAGTGCAGAAATCTCACTTTCGACAGCTTCTGAAAGCACTGGTTCGGGCTTAATCTCAGCTAAACGAATGGTCATCATCTCAGCATAAATCTTAGGTTGTAGGCTTGCTTTCATATCTGCCAAGCTCACAGTCGCTATTCGAATCATTTCAAAGAGACTTTCCTGAGAAAGAGCTAGATTGTCCATAAAAACTGGACTATGATGAGTATTTTCACCACCTGTCTGAACAACCAGTAGATCCCGCAAATACTGCAAGAGATCCGTCACAAAACGAGTCATGCTCTTGCCATTTTCAAACAAAAGATTCAAAGAATCGAGTGCTTTGGGGACATCCTGTTGGGCCAAAGCGGCCACATAGTCATCTAGAGCTGATAGACTAATAGTGCCTGTAATCTCCTCAGAAATAGCTGTCGTTAAAGCATTCCCTTGCGTCAAACTCAAGGCTTGGTCCAGAATAGACAAGGCATCCCGCATCCCACCTTCAGCCCGTCTAGCAATGATTTCCACAGCCTCTGGTTCAGAACTAATATTTTCTTTTTCTAAAATATGATGAATATGTGCCGTGATATCTTGAGTTCGAATCGATTTAAACTCAAAACGTTGGACACGCGATAAAATAGTTGCTGGAATTTTGTGCAATTCGGTGGTCGCCAAGATAAAGACAACATTCTGAGTTGGTTCTTCAAGGGTCTTCAAAAGCGCATTAAAAGCTCCTGTAGACAACATATGAACCTCGTCTATGATATAGACCTTATACCGTGCTAAACTAGGAGCGTAAGTAGATTTATCACGAATTTCACGGATCTCATCGACTCCGTTATTCGAAGCCGCATCCATTTCGATAACATCTTCTAGGCTACCTTCTGTCACTGCCTGACAGATATAACAGTTATTACATGGTTCTCCGTCTACCTGGTTTGGACAGTTCATAGCCTTGGCAAAAATCTTGGCTACACTGGTTTTCCCAGTTCCACGAGGGCCCGAGAAAAGATAAGCGTGACTAATCTTTTCCTGCTCAACCGCTTGTTTTAGGGTTTTAGCTACAACCTCTTGACCTACCAGTTGTGAAAAAGTCTGGCTTCTATATTTTCGATAAAGTGCTTGATACATTAGGCTTTCTCCTCAAACATCGTAAAGTCCCATTCTGTCTTCTCAAGCAAAATAGCGACAAATTGTTCCAAGTAATCACGGTCAATGGCATTGTAATCATCAATAAGTGAAGAATCCAAGTCTAAGACACCCAGCAATCGACCATTCTTGAGCATGGGAACCACGATTTCACTCTTGGCCATACTATCACAAGAAATGTAGTTTGGATAGGTGCTCACATCGCCAACCAAAACAGTCTCTTGAAACGCAGCAGCTTCTCCACACACGCCTTTTCCAAGCGGGATGCGAATGCAAGAAACCCCACCCTGAAAAGGTCCTAAAACCAACTCGCTACCATCAAACAGATAAAATCCTGCAAATACAGTATTGGGAAAGCGAGATTTTAGGAGGGCACTAGCATTCGAAAGATTGGCAAGAACATTGCTCTCACCTTCAAGTAAATAAGAGAGTTCCTCATTTAACAATTGATATTGTGATTGTTTTTCTGAATCTAACATAGAACTATTATATCAAAAATGAGAAAGAGACAAAAGAAAAATCCCTTGTTTTAAACAAAGGATTTTGTGATTATCAATTTGATTAAAGTTCGATATCACCGAACAAGTCAGCCATTGAGAATCCTGTTTGTGTTTCTGGAAGTTCGAAATCACGTTTTTCTTGACGTTTTGGACGACGTGGACGAGCAGCACGTTTTTCTTCTTTTTGTCCTTCTTCTTGAGCTGGACGCTCTTCAAGAGCTTTGATAGAAAGTGATACACGTTCTGCGTCAGCGTTAACATCAAGGACTTTAACAGTAACTTCTTGACCAACAGTAAGTGCTTCTTTTGGATTTTCGATACGTTTGTGTGAAATTTGTGATACGTGAACAAGTCCATCGATACCTGGCAATACTTCAACAAATGCACCGAAGTCAGTCAAACGTTTAACTGTTCCTTCTACTACATCACCTTTAGCCAATTTTTGTTCAACGCCATCCCATGGTCCAGGTGTTGTTGCTTTAAGTGAAAGTGATACGCGTCCTTCTTCTTCGTTAAGATCAAGGATCTTCACTTCGATTTCTTCACCAACAGTTACAACTGATTTAGGTGATACATTACGTTCGTGTGACAATTCAGTCAAGTGAACCAATCCATCAACACCACCAAGGTCGATGAAAGCACCAAAGCTAGTGATACGAGCAACTTTACCAGTTACGACATCACCGACAGCTAATTTACCGAATACTTCAGCACGAGCTGCTGCAGTAGCTGCTTCAACAACTTCACGACGTGAAAGGATGAAGCGGTTTTCTTTAGGATCAACTTCCTTGATTTTAGCATCAAATTCTTGACCTACGAAACGCTCAGTGTTACGTACGAAACGAGTATCCAACATTGAAGCTGGGATAAATCCACGAACACCTTCAAATTCTACTGAAAGTCCACCTTTAACGGCACGAGTTCCTTTAACAGTAACAACTTCTTCTTCGCGTCCAACAAGTTTGTCCCATGCTTTGCGAGCTTCAAGGCGTTTTTTAGATACAAGGTATGTAACTGTATCAGTATCTTTACCAACTACTTGACGAAGTACAAGAACATCCAATACTTCTCCTACTTTCACAAAGTCATTGATATCTGCATCGCGATCGTTTGTCAATTCGCGAAGAGTCAAGACACCTTCAACACCAGTCCCAGAGATTGCAACGTTAGCTTGAGTCGCATCAACTGTCAATACTTCAGCACTAACAACATCACCAGGCTCAACTTGGCTAACGCTATTTAGCAAATCTTCAAATTCGTTCATCTAAAAAATCCTCCAACAATCAAGTTTTTCCAAACTTGACATACTTATAATTTTTTTCCTAAGCACCCGCAAAGACATGTTCATATCGTTCACGTCTTTCAATTATAAAAATAAAATACCCTAAGATATTTTTCTTTTTATCTTGAATTTATTACCTAAGAACTGGGGTAGCTGGATTCGAACCAACGCATGAGGGAGTCAAAGTCCCTTGCCTTACCGCTTGGCTATACCCCATTGATAAATGGAGAGAGAGGGATTCGAACCCCCGAACCCGAAGGAGCGGATTTACAGTCCGCCGCGTTTAGCCTCTTCGCTATCTCTCCAATGTTTAACGAGAACTATTATATCATGAAATTTTCAATAAAACAAGTATTATTTTGTCAAATTATAGTTTTCAATCAAAATTTCCACAGCTTTTTCAAGTTTTTTATAAAAACTATCGACATTTCCATTCTTTATGATAGCAAATTGGTTATCTAATTCGGCAATTTCTCCAATGACCTTTTTCCCGATCGTCAAAACGTATCCCTCATAGCTGTCTTTTCCAACAGTCACTTTTGCATCTGTTAATTGGATTTCAATTTTCTTATCTTTTTTACTCATACTGTACCTCTTTTCACTTTTTCTATTGTACAAGAAAATGCTGAAACTAGCAAGAAAAAACTCCATTTCAGCCCTATAACTGCTATGGAGTTCTTCTTTATTTCCTGTCATTTAGTTCACTTTGACAATCCATCCCTCTGGTGCTTCAACATCACCGAATTGGATACCAGTTAATTCGTCATAGAGTTTTCGTGTAACAGGACCTACTTCTGTTTCGCTATAGAAAACATGGAAATCATCGCCGTGTTGGATGCCTCCAATTGGAGAAATAACTGCTGCTGTACCGCAGGCACCTGCCTCTACAAAACGATCCAAATTATCGATTGGGACATCGCCTTCAATCGGAGTCAAGCCCAAGCGGTGTTCTGCCAAGTAAAGCAAAGAATACTTGGTAATAGATGGCAAGATAGATGGACTCAAGGGCGTAACAAATTCATCGTCTGCCGTGATTCCAAAGAAGTTGGCTGATCCGACTTCTTCAATCTTTGTATGTGTAGATGGGTCTAAGTAGATAACATCTGAAAATTGGCGTGACTTGGCCATTTTACCTGGAAGGAGACTAGCAGCATAGTTCCCACCTACCTTAGCTGCTCCAGTACCATTTGGAGCTGCTCGGTCGTATTCATCCTGAATCAAGAAGTTAGTTGGGACTAAACCGCCTTTGAAGTAGTTGCCAACCGGCATAGCAAAGATGGTGAAAATATACTCTTCTGCTGGTTTAACCCCAATAATATCCCCAACACCAATCAACAGTGGACGAAGATAAAGGGTTCCACCTGTTCCATATGGTGGTACGTATTCTTCATTTGAACGCACAACTGCTTTACAAGCTTCTACAAACATTTCTGTCGGAACTTGTGGCATCAAAAGACGGTCGCAGGTACGTTGCAAACGCTTGGCATTTTCGTCAGGACGGAACAATTGAACACTGCCATCCTTGGTACGATAGGCTTTCAAACCTTCAAATGCCTGCTGTCCATAGTGGAGACTTGGAGAAGACTCTGAAATATGCAAGGTTGCATCCTCTGTCAATTCTCCCTGATCCCATTGACCATTTCTGTAGTGAGCGATATAACGGTAAGGTAATTTCATATATGCAAAGCCAAGGTTTTCCCAATCAATTGCAACTGTCATGTGTTTCTCCTTTATACTATACAAACTATGTGTTCTATTCTACACTTTTCTAGTAAAATTTCAAGTATTATTTGTAATTTTCTGAAAATTTTTTCAACATAAAGAAATCAGCCCTCTTGGCTGATTCTTTTTAAGGATTGGATTTGTCCTCTTTAAAGACTTCTTTAAGGTAAGCATCGAAAACTTCTTCATCTGAAATGGTATCTGAGATAAAGCTTCCATTGCTAGTACGTTCTGACAAGTTGAGGTCTTGCAATCGACTCTCATAGATTGTTCCCTTGTTAGATTGGACAAATAACGTTTGGTCGTTTTCTTCTACTACTGTACTAAAGAGATCACCAACGAATCCTTGCTCTGAAACTGCTCCAGCCAAGAAGACACGGTGCGGTTTGTTTTTCAACTCACGCAAGACTTGTAGGCCTCGTTTGGCACGGCTGGTCGCTGGAATTTCCTCACAAGAGACACGTTTCAAGCTACCACGTTGGGTCAAGAGGTAGAAGGATGAAGTGTTACAGATAAAGGCCGCTTGTAAAACATCGTCAGCTTTCAAGTTCATGGCTTTGACACCCGCAGCCTTGGCACCGACAACCGGTACCTCTTCAATATTGAAACGAAGGGCGTAACCGTTTTGGCTAATCAAGAGTACATCATCCAGTTTAATCGGAGCCACTGCTACAATCTGATCTGTCTCGTCTTTGAGCTTAGCATACTTGACAGACTTAGACTTGTAGGTCCGCCATGGAGAGAATTCTTTGCGTTCTACGCGTTTGATTTGGCCGAGACGAGTAGCTGCAAAGTAGGTTGTCGCATCATCAAACTGATCTACCACTTCAACATAAAGGATTTCTTCGTTCGTTTCGAAGTTTGTAATGGTCTGGCTCAGATGCTCTCCGATATCTTTCCAGCGAATATCTGCCAATTCATGGATTGGTCGATAGATGACATTTCCAAGAGTTGTAAACATCAAAAGATGCTGGGTTGTCTTGGCAGCTTGCACAAAGATCAAACGATCATCATCACGTTTGCCAATTTCTTCCAGAGTGGATGCCGCAAAGGAACGTGGGCTAGTACGTTTGATATAACCTGCCTTGGTTACGCTGACATAAGTATCTTCCTCGGCAATCAAACTAGCTGTATCAATCTCGATTGCTTTCGCAGTGTCTTCTAAAGTACTCAAACGTGGAGTCGCAAATTTCTTCTTGACCTCACGGAGTTCTTTCTTCATGAGATTATACATGGTCCGTTCATCACCGATGATAGCAGCCAGCATGGCAATCTTTTCACGAAGCTCTGCTTCTTCTTCCTGCAAGACAACCACGTCTGTATTGGTTAAACGGTAAAGTTGTAAGGTCACGATGGCTTCAGCCTGCTCTTCTGTAAACTCATAGCTGACCTTGAGGTTTTCCTTGGCGTCAACCTTGTTCTCAGAGGCACGGATAAGGGCAATGACTTCGTCCAAAATTGAAATTACGCGAATTAAACCTTCAACGATGTGAAGACGCTTCTCAGCCTTTTCCTTATCAAAGCGGGAACGAGCCAAAATCACTTCACGACGGTGGGCGATATAGCTAGACAGGATTGGGACAATTCCAACTTGACGAGGAGTGAAATTATCAATCGCCACCATGTTGAAGTTGTAATTGATTTGCAAGTCGGTGTATTTGAAGAGATAGTTGAGTACAAGCTCGGTATTCGCGTCTTTTTTAAGTTCAATAGCGATACGAAGACCGTCACGGTCAGACTCGTCACGAACCTCAGCAATACCAGCTACCTTGTTATTGACACGAACATCATCAATTTTCTTGACTAGATTAGCCTTATTGATTTCATAAGGAATCTCAGTGATAACGATTTGTTCCTTACCACCTTTTAGCTTTTCAATCTCAGTCTTGGAACGAACAACCACGCGCCCTTTTCCAGTTTCATAGGCCTTCTTGATTTCGTCACGGCCTTGGATAATCCCTCCAGTCGGGAAGTCTGGTCCAGGCAAGAATTCCATCAGCTTATCCACCTTGGCAGTTGGGTGGTCAATCATGTAGACTGTCGCATCGATAACCTCAGCTAAATTATGTGGAGGAATATCTGTGGCATAACCAGCCGAAATCCCAGTCGAACCATTAACCAAAAGGTTTGGAAAGGCTGCTGGCAGGACTGTCGGCTCTTTCTCGGTATCGTCAAAGTTCCATGCAAAAGGAACTGTCTTCTTTTCGATATCCTGAAGAAGATAACCAGCAATCTCAGACAAACGAGCCTCGGTATAACGCATAGCCGCAGGCGGATCTCCGTCCATAGAACCGTTATTACCGTGCATTTCAACTAGAATCTCACGGTTCTTCCAGTCCTGAGACATACGAACCATAGCATCATAGATAGAAGAATCCCCGTGTGGGTGAAAATTCCCCATGATGTTACCGACAGACTTGGCCGACTTACGGTAGCTCTTGTCAAAGGTATTTCCATCCTTATTCATAGAATAAAGAATACGGCGCTGAACCGGCTTCAATCCATCCCGAATGTCTGGCAAAGCCCGGTCTTGAATGATGTATTTGGAGTAGCGACCAAAGCGCTCTCCCATGATGTCCTCCAGGGACATGTTTTGAATGTTAGACATAGGATACTAAGCCCGTAAAATGCAAAGTGAAAATAGGAAATTATTGCAGTGAGCGATGCTCACAAGAGAATTTATATTTTTCACACAGCATTTAGGGCGTGTTCAACTCCTTTCAAAGAATGTAGAGTGGTTTTTACATTAAAATTGGTATTAAGAAAAATATTTTTAGATACTATTTAAGTCATTCACAAACACTTATTTAGATTAAGCAAAGGCAACTATTTCCTATGGATTATTCTTTCTTCTTTGAAGTGTGTACAAATATTGACAAGGTAAATAAGAAACTATAGCAGTTGATATCAGCAAGATATTAAACATAAACTTTTGCCCTCGAAATAGCTCCTCCCAATGCATTGTATTAAGATAATGAAAAATTAAACCGAATAAATAACAGAAACTTACAGGGAAGACTCTCCACTTGATTGATTTGTATAAATAATATAAGCGTATTGAGTGATAGAGTGTGGAAGAAATAAGCATAGGTAAACAAAAAGAAATTAGAAAGAAAGAAAATCTTAAAGCATCATCAAAAAGCTCTGTGCGATCTATTGAAATAAGCCAAATATTACACATCGTTATAATAATCGGGAAAAATAATCCGTACACCCTTTTATGTAACTTATTTCTTTTGATAGCTAGAAATATAGAGGACACCAATACTAAAATTTGTACTCCTGGGAATCCCATAAAAAATGTAGCAAATACATAATCTAACATACTAGTTCAACCTCTCCTCAGCATACTCGATCATCTTCTCAGCTACTTCTTTATCGTAGTCAAATCCCACCTTTTGAGCAAGAATATGAGCTTCTCTGTGGAAGAGATTCATTGTGGAGAAGAGGGATTGAGTGATTTTCTCTACACTTGAAAAATCAAGCAGATTTGAGAATTCCTTCTCCTTCTCTGCAGGTAAATACTGAAAAAGATACTTGTAGTTCTTGCCAATATCAATCGTCCCCTTATCTGCTGCAACTCGCCAAGCCAAGACCTTCAAGAGTTCTTGTTGACAAATTCCGTAGAGATGATCCGTGGCATAGATGGCTTGCTTGCGACAGATCCCTTTAACCACGTAGGCTGACACCCACCAAAATTCATTGCAGGCTTTGTCAAACTCTATTGCACTAGCTGGGCTTGTCAAGTAACGTTGAGGATTTGGAGAATAGGGCACAAACAAGCCTTTCTCATCTTTCAAAACTGTATAATCAGCTTCACTATCCACCCACTCTTGAATATATTCCGTAGGACAGAGGGTCAAATCAATACGATTTCCATCTTCAAATAGCATAAGATAAAGTCGACGGTTGCCTAGGACATTATGCTGCTCAATGATACGAGTGCCAAACTGGTCTAACCAAGAAAGGTCACTCGTCAGATTATCTAAGTCGTCCACGACATAAACAACATCATAGTCTTGAAACTCGTCTTTTGGTGCTTTTGTATCAGTTCGTGAACCGGACATGGCGACAGCCTCGACTTTTAGACTTTTTGCGGTTTGTAAAATTAATCTCAGCATTTGCGCTTCACTTCTATGTTGTCTGCACATATCTTTTATAGAATTATTTTTCATTGCCGTCTTGCTCCTCTTGTTTTTGGATGCCTCGTATTCTTTTCATCTCAAGTTCTCCTACTATCAATTGGATAGTTGAACAAATCCCCAAAACGATTAAAATAAAATAAAACAAATTCATATCGTTTCTATGATATATTTGAAAGCTTCTCCATAATACAAAAGTATTTACTAATGAAAGAAGGAAAAGTAAAATAGCATTGAATAGGAGTGTTATAGCAAACTTACTCTTAAAATACCTATAATGTTTTCCAATCCGATAGAGGGTATATAGTGAGAAAACAATCATCAAAGGTGTGAAGGCAAGTGCATAAAATAAGATAAACCCTATTCCTGAGTATGGTTTACTTTCCATTGGTAGATCTAATAAACAGATACCAATAGTGAGGATGTTCAATATAAACAAGGATACTGTGCGAGCACACTCTTTTCTACCTTTATTGGTCATTAAATCATATATAATTCCAAAAATGGCCAAGAGAACAAGGAAAAAAGGCATCATTAATAACGTAATCAATCCAGCACCTCCAATAGTTTTAGCGATTGTTTACCTACAAAAGATAATCATCACCTTTACTTGAACTTTACAACTCCCCTGTCTGGTATAGGTTATACTCTTAAAGAAACGGGTCTGAGTAAGGTCATCCATCAGATTATTGAGGAGGAGATACTTGAGTTCTTACCAGCGTCAACTTTTAAAGTTTTAACTGTTCCTAAAATCAGTCCAAGTATTTCCTGATCTGTTCTCATATTTCACTTCTTCATCACTTAGAGCTGTTTGAAATTGTTTTTCATTATAAATCGTAAACCATTTGCCATCTCTGACATAATCTAAGCAATTAATCACTATTCCCTACCAAAAAGTATTCTGTGTCTTACTGATTTCGTTTGGTGTAATGGAGATAGAGAGGAGGAAGATAGGAAACTAGAATCATCAAAATCATTACCAAGAATGTCCACAGATGGATCTGAACTAAATTTACCACATACCATCCCAGAATACCTACAGATAGGGGGCCTAAAACATAGGATAGGAAAATCAAAAAAGCCTTCCACCGTTTCTCCGGATAGACGTAACACAATCGAATCAGTGTGTAGACTAAGGCTCCCGCTATCAAAGGAAAACCAATAAAAAGCATAATAGCAGACGCCACCAAAGCACTGGATTCTGAGGAATCCATATTGAATAAAAGCATCAAGATCATAAACAAGGTAAATACAATCGGTGCATATAAACCTTGGAAACTTTTTTTTCGACTGTTAATGTAGAATGCAAGAATAGCCGAGGGTAAAGAAACTAAGAAAACCAAACCCAAGTAACTACCAAAAATCGAATATCCTGAATCAACCATTATTCATGCCCCTTAAAACACAGTCGCTTCCTCAAGCGTAAACTTGACATTATCCTCAATCCACTTACGACGTGGTTCGACCTTATCTCCCATGAGGACATTAACGCGACGTTCTGCGCGTGCTAGGTCTTCAATCGTGACACGGATAAGAGTGCGGGTTTCTGGATTCATGGTTGTTTCCCAGAGTTGGTCCGCATTCATCTCTCCTAGACCTTTGTAGCGTTGAAGGGTAGCGCCTTTACCAAACTGCTTGCGGAGTTCTTCTAGCTCTCCGTCCGTCCAAGCATAAGCTACTTCTTCTTTCTTGCCTTTGCCTTTGGACATCTTGTAAAGAGGCGGAAGGGCGATATAGACATGTCCTGCCTCGACTAGTGGACGCATATAGCGGTAGAAAAAGGTTAAGAGCAAGGTCTGAATGTGGGCACCATCAGTATCCGCATCGGTCATGATAATGATCTTGTCATAGTTAGCATCTTCAATAGAGAAGTCTGCTCCCACACCCGCGCCGATAGTATAAATCATGGTGTTGATTTCCTCATTTTTGAGGATATCTGCCATCTTGGCCTTGGCTGTATTGATAACCTTACCACGAAGAGGCAAGATAGCTTGAAATTTACGGTCACGACCTTGTTTAGCCGAACCACCGGCAGAATCACCCTCGACCAGATAGAGTTCATTCTTGGCAGGGTTTTTGGACTGGGCTGGAGTCAATTTACCAGACAACAAGCCCTTGTCTTTCTTGTTTTTCTTACCATTTCGGCTCTCATCACGCGCTTTGCGGGCCGCCTCGCGCGCATCACGGGCCTTGATAGCCTTACGAATGAGATTGGAAGCTAGTTCTCCATTTTCCATGAGGAAGAAGGTTAACTTATCAGCCACAATACCATCCACAACTGGACGAGCTAGTGGACTGCCTAGTTTGTCCTTGGTCTGACCTTCAAACTGCAAATGTTCTTCAGGAACAAGGATAGAAAGAACGGCCGCTAGTCCCTCACGATAGTCTGAACCTTCAAGATTTTTATCTTTTTCCTTGAGAAGACCTGTCTTACGCGCATAGTCATTCATAACCTTAGTAATGGCAGACTTGAGTCCTGTCTCATGCGTCCCACCGTCTTTGGTGCGAACGTTATTGACAAAGGATAGAATGTTGTCTGAAAATCCATCATTATACTGGAGGGCTACTTCCACTTGGAAACCATTGTCTTCCCCTTCGAAGTAAAGAACAGGCGTCAAGGTTTCCTTGTCTTCATTGAGGTAAGAAACAAAGTCTTGTACCCCGTTCTCATAATGGAACTCGATTGCTTCATCTGTTCGTTTGTCTGTCAAAGACAAGGTGACATTTTTTAAGAGAAAGGCTGACTCATTGAGTCGTTCTGAAATGGTATTGTACTTGAAGTCAGTCGTAGAAAAAATCGTCGCGTCAGGCATGAAGGTGACCTTGGTACCTGTCTTAGACTTGGGTGCTGTCCCAACCTTTTGAAGAGTTGTTACTGGCTTACCACCATTTTCAAAACGTTGCTTGTAGGCTGTACCGTCACGAGTAATTTCAACTTCTAGCCAACTAGAAAGGGCATTAACGACTGAAGATCCCACTCCGTGGAGACCACCTGATGTCTTATAACCACCTTGACCGAATTTTCCTCCAGCGTGGAGAATGGTAAAGATAACTTCAACAGTTGGAATTCCCATGGCGTGCATCCCGGTTGGCATCCCACGACCATGGTCTTGAACAGTTAGACTGCCGTCCTTATTGATGGTCACATCAATGCGGTCACCAAATCCAGACAAGGCTTCATCGACTGCATTATCCACAATTTCCCAGACTAGGTGATGGAGACCAGCACCGTCAGTCGATCCAATATACATCCCCGGACGTTTACGGACCGCATCCAACCCTTCTAGCACCTGAATGGCGTCATCATTGTAGTTATTAATATTGATTTCCTTTTTTGACACAAGGAACCTCCTATTTGTTCATCTTTTCTATTTTACAGGTTTTCTAGCGATTTTGCAAAGCTTTTCCCTTTCAGCTGTCACAATTTCACAGGATATTCTCTGACTTTCTATACCATTTCATGGTATAATAGGTCTATGATGACATTTGTATTATTAATTTTAGCTTATCTGCTAGGTTCGATTCCATCTGGTCTTTGGATTGGACAAATCTTCTTTCAAACAAATCTGCGTGAACATGGTTCTGGAAACACCGGAACAACCAATACTTTCCGAATTTTGGGTAAAAAAGCGGGTATGGCAACCTTTGTGATTGACTTCTTTAAAGGAACCTTAGCCACTCTCCTTCCAATCCTTTTCCACCTACAAGGTGTATCACCTCTCGTCTTTGGTCTTTTGGCCGTAATTGGACATACCTTTCCTATCTTTGCAGGATTTAAAGGTGGTAAGGCTGTCGCAACCAGTGCTGGAGTGATTTTCGGATTTGCGCCTGTTTTCTGTCTCTATCTAGCAATCGTATTCTTTGGAAGCCTCTATCTAGGTAGTATGATTTCACTGTCTAGCGTTACTGCTTCTATCGCAGCCGTTATCGGAGTTCTCCTATTTCCACTATTTGGATTTATCCTGAGCAGCTATGACCCTCTCTTCATTTTGATTATCCTAGCACTTGCTAGCTTGATTATCATTCGTCACAAGGATAATATCGCACGCATCAAAAATAAATCTGAAAATCTCGTTCCTTGGGGACTGAACCTAACCCATCAAAATCCTAATAAATAAAACGCCAGTTGAACTGACGTTTTTTTGTATGCTTATTTTGACTTGATGTAGTTGATACCGTCTGCCTTAGGTGCAACTGCTTTTCCAAAGAAGGCTGCTAAGACAAGAATGGTCAAGACATAAGGCGCGATTTGAAGGTAAACCGCTGGCACTCCTTGTAGGAAAGGTAATTGAGAACCAATAACTGCCAAACTTTGTGAAAGTCCAAAGAAAAGACTAGAAAGCATAGCACCGATTGGGTTCCATTTACCAAAGATCATTGCCGCAAGAGCGATAAATCCAGGACCGACAATAGTTGTCACTGAGAAGTTGACAGAAATGGATTGAGCATAAATCGCTCCCCCAATTCCACCAAGGAAACCTGAAATAACAACCCCGAGATATCGCATCTTGTAGACATTGATCCCCAAGGTATCCGCTGCTTGAGGGTGTTCACCAACAGAGCGAAGACGAAGACCAAAACGTGTCTTAAAGAGAATAAACCAAGCAAGGAAAGAGAAGGCAATCGCGATATAACCTAGTAGACTGGTTGACTTGAAGAAGATATCTCCAATCACTGGGATATCAGCCAAAACTGGGAAATCAAAACGTCCAAAAGTTTGGCTTAAGTTATCCGTTTGTCCTTTGTTATAAAGAACTTTAACCAAGAAAACTGCTAGGGCAGGAGCCATCAAGTTCAATACTGTACCACTGACAACATGGTCCGCACGGAAATGAACTGTAGCGACTGCATGGATGAGAGAGAAAATAGCTCCCACGATACCAGCAACTAACAAGGAAATCCAAGGAGTCGCTGCTCCAAGTTGTTCTGCAAATTCAAGGTTAAAGACAACCCCAGAAAAAGCTCCCATAACCATAATTCCTTCAAGACCAACGTTAACGACACCACCACGTTCAGAGAAAACTCCTCCGATACTCGTAAAAATAAGTGGTGCTGAGTAAATCAGCATAGAAGAGACCAAGAGGGTGAGTAATGTTGTAATAGACATCCTTACTTACCTCCTTTAACTTGTTTTTTAGGTTTGACAAAGCGTTCGATAATGTAGTGAACGCTGACAAAGAAGATAATAGACGCTGTTACAATGCTGACAAGCTCAGACGGAACTTGCGCTGCGTTCATACCCGGTGCTCCTACTTGCAAAACTCCAAATAAGAAGGCTGCAAAGAGAATTCCAATTGGTGAATTTCCAGCAAGCAAACTAACTGCCATCCCGTTAAATCCGATAGCTAATGATGATCCCTGAACGTAAACGTTTTGGAAGGTACCAAGACCTTCGACCGCTCCACCAAGACCAGCCAGAGCACCAGAGATAATCATTGATAGAATGATTGTACGTTTTGCTGAAATACCAGCGTACTCTGAAGCATGAGGATTGAGACCAACTGCACGAATTTCAAAACCGAGAGTCGTTTTCTTGAGCAAGAACCAAATCACAGCTACAGCAATGATTGCAAAGAAGATTCCGATATTCATACGGGAATTTCCAGTCAACTCTGATAACCATGGTGTCTGGTATGTGGCGTTGGCACTAACACGAATCGTTGAGTCTGTACTTTGCATAATATCTTTAGGAAAGGCATGAATAAAGGCATTTCCCACATACAATACAATGTAGTTCATCATGATGGTCACGATAACCTCTGACGTACCGAGATAGGCTCTAAGGATCCCTGGAATCGCACCAACGATTCCACCTGCAATCAAAGCAATGATCACTGTTAATGGAATCAAAACGAGACGAGGCATATCTGGATTTGACAAGGCAAACCAACCACTGAGGATCCAACCCGCAAGAGCCTGACCAGGAAGTCCGACGTTGAAGAAACCTGCTCGACTGGCAACTGCGAAACCAAGACCTATCAAGACAAGAGGACCCATGGCACGGAAAATTTCTCCAATTCCACGGAGGCTACCAAAAGCTGTATAGAACAACTCCTCATAGCCCCAGATAGCATCATATCCGAAGATCCACATGACAATGGCTCCGAGCAAGATTCCTAAGAATACGGAAATCAAGGGAACCGAAATTTGTTGTAATTTTTTAGACATCACTCTTCTCCTTTCCCAAGTTTCCACCTGCCATCAAGACACCAAGTTCTTGTTTGTTAGTTGTTTCTGGCGATACAATACCTTGAATCTTACCATCGTGAATAACAGCAATTCGGTCTGAGACATTTAAAATCTCATCCAATTCAAAGCTGACAACAAGGACAGCCTTACCGTTATCACGCTCTTCAATCAAACGTTTGTGGATATATTCAATGGCACCGACATCCAAACCACGAGTTGGTTGGCTGACGATAAGGAGATCAGGATCACGATCAATCTCACGAGCGATAATCGCTTTTTGTTGATTTCCTCCTGAAAGAGCTGCTGCTGGAACAAATTCGCTTGCCGCACGGACGTCAAATTCTTCCATTAATTTCTTAGCATGTGAAGTGATATTGGCATAGTTCAAGATGCCATTTTTGCTGAGTGGTTCTTTGTAGTAGGTTTGAAGAGCGATATTTTCAGAAATCATCATCTCCAAAATCAAGCCATCACGGTGACGGTCCTCTGGAACGTGGCCCACGCTTAGTTCAGTAATTTGTCGAGGATGCATCCCCACGATTGATTTGCCTTTTAATTCAACGCTACCTGACTCAACCTTACGAAGGCCTGTAATGGCTTGAATGAGTTCAGATTGACCATTGCCATCAATCCCTGCAATACCAACAATTTCACCAGCACGAACATCCAAAGAAAGATTCTTCACAGCTGGTACACCGCGGTTTTCATTGACAACCAAGTCCTTGATAGACAAGACCACTTCTTTTGGTTGTGGTGCCTGTTTTTCCGTTTTAAAGGAGACTGAGCGTCCAACCATCATTTCTGCCAAGTCCGCATTTGTTGCCCCTGCGATTTCAACTGTCTGGATTGATTTCCCACGACGGATAACCGTGACTCGATTGGATACCGCACGAATCTCATCCAGTTTATGGGTAATCAAAATGATAGACTTCCCTTCTTTGACAAGGTTTTTCATGATTGCCATCAACTCATCAATCTCTGAAGGAGTCAATACGGCTGTAGGTTCGTCAAAGATAAGGATATCAGCACCACGATAGAGTGTTTTCAAGATCTCTACACGTTGTTGGGCACCAACGGAAATATCCGCCACCTTAGCAGCTGGATCCACTGCCAAACCATAACGTTCAGAAAGAGCCTTGATTTCTTTAGTAGCACCAGCTATATCTAGAACACCATTTTTAGTGATTTCACTCCCTAAAATGATATTCTCAGCTACTGTAAAAGCTTCAACCAACATGAAATGTTGGTGAACCATCCCAATTCCAAGACCAGCGGCTTTAGATGGTGAGTCTAGTTTTACAACCTGACCATTCACCACAATTTCACCACTCGTTGGTTCAAGAAGTCCTGCCAGCATATTCATCAGAGTGGATTTACCCGCTCCATTTTCTCCTAAAAGTGCATGGATTTCACCTTTTCGCAGTTGCAAGTTGATTTTGTCGTTTGCTACAAATTCACCAAACACCTTGGTAATATCCCGCATCTCAATGACATTTTCGTGTGCCATATGCTCTTCCTTTCAGAGGTTTATTTTATTTCAATAAAACCTGCTAATCACATTAACAAGCTCTATTGAGACAAAAATTGCCTCAATTCTTAAAGAAGCGACCAATGGCCGCTTCCTAAGAAATGACTTTTATCCATTATTTTTCAGGAACTTTTACGCTTCCGTCAAGGATCTTAGCTTTTGCATCTTCAACAGCTTTTTTACCTTCTTCTGAAAGGTTTGTTACTGCTAGCTCAACCCCTTTATCTTTCAATGAGTAAACAATCACTTGTCCACCAGGGAATTCACCTTTTTCTGTTTTGTTGGCAATATCTTTTACAGTTGTACCAACTTGTTTCAATGTAGATACAAGAACGAAGTTAGATTCTTTACCATCTTTAGAAGTGTATTTACCTTCTGCTGCTTGGTCACGGTCTACACCGATAACCCAAACTTTTTCGTCTTCATTTTTGTTTTCGTTCAATGATTTTGCTTCAGCAAAGACACCAGCACCTGTACCACCAGCTGCTTGGTAGACAACGTCTGCACCGGCAGCGTATTGAGCTGCTGCAATTGTTTTACCTTTGGCAGCATCACCAAATGAACCAGCGTAGTCAACTTGGACTTTGATAGATGGGTCTACTGACTCAACACCAGCTTTGAATCCAGCTGCAAAACGTGAAATAACTTCAGATTCGATACCACCTACAAAACCAACTTGTTTTGTTTTCGTAGTTTTCGCTGCTGCAACACCAGCAAGGTAAGCTGCTTCATTATCTGCAAATCTTACGCTCGCAACATTCTTTTGACCTTCAATCACATCATCAATCAAGACATAGTTTAGGTCAGAGTGGTCTTTTGCTGCTTCCTCAACTGCATTGTGAAGGGCAAAACCAACACCGAAGATCAGGTTGTAACTTCCAGCCGCTTGTTGCAAGTTGTTAGCATAGTCTGCTTCGCTTGTTGATTGGAAGTAAGTGTAACCTTTATCTTTAGAAAGATTGTGTTCTTTACCCCAGTCTTGCAAACCTTCCCAAGCTGATTGGTTAAATGATTTATCATCAACACCACCAGTATCTGTTACGATTGCTGCTTTGGTCTTCATTTCTGATGAAGATGAAGCGGCGTTACGAGAAGAGCGGTTACCACATGCAGCAAGTCCAACTGCTGCTACTGCAACTAGACCAAGGCCTAGCCATTGTTTCTTGTTCATTACTGAACCTCCTAAATAAGATGTGCAACGATGTTGCAAGTATGGATTGGTTGGCCACAAGGACCGCGTCACTCAGAGAGTGACTCAGACTAATTTAAGTCTGTAAATGAGTATGGAAGTAACTCCCCGACCGTCATCTCGACCGTCGATTTATCTTTAGCGACTAAAGTCACTTTTAGATCTTGTTCAAAAAATTCAACCATGACCTGGCGGCAAGCACCACATGGCGAGATAGGTTTTTCAGTTTGTCCGTAGACAATCAATTCTGAAAACTCCCGTTGCCCCTCCGAAACTGCTTTAAAAATAGCAGTACGTTCTCCACAATTAGTCAAGGGATAGCTAGCATTCTCGATGTTCACACCCGTATAAATACTACCATCATTGGCTACTAAAACAGCACCTATGGGAAAATGAGAATAGGGGACATAGGCTTGTTTGCTGGTTTCAATTGCTAGTTCAATTAACTCAGTAGTCGCCATCTGCCAATTCTCCTTTTAAAATCGCAACGCCAGCAGATGTTCCGATACGGGTAGCACCTGCTTCCACAAAAGCGACAGCATCTGCATATGAACGAGCTCCACCAGCCGCCTTAACTCCCATATCTGGCCCGACTGTTTCACGCATCAACTGAACATCCTCAATAGTGGCACCACCTGTTGAAAATCCAGTTGATGTTTTGACAAAGTCAGCGCCTGCTTTCTGGGATAATTGGCAGGCCACAACCTTTTCATCGTCTGTCAACAAGCAAGCTTCAATAATGACCTTAACCAACTTGTCACCACTTGCTTCTACGACAGCACGGATGTCCGATTCAACTAAATCTAGATTGCCTGATTTTAGGGCACCAACATTGATAACCATATCAATCTCATCCGCACCGTTTTGAACAGCTTCTTTTGTTTCAAAAGCTTTCACAGCTGAAGTTGTTGCTCCCAAAGGAAAACCTATTACTGTACAAACCTTTACATCTGAGCCTTCAAGCCCTGTTTTCGCATGTTTCACCCATGTGGGATTGACACAAACGCTGGCAAAGTCATACTCACGCGCTTCAGATAGCAAACGATCAATTTGTTCTTGACTTGCATCTTGCTTTAAAAGCGTATGATCAATATATTTATTTAACTTCATATTCGGATTCTCCCTGGTTTTATGAGATAATTTCTATAATTTCTCGTAAACTTTGCACTCCATCATTTATTTTAACATATTTTTGAAATTCTGTAACTAGTTCAGAAGAAATTTTTCCATTTGTATAAACTTTTGCAACAATTTCACCCTTTTGAACGGAGTCTCCAACTTTCTTTTCAAAAACAATCCCTGTTTCATAGTCCAAGTCATCAGACTTGATTGCACGACCAGCTCCTAGTCTCATGGCATAGAGCCCAAATTCCATTGCAGGAAGAGCTGAAATAACACCTGTATCTTGAGCTGGAATTTCCACCACATGGGCAACTTTGACTGGACGATAAAGATCTTCTAAATCGCCGCCTTGTGCTGCTACCATTTCTTCAAACTTAGCCAGCGCTTGGCCATTTTCCAGGTGTTGACGGATTTCCTTGATCGTTTTCTCAACATCAGCCAAGCCAAGCATAATCTGAGCCAATTCACAGATAAAGTGGGTAATATCCTGACGGCCTTTCCCTTGTAAAATCTCCAATGCCTCAAGGATTTCGAGACGATTGCCAATGGCTCTTCCCAAGGGCTGACTCATATCGGTAATGACTGCTACTGTTTTTCGACCAACAGCCTTACCAAGATCCACCATGGTTTGAGCTAATTCGCGCGCCTCATCAACCGTCTTCATGAAGGCACCCTCACCGACCGTTACGTCTAGCAAAATGGCATCCGCTCCTGCAGCAATTTTCTTGCTCATAACAGAACTAGCAATCAAAGGAATCGTGTCGACAGTTGCGGTCACATCTCGGAGGGCATAGAGAAGTTTGTCTGCTTTAACCAACTGATCGGACTGCCCAATGACAGATACACCAATATCCTGTACCTGACGAATGAAATCCTCTTGACTTCGCTCGACTTGGTAGCCCTTAATGGACTCCAATTTATCAATTGTTCCACCAGTATGGCCTAGACCACGACCACTCATCTTAGCAACGGGCACTCCGAAACTCGCAACAAGGGGAGCCAAGATTAAAGTCACCTTATCACCTACACCACCAGTCGAATGCTTATCAACTTTAACCCCATCAATAGCTGACAAGTCAAACTCCTGACCTGTCTTGACCATATTCATCGTTAGATCAGAAATCTCACGTGTGGTCATTCCTTTAAAATAAACAGCCATAGCAAAAGCAGACATCTGATAGTCTGGAACAGTTCCAGCCACATAGCCTTCTACCAACCATTTGATTTCAGCCGTAGTCAGTTCTTGACCATCTCGTTTCTTTTGAATTAAATCAACTGCTCTCATTCTTTCACACTTCTAAGGATATAATATCCCTTATCTTTCTTTACGATTTCACAATTTCCAAAAACGTCTTCCATCTTACTTTTAGCACTTGGAGCTCCTTGTTTTTTCTGAATGACGATGGTTAAATCTCCTCTGTCTTTCAAGAAATCTCTGCTCTTTTCGATAATCTCATGAACAACCTGTTTGCCCGCTCGAATCGGCGGATTGGAAATAACATGGTCAAACTTCCCTTCAACTTGTTCATAGATATTGGATTGGAAAATCGTTGCTTCTACTTTATTACGTTCAGCATTTTGTTGCGCTAAGTCCAAGGCACGATTATTGATATCTACCATGGTTGCCTGAACTCCATAAGCCTTGGCCAATGACAAGCCCAATGGCCCATAACCACAACCCACATCAAGGACCGTCTCTCCTTCATTTACCTCTAGACACTTGAGCAAGAGCTGACTCCCAAAATCAACCATTTTCTTGCTAAAAACACCCGCATCCGTCAAAAAGGTCATGTTTTCTCCCAACAACTCCACTCTCAACTCATGAATGTCGTGAGCAGCATCAGGATTTTCTGCATAATACATTTTACTCATAAAACTATTTTACCATAATTTGGCTTGAATTGTAAATCGTTTACAAAGTGATGACAAAATGAAAAAGACTGAAGAAACCAAGTCAAAAAGACCTTTTCTTCAATCTCTTTCAATTATTAGAAATACATTACAATCTATCGGGAACTACAAATTATCATAGTCAGGAAAAAACAGATCGCCTGTAATCAAGCGCATTTTTATCACTATTGCTTAACCTTAAAATACTTGATTAGCAACAAGATTCCCAATATGATGTTTAGATAAAAACCCAACTGATAAGTTTGTGTCAAGATTTCCAAACTTGTCCAAAGTCGTATCAAATCTTCTAGTGACATACGGAATAGATATCCTTCTGTAGCAATCCACAAAATCAAAAATAGATAACTACCAGCAGCAAGCCATTTCGTCCACTGCTTTTTTACTAGCCAGGCAATCAAGAGCGAACAGATAAAGACAGCTGTTACAAGGAGATGATCCATTAAGAAGGTAAAACCGTAATAGGTTTCTACAAAGCGTCTACCATTATCCGCATTCGCTCCCCTTATAAAAGGTAAGGCAAAACTTAAAATAAAACAGAGTTCCAATATATAACTTTTTAAGATTTTCATGACACACCTCCTATAAGTTGTGAACCAAAAAGCCCACTTTCAATAACTGATAAGTCTTCAGAAACCATTCTCTATCTCATCATTAAATTATTCAACCTCCATCTACCTCTATTATACGATATTGACTTACTACCATCAAGAAACCGCTTTATCTTTTTAGCTTTTTATGGTATGATAAACAAAATATCTAGGGGAAAACAAATGACCAACGAATTTTTACATTTTGAAAAAATCAGTCGCCAGACTTGGCAATCATTGCATCGCAAAACAACCCCTCCCTTGACAGAGGAAGAGTTAGAATCCATCAAGAGTTTCAATGACCAGATTAGTCTACAGGACGTAACAGATGTCTATCTTCCCCTAGTTCATCTTATCCATATTTACAAGCGCACCAAGGATGATTTGGCATTTTCAAAAGGAATTTTTCTTCAACGCGAAAGTAAATCTCAGCCTTTTATTATTGGGGTTTCTGGAAGTGTTGCTGTGGGGAAATCGACTACTAGTCGCTTACTTCAGATTCTTCTATCACGTACTCTACCGGATGCTACTGTAGAGCTAGTGACAACTGACGGTTTTCTCTATCCCAATCAAACCTTGATGGACCAAGATATCTTAAATCGCAAAGGTTTTCCTGAAAGTTATGATATGGAAGTCTTGCTGAATTTTCTTGATCGCCTAAAAAATGGCCAAGATGTCGATATTCCTGTCTATTCTCATGAAGTGTATGACATCGTTCCTGGAGAGAAACAATGTGTCAAAGCTGCTGATTTTGTCATTGTCGAGGGGATTAATGTCTTTCAAAATCCTCAAAATGAGCGCCTTTACATCACTGATTTCTTTGATTTCTCCATCTATGTGGATGCTGCTGTCGAGGATATTGAAAGCTGGTATCTGGATCGTTTCTTAAAACTACTCAGCTTTGCCCAAAATGATCCCAACAACTACTACCACCGTTTTACGCAAATGCCAATTGGAGAAGTTGAAGCCTTTGCACATCAGGTTTGGACCAGTATTAATCTCACAAATCTACAAAACTATATCGAACCGACAAGGAATCGCGCCGAGGTTATTCTCCACAAGACTAAAAACCATGAAATCGATGAAATTTACCTAAAAAAATAATTTCCCCTTGTCAAAACATAAGTTTTCAGATATAATAGTATAGTTAGTAAATATGGAGGTAAGAACATTGGCAAACATTAAATCAGCTATCAAACGCGCTGAATTGAACGTTAAACAAAACGAAAAAAACTCAGCTCAAAAATCAGCTATGCGTACTGCTATCAAAGCTTTCGAAGCAAACCCTTCTGAAGAACTTTTCCGTGCTGCTAGCTCAGCTATCGACAAAGCAGAAACTAAAGGTTTGATTCATAAAAACAAAGCAAGCCGTGATAAAGCTCGTCTTTCAGCTAAACTTGCTAAATAAGAAACAGTCCATAGAGGCTGTTTTTTTGTCCTCAATAAGGAAAAGTAGAAAATGAAAATAGCAATCATCGGATATTCTGGAGCCGGCAAGTCAACTCTAACTGAAAAGTTGTCAAACTACTACTCTATCCCAAAACTGCATATGGATACACTCCAATTTCAACCTGGTTGGCAAGACAGTGACCGTGATTGGATGAAAGCCGAGATGAAAAACTTCCTCACTAAATATAAATCTTGGGTCATAGATGGAAACTACTCTTGGTGCTGCTATGAAGAAAGAATTCAGGAAGCTAACCAAATCATCTTTCTCAACTTTTCCCCATGGGCTTGTCTCTTTCGAGCCTTTAAACGGTATCTCACATACCGAGGAAAGGTCCGAGAAAGTATGGCTGCAGGTTGCCCCGAGCGCTTTGACTGGGAATTTATCAGATGGATTCTCTGGGATGGGCGGACAAAGAATGCTAAAGAACGCTATCAACGGGTTCAAGAAACCTATCCAGAGAAAGTAATTGTCCTCCGGTCGCAAAAGGAGATGGACCACTTCTTAGAAAATCTCGTACAAAACAAGAAAAACCAACGCGCCTAACGTTGGTTTTTTGCTATTACCCAATCACACTTCCGTTTGGTACAGCTGGATCAACTGTGAGAAGGATTAATTGTCCATCATGTTCAGCTGAGAGGAGTACATCAGAATAAGTATTTCATAAAATTATTAAACTCGAAAAAAAGCTCAAATGCTATCTGATTACTGAACATTTCACCTACTAATGAGAATCACTTGACTTTACTCTATAATAATAAAAATCTTTATCATAATTTCCAGCTGATTGACTAACAATTAAGCGTGGCCGTGAAATATCTGATTGGTCACCCATTGGGTTTTTAAATCCTATTTTAAACAATCCTATAGCTGCGCTCGTAGGACCACTTTGTAAACTAACATATGGAACACTGCTCTTCTTAGATGAATCTTCTATTACTTTAATCCTATTTCCATTCCCTGTTGTTCCATCAGGATTAATTATCAATTCCTTACCACGACCATTCCTCCATGTTCCAACAAGTGTTGAAATATCACCATTTTCAATCGCTTCAATATCTAGATCGGCTTCTGAAATTGAATTTTTTTGGTAAATTTCCCACCAACCCACTTTATATGGTCTAAGATAGCTTTTTCCATAAAGAATTCTATTTTCTTGAAATTTTCCATTATCTGGTCCAGTTTCATTAGCAGGGATAAATGTTAACACTAACTCTTGCCCAATAATTGCATTTTTATTATCCCCTAAAAAATAGACCTCATAATAGCCATTATTTTTCTTCGGTTTTTTACTTTTATCTAGCTTGAATTGAGCATGTGTAGAACCGCTCCAAAAAATCCAGTTTCCCTCTTGATTATATAATTTTGGGAAGATTGAAGTTTTATCTTCAAAAAAATCTTCAGGACTGTACCCATACAAATTAAAATTTGATTCCGCTATTTCTTTTTCTAAATCGTCATTAGAGTATGTCCCTTCAAAAGAGCTTAAATCTCCTTGAAGAATATTATCCTTACTATTTTTAAAATAATCACTCCTACTAGCAAATACCATCTCATGATTCTTATTTCCGTCAGATAAGGTGATTACCTTTAAAATTTTAGATGAATCATCTACATTATTAACTGAAATAGATATTTTAAAATCCTTGTTTCCGTCTGACTTATTAAATTCTGTAACAGAAGAACTATCGTTGTCATCTTCCTTCCAATCTGTAGAAAAGTCTCCAAATACATTACCTTCGTCTGTATTATATAAAATTCTCCAATTTTGACCATTCTTAACAACAGTAGCTTTCTCACCTGTAGAAGAAATATAATCACCTGAAATGTCCAAAACATCTGATTTTATGACTTTAGTAGTAGTTGATTGCACATCTTGTTTTTTACTTTCTTTACGATTTATAAATAAAGAAAATAAAAGAAAAATAACAAGTAGTAAAATAATACCCAAATAAAGAATAGTATTTTTCTTCATTCCCAATCTCCCAAATATTATTTATATTAGTAAAAAAACAGTTTTTCTATGTTAAAAATAGAAAACTGTTTTTATCTTTAAATTTTTATCCAATCACACTTCCGTTTGGTACAGCTGGATCAACTGTGAGAAGGGTTAATTGTCCATCATGTTCAGCTGAGAGAATCATCCCTTGGCTGACATATTTTTTCATCATCTTGCGTGGTTTGAGGTTGGCAACGATTTGGACTTTCTTGCCGACCAATTCTTGTTCGTTTGGATAGTATTTGGCAATTCCTGAGAGGATTTGACGATCTTCACCATCACCAACATCTAGACGGAATTGGAGCAACTTATCAGAACCTTCCACTTTAGAAACTTCTTTGACTTCTGCGACACGGATTTCAACCTTATCAAAGTCTTCAAACTTGATTTCATCCTTGTTGAGTTTGAGTTCAACTTCATCTGGATTCCATTCTTTTTCAACTGCTGGTTTGTTGCCTTCCATTTGTTCCTTGATATAGGCGATTTCTTCTTCCATATCCAGACGTGGGAAGATTGGTGTCCCTTTGGAAACTACAGTCACATCTGCTGGGAAGTCAGCCAAACTCAAGTTCTCAAGGCTAGAAACTTCTGCGAGACCAAGCTGAGTCAAGACTGCGCGACTGGTTTCCATCATAAACGGTTCAATCAAGTGAGCAACGACACGAAGGCTAGCTGCCAAGTGGCTCATAACACTTGCCAATTGATCACGAAGTGCTTCATCCTTAGCCAAGACCCATGGGGCTGTCTCATCGATGTATTTGTTAGTACGAGAGATAAGTGTCCAGACTGCTTCTAAAGCACGTGGGTAGTCAACTGCCTCCATGTGTGAATGGTAGTCTGCGATTGATTGTTCTGCAACCTCAGCAAGAGCATTATCAAACTCTGTTACACCCTCTACATAGGCAGGAATTTGACCATCAAAGTACTTGTTGATCATGGAAACCGTACGGTTAAGGAGGTTTCCTAGGTCATTTGCCAATTCATAGTTGATACGGCCTACATAGTCCTCAGGAGTGAAGGTTCCGTCTGAACCAACTGGAAGGCTACGCATGAGGTAGTAACGAAGTGGATCGAGACCATAGCGTTCTACTAACATTTCAGGATAAACGACATTCCCTTTAGACTTAGACATCTTGCCGTCTTTCATGACAAACCAACCATGAGCAATCAAACGTTCTGGCAACTTGATATCGAGCATCATGAGCAAGATTGGCCAGTAGATTGAATGGAAACGGAGAATATCTTTTCCGACCATGTGGAAGACTGTTCCGTTCCAGAACTTGTCAAAGTTAGCATGATCGTCTTGACCATAACCAAGAGCAGTCGCATAGTTGAGAAGGGCATCGATCCAAACATAGACAACGTGTTTTGGATTAGATGGTACTGGCACACCCCAGGTAAAGGTTGTACGAGACACTGCCAAATCTTCCAAACCTGGCTCAATGAAATTACGTAACATTTCATTAAGACGACCATCTGGAGTGATGAAATCAGGGTGCGATTTGAAAAATTCAACCAAACGGTCTTGGTATTTGCTGAGGCGAAGGAAATAAGACTCTTCTGAAACCCATTCCACTTCATGTCCTGATGGAGCGATACCGCCCGTCACATTTCCAGATTCATCACGAAAGACTTCCGCAAGCTGGCTTTCTGTAAAGAATTCTTCATCTGAGACTGAATACCAACCAGAGTATTCTCCCAAGTAGATGTCATCTTGAGCAAGCAAACGTTCAAAGACTTGAGCCACCACTTTTTCATGGTAATCGTCTGTGGTACGGATAAATTTATCATATGAGATATCCAGTAATTGCCAGAGTTCTTTAACTCCAACTACCATGCCATCAACATAGGCTTGTGGTGTAATCCCAGCTTCTTCTGCTTTTTGTTGAATCTTTTGGCCATGCTCATCAAGACCAGTCAGATAAAAGACATCGTAGCCCATAAGGCGTTTGTAACGTGCTAAGACATCACAGGCGATAGTTGTGTAGGCAGAACCGATATGAAGTTTACCAGATGGATAGTAAATCGGTGTTGTAATATAAAAATTCTTTTCAGACATATTTTTTCCTTTCCAGGCAAATGAAACCTGTTTTTCTAACACTTCATTATATCATATTTTTAGTGATTTTCGATAGAGAAATTCATACAAAAACAAGACAGACAAATGTCCATCTTGTTTTTTCTGTTCTATATCTTATTCATAGCGAAGGGCTTCTATCGGATCAAGCTTAGAGGCTTTATTGGCTGGTAAGACACCAAATATCATACCAACGCTAGCTGATACAGCCAAGCTAAAGAGAGCGATTGGGAGGGAAACCCCAACTTCGATACCTGCAATCATGTTTTGAAGCAATACTCCGGCTAACATGGTCATTCCAGCAGCAATCCCAAGACCGATGACACCACCTAGCAAAGTCAAAATCATGGATTCAATCAAAAACTGAACTAAGATATTAGCTCGCGTAGCTCCGAGAGCTTTCCGCAGACCAATCTCACGCGTGCGTTCTGTTACCGAAACCAGCATGATATTCATAACACCAGTTCCCCCGACAAAGAGAGAGATTCCTGCGATGGCACTGATAACAGTGGTCATAAAACCAAATAGTTGTTGTACTTCTTGGAAGGCGGCAGTTGCGTCTGCAACTTGGTACTCCCCTTGTTGAAGACCTGCAATCTCAGTCAGTTTTCGAGCCAACTCTGGACCCAAGGTCTGCGTTAGACTAGTATCATTGACACGAAAGACGATGTTCGAGATTTCATCAGTATTAAAATTGGCTGCGAGAGAGATATTGGTCGTAATTGGAAGACCACCAATCCCAAAGGCTTTAGCAGTTTTAGCTTCATTGCTAGTATAAACGCCAATCACACGGTAACTAAATTCATTGACAGAGATGACTTGATTAACCGCAGCTTCTGGACTATCAAACAAACTCTTGGCTAGTTCTTCATCCAACAAAATCACACTGGCAAATTCCTTGTAGTCTTGCGGTCTCAGACTTCTACCCGCAACGATTTCATTTTCAACTGCGTTCATGTAGGTGCTATTTCCGCCTGTCAGAGTCGCTCGTTCAACCTTCTTATCCTTATAAGATAGGGTAACGTTGGTCGAGTTGGTGACATAGTAACTGTCTACTCCTTTGAGTTTAGCAGCCTCCTTGACCCAAGACTCCAGTGGTTTTGGTGGTTCAACATGAACATCCTCTTCTTTCCCACTGACTGTCAAAGCGGATTGTTTCTGCGTAAAGGAGCCGTCCTTGCTTTTGATAGGAGAGAAAAAGACATGGATATCCTTTTGTGATTTGGTCATGTTTTTATTGACCTGACGAGACATGGAGTCTCCCAGTGCCATGATGACGACGACAGACGAAACTCCGATGATAATCCCGATCATGGTCAGGAAGGAACGCATCTTGTGGGCCATAATGGATGAAAAGGCAAATTTCAGATTCTGCATCTAGTTTTCCTCCTTTTCTACCTGAGCACTGTCTGATGAGATAACCCCATCACGAATGACAATTTGGCGTTTGGCATAGGCGGCAATCTCAGGCTCATGCGTGACCATGATAATGGTCTTCCCTTCCTTGTTTAACTCCACCAACAGTTGCATGATTTGATTTCCTGTCTTGGTATCCAAGGCTCCTGTGGGTTCGTCTGCTAGGATGATAGAGGGATTATTTACCAAGGCACGCGCAATCGCTACACGTTGCTTTTGACCACCTGATAACTCGGAAGGCAAATGCTGATTGCGCTCCGTTAGCTCAACCTTTTCCAGAAATTCCTCAGCCAATTTTCGACGTTTTGAAGCTGAAACTCCAGCGTAAATCAAGGGCAATTCGACGTTTTGAAGTGCATTGAGTTTGGACAAGAGAAAGAACTGCTGAAATACAAAGCCGATTTGCTGGTTGCGGACCTTGGCAAGCTGTTTCTCTCCAAGACCTGCAACTTCTTGCCCTTCAAGGTAGTACTCTCCACTGGTTGGTGTATCCAACATTCCGATGGTATTCATCAAAGTGGACTTACCAGAACCGGACGGTCCCATAATGGCGACAAACTCACCTTCTTGAACTTCTAAGTTAATATTTTTTAGGACCTGCAGTTCTTGGTCACCATTTCGATAACTCCTGCAGATATTTTTGAGACTAATTAGTTTCTTCATCAGCCTTCACCTCTTTTCCTTCTTCCAAGGAAGATGTTGGATTACTGATGACCTTGGCACCGTCTGTCAAACCTGAAGTAATTTCTTGGTTGTCTGCGTCCGCATTCCCCAAAGTAACTTCTACCTTCTTCGCTTTTTTCTGGTCGTCTAAAAGCCAGACATAGTTTTTGTCATTTTCGGTAACAACACTGGTTAAAGGAACAAGGATGGCTTTACTTTTGTTTTTGACTTCAACACTGACTGAGAAGCCTTGTTTCAACTCACCGATATCGCTAGTCACATCAACAGTATAAGGGTACTTAGATCCAGTATTTCCTCCAAGGGCTGCATTTGCTGCTTCTCCGTTGTTTTTAGGATAATCAGAAATATAGCTGATTTTTCCTGTCCAGCTCTTATCTTGATAAACCTTCGAAGTAAAGGTAACTTCTTGCCCAACAGAAAGATTAGCAAGGTTGTATTCAGACAACTCCCCTTTGACTTGCAAGTTTTCATTACTTACAACATGTACTACCACTTGGCTATTACCTGTTGGCGATTTGGAAACATTACGATTAACTTCAACTACAGTCCCTTCTAGTGTACTGAGGACAGTTGCAGCATCTAGCTGAGCTTGAGCCTTGTTAAGCTGAGCCACAGCATCTGCACGGTTATCCTTGGCATCACTTATTTGAGAATCAATAGAAGATACGGAAGAAGTCGCTGCTTGCGCTTGTTCTGGGAGTCCAGCTTCTGTTGGAACCTGTGGAGAAGCTGGTGCAGCTGATGCATTCTCACGAGCTTTGTTTAACTCCTCGATATGACGGTCTGCTTTTGCAACTGCACGATCAGCTGCATCATAGGCAGCTTGAGCATCTGCACTGCTGTATTTGACCAACGCTTGCCCTTCTTCGACCTTGTCCCCAACCGAAACGAGAATTTCATCTAAATCTCCCTTACTAGCATCAAAATAAACGTATTGTTCATTTTTTGCTGTAACCGTACCTGATAAGAGAACCGATGAAGCAACTGAACCTTCCTTAGCAGTAACGATATGAGATGTTTCCTCCTTGACTGCTGACTGAGAAGGTTGTCTAAAAATCAAAATCCCCGCAGCACCGATAACAATAGCACTGGCAACACCAATTGCTGTGTATAATTGCCATTTTTTTGCCTTCTTATTTCTTTTCATTTTCAAGCTCCTTTATATTTTTGCCTTACAAAAACCATTATATCAGAAACACCAAGCCCAAACAATAACAGTTCAGATGGAAACAATGACAATTCAGGATCATCATTTCGTTCGGTATTCATTTATTGGATTATTGTGCTAGATATATAATACAATATCTTTTGGAATTTGGCAAGCGTTTTTATAATTTTTTTATCGTAGCAGATTTTTGCATTCAAAAAATAAAAACGATAGAATATGACTATCAAAGCTATAAGGAGTTTTCTATGAGAGAATATGATATCATCGCCATCGGTGGAGGAAGCGGTGGCATTGCCACTATGAACCGCGCTGGCGAACACGGTGCTAAAGCAGCTGTTATCGAAGAGAAAAAATTAGGTGGAACCTGCGTCAATGTCGGCTGTGTTCCTAAAAAAATCATGTGGTATGGAGCGCAAATCGCTGAAAGCCTCCACCACTACGGCCCTGACTACGGTTTTACAAGTTCAGATGTTCAATTTGATTTCGCAAAACTTCGTCAAAACCGTGAAGCCTACATCGACCGTGCTCGCTCATCTTATGATGGAAGTTTCAAGCGTAACGGCGTTGATTTGATTGAAGGCCGTGCTCATTTTGTTGATTCCCACACCGTCAGCGTTAATGGTGAATTGATTCGTGCCAAACATATCGTGATTGCGACTGGTGCTCGCCCAAGCATCCCAACTATTCCTGGAGCTGAACTCGGTGGTAGTTCAGACGATGTCTTTGCTTGGGAACAACTTCCTGAATCTGTTGCGATTCTTGGAGCTGGCTATATCGCCGTTGAATTAGCAGGTGTTCTCCACGCGCTAGGAGTAAAAACGGATTTGTTTGTCCGTCGTGATCGTCCCTTGCGTAGTTTTGACAGCTACATCGTTGAAGGACTTGTCAATGAAATGGAAAAAACAGGTCTACCTTTGCACACACACAAGGTACCCGTCAAGCTCGAAGAAACGGATCAAGGTATTACTATTCATTTCGAAGACGGTTCTAGTCACACTGCTAGCCAAGTTATTTGGGCTACCGGTCGCCGTCCAAATGTAGACGGTCTGGAGTTAGAAAAGGCTGGAGTTACACTCAACCAACGTGGATTTATCCAAGTGGATGAGTATCAAAATACAGTTGTAGATGGCATCTATGCTCTTGGAGACGTTACTGGTGAGAAGGAACTAACCCCAGTAGCCATCAAGGCAGGACGTACCCTATCTGAACGCCTCTTCAACGGGAAAACAAATGCTAAGATGGACTACACGACTATTCCTACTGTTGTCTTCTCCCACCCAGCAATCGGAACCGTTGGTTTAACTGAGGATCAAGCTATCAAAGAATACGGCCAAGATAACATCAAAATCTACAAGTCAAGCTTTGCATCTATGTACTCAGCCGTTACAAACCATCGTCAAGAATCGCGCTTCAAACTTATCACTGCCGGTGCTGACGAAAAAGTTGTTGGACTTCACGGACTTGGTTACGGAGTGGATGAGATGATTCAAGGATTCGCTGTTGCCATCAAGATGGGAGCAACCAAGGCAGACTTTGATGCTACAGTAGCTATCCACCCAACTGCCTCAGAAGAATTTGTGACCATGCGCTAATTATCGTAAGAGACCTCTTGAGGTCTCTTTTTACTTGCAAAATCGGCTGATACAAAATTGTTACCTTGTTATAAAAAATAGGTTGACTTTTTCTTCTGAATTAGTATAATAGTTACTATATTTTTGAAAAGAGGTTAACAGTTTTGAAAAAAGCTCATATCTACGCTATCCCTGCTATCGGTGCTGCTCTCATCGCCGTTTTAGCACAAATCAGTCTCCCTATCGGTCCTGTCCCCTTCACTCTACAAAACTTTGCGATCGGTCTGATTGCTACTGTTTTTAGACCCAGAGAAGCCGTCCTATCTGTAGCTCTCTATCTCCTACTGGGTGCCATTGGTTTACCTGTTTTTGCAGGGGGAGGAGCTGGATTTCACGTTTTAGTCGGCCCAAGTGCAGGCTATCTTTGGTTCGACCTTGTCTATGCTGGACTTACATCTTATCTCATCCATCAAAATAGTGGCTACATTCGCATTTTCCTAGCCAACCTCTTGGGTGACTCCCTCGTCTTTGTCGGAGGTATTCTCAGCCTCCACTTCCTTGCCGGGATGCCATTCGATAAGGCGCTAGCTGTCGGTGTCCTTCCCTTTATCCTCCCTGATCTTGGTAAGATTATTGCCATTAGTTTCATTAGTCGTCCCCTACTCAAACGATTGAAAAGCCTTCCATATTTTTCAAGATAAAAGAATAGTCCAGAACAATTGTTCTGGACTATTTCCTTTCTAAGAATCAACTGTACACTATTTAGCTACTTGACTATTCTTATACCAGTATGAATATTAATCGTTTTATTCTTCAAATTATAGTTATTCACGATATGCAAAGTAGAAAAGTATTCTAATTGATTCAAACCAAATAAGCTTCCATTGATTTTGGATGCTTAGCAATTGTATACTTTTCAGAAAACGCATTTTCAATGATTGAGCTATATTTTATAAATTATTTGTGATACAATAGAGCTACCTAAAAGATTCAGAAAATTTAATGTTCATTGATTGTTTATATTAACTTGAACATTCTGATTTTTCTTCATTCAAAAATAACTCTAAATAATTATAAGTAGAAAGGTAATTCTATGGCAAAGAATACTCGTGAGCTAATCATTAGAGCTCTCATCACACTAGCTAAGAAAAATCCTCAGCGTAGTTCCTTTACAATGACTGAAATTGCTGCTGAAGCTGGTATTTCACGACAAGCGATTTATCAAAAGCATTTTAACAACTTTGAAGATATTATTGAATACATTCACGAAGAGACCAATCAGCACATTTTTAACGTCTTTAATAAGTACTGCCCTAGCAATGATGGAGATCCTATCAGCTTTTTAGCAGACCATATACTTCCTCTCATATACGAAAAAAGGGAAGTTGTTAACACCTTGTATACCACACAAGTCGACCCATGTTGGAAGGAATTTCTTCGTGGAACATACTCTGAATGGGTCCTCAAGAATGTCAATTACCAACTGAAATATAATTTTAATAAAGAGGACATCGCTTATATCATTACGACCATGGCAATCTCTTTCATTGAAGTCTGGATTCGTAAAGATAATCCAATCACCCCTGAAGAGTATAGAGAGACTTTCATTCAATTGTCTAAAACTTCTCTCTGTGACTATATTGTGTCATAAAAAAAGAATCTTGAGTTGCACTCAAGATTCTTTTTATTGTCCCCCTTTAAAGGCATCGACCATTACCTGAAATTCTTCATTGGAAAGCGTGATTCCTTTGCCCATTTTAGTATGGTCAGGACTCCAAGAACGAATATCAAACTTTGCTGGTGCTCCATTAAAGCTAACGCGATTTAGTTCTTTTGTCCATCCTTTGTCATTTTCAGACAAGGTGAGCAAGTGTTCTTCGATCTCAAATGTAAATTCTGCCATTTTAACTCCTTTATGTGATATGCTTTCTATAATCTATTCGTAAAAATCTTGTGGTTTTTAAGAAAATTTTATATAATGTGGATATATAAGAAGGGAGGATTCTATGAGACAGACATTCAAACTAGTTCTAGATAAACTACATGGTTTTCTCAATGGGAATGATGATCATTCTCAAATCGAGGACAACTCCCTAACTGCTATGATTGAACAAGCCATCCAGAAAAAGTCGGCTATTCATGTCATACTTGCTGAGACAAGTTTTACGGGTGATATTGTTAAACACGATGCTAATCGCCAACAAATTATCGTCAAAAATTTTTCAAAAAACGTGACCCGAATCATTCGTATCAGTGATATTAAACGACTTCGTTTTGTTCCCTCAACTGTACAAAAAGCTCAGAAAAGCCTATTTAAGAAAGAGTGAGATGTTCTTTGCATCCCACTCTTTTTCTTAACGGATTTGTTCAAAATGAAGGTGAACTGCGATATGGTCGCCATAACCACTTCTCTCCAAATCGCGTTGCAAGCGATAAGAGATATAGTGTTCTGCAATGGTAATGTAACCAGCTCCAAGTAAGCGGTGCTCGACCATTGATTGGATCATGCTGATAGTAGCACGTTCTACTTTTGCCTCTTCCAAGTCCAAAACGACTTTTTTAGTAACTTGCGCTAAGTTTTGACGCAGGTCATCGGTCAAAACATAAACTGTTTGAGCTGCTTTTAGGACAGCTTGGTAAATTTTATCTGGATCAAATTCAGCAATTTCTCCATTACGTTTGATTACTTGCATAAGGTTCTCCTTTATTCTTTGTTTTCTCTGATTTCAGCCAGCATCTTTTCTTCTTCGGCTGTTAGTTGATAGTTTTCTAGCAGGTCAGGTCTTCGCTTGTAGGTTTTCTTTAGACTCTCATACAGTCGCCACTGGCGAATCTTTTCATGGTGCCCACTCATGAGAACATCTGGAACGACCATACCTCGATAGTCATAAGGGCGTGTATACTGAGGATATTCGAGAAGACCTGAAGAAAAGCTATCATCCTGGTGACTGGACTCCTTACCAATCACTTCTGGTATCAAGCGCACGGTCGCATCAATCATGGTCATGGCCGCCAATTCACCACCAGTCAAAACATAGTCTCCTAGGGAAATTTCATCGGTTACCAAGGTTTTGATGCGCTCGTCATACCCTTCATAGTGACCACAGATAAAGATCAGTTCCTCTTCCTGAGCCAAATCCTCAGCGTAAGCTTGATCGAACTGTTTCCCAGCAGGATCAAGAAGAATGACACGGGGATTTTTCTTTTCAATAGCATCAAAGGCATCGAAAATAGGTTGGGCACGGAGCAACATTCCTTGACCGCCTCCGTAGGGCTCATCGTCAACATGACGGGCTTTTTCAGCGTATTCTCTGAAATTATGGTACTGGATATCCAAGAGCCCTTTTTCTCGAGCCTTTCCAACAATCGAGTGCTCCAGCGGAGAAAACATCTCCGGAAAGAGGGTTAAAATATCAATCTTCATCATCTAACCCTTCTAAGATTTCCACTTCGACCCGCTTGTTTAGAATATCAACATTGAGAACTACTGGCGGAATGTAAGGTAAAAGCAAATCTCGCTTACCTTTTCGCTTTACCACCCAGACATCATTGGCTCCTGGTTGCAGAATTTCCTTGATAGTCCCTATCAAGTTATCTCCCTCGTAAACATCCAAACCGATAATTTCATGATAGTAGAATTCACCATCATTTAAATCGTTCAAATCTTCCTCAGCAACCTTGAGATTATAACCCTTGTACTTTTCAATCGCATTGATATGGTACATGTCTTTGAATTTGATAATGTCAAAATTCTTATGTTTACGGTGACTTGCGATGGTCACTGTTTGGACAAACTGATCTTTTTCATCAAATAAAGCCAGCTCTGCCCCTTTTTTAAACCGTTCTTCAGCAAAATCCGTCACAGACAAGACTCGCATCTCACCCTGTAGACCCTGCGTATTGACGATTTTTCCAACATTAAAGTAGTTCATCTTGTCTCCTGTATCTATTTCTATCCTTTATTTTATCACGTTCCAGGGATTTTCACAAGTTGGATAGGTTCTATCTTACAAGGCTACTACTTCTTCAAAAAAATCACCAACTATCTGATTAAACTCTTTAGGGTGGTCATTCATCGGTTGGTGTTTGCTGTCTGAAATCGTTACTTGACGCGCATTGGGATTTAGAGCAATAATCCCATCATAGATTATTTTTAGGTGTTTGGGGAAATCATTTTCTCCTCTTACTAATAGCATGGGAGGATTTTCTTTATATCCTTCTATCTCATGGACTGCCAAGAACCCTGTGATTCCAAGGTTCAAGAAAACATCTCGCCCAGTTTCTATAATGGCAGTCTTGACCAATTCTCTTGTGATAGGATTATCTGTACACATTTTTGAGTTCTTATCTGCAATCACTTTCCAAGGAATCGTTTTGTACATAAGAGAACTATATTTGATTCGACCTCTTTCTTTCTCTGATAAGTATCGATGCTGTCCCCAACTATCTACCATGACCAAGGCTAGGACTCTTTCTGGATGGCGATAGGTATACTCTTGAAGTGGATTTCCTCCCCAAGAATGACCAACCAATATCACCTTATCCAGCTTAAAATAGGACAAAATGGCATCTACATCTTGAATAGCGCCTTCTAAGTCGGGTAGCCCAACTTTCATAGGTGATTCACCCTGCCCTCTAACATTTACAAAGTAAAGGTCAAATCCATCAAAAGCATTATACTGGTGGGCCCACATCTGACTGCGTCCACAAGCTCCATGATAAAAAATAATATGTCCTTTACTTGCGCTTCCAGGACGATGATAAACAACCAAATCACAATCTAATACTGGTATAATGTGACGTTCCAAAGTCTCGGGTTCACTGTTATAAAAAGCAATAGCTTCAGCAATATCATTTGGCTTCATTACTACATTCGCTCCTCTTTATCCTGATATCATTCTTTGTATCTATTTTATCATGCTATATTAAAATCATGGTTTTCTAAACTTGATTTCATTAAAAATTTTGAATTTTCTGCATCATTTAGGTAAAGAAAAAGACTGCTAAGCAATCTTTACTTTTTTCTCATCAGATTCATGCCTAAGATTCCAGCAATAATCAAAGTTGCTCCTATCACATGGTAGCTATAAATTGATTCGTGGAGGATAAGAGCTCCAGCTAGAATGGTCAAAACTGTTCCAAGATTGCCAAAGACACTGACGGTTGATGCGCCGAGGCGAACGATAGCATAGATAGAAAGACTACCAGTCACGATAGATGCTAAAATTCCCAAATAGAGGATGGAAAGCAGATAGGGTACCTGTCCAAGTGGCGCAAAGTAAGCTAATATGTTCCCCTCTAGATAGTGAGAGGTCAGACTCAACGTATTAAAGGTGACGAAGCCAACAAATATCACAACAACTGTCATATCCATAGCCCGATAGCGACCTCCTTTAGCCTTGCTGAGGATATTGTTTATCGCATTGGCGAGAACAGATCCCAACATCAAGAGAAAGCCCAAGCTAGCAGTTTCAGTGCTAAAGTTCGCTCCTTTGCTAAGGAAGATGAAAACTACTCCTGCTACGGATAAAATTAAAAAGAACTTTTGTAGCAAACTTGTCTTCTCCTTGAGAAAAACCGATGCCAAAAGGAGCGTAAAAATCGGGACAAGAGCCTGTAAAATTCCCGCTTCAGAAGACGATATATACTGTAAAGCAAAGGATTGGAAAATAAAAAAGAGGATTGGATAGAAAAGACTCATAGGCAGAATAGAAAGAATATCTTTTCTGCTTAAACTCACATTGATAAGTTTTGTTTGATGAAGGATGACCAATACCAGAGCAGCGATTGTATAGCGATGCGCTAAGTTGGTGAGAGGACTGGCATAGCTTAAAGCAATCTTTGTAAATAAAAAAGAAAAACCAATGATGGCTGAAAAAGATAAGGCTGCTAGGTAAGCTTTTGTTTTCTCGTTCATAGAATGTTACTCCCTTTAAAAATAGCTATTCTCAAGATTGATTGGCTAGAATTCTTTGAGACTGCCTTTCCATTGTAGCATAGTAGAATCCTAGATGCTATTTCTAGGATTGGTATTTTATTCCTTCTTTAACCGTTTATCTATTACATTAGCTAAAAAGGATTCAGCCAGTCTGATCTGCTTTTCTCGTTCTTTTCTTACAAGTTCTAGCTTATCTGCCTCTTGGAGATTCCTTACTTTGATAGCATAATCCGCGGAAACGATGGCGTGTCCTCTCATATGTGCTGTTGAAATAGCTTGTACAAAGACTCTGGCAGCGTACTTAGCGATTTGATTTTGGGCATTTTTAGAGAGGAGATTTGCTGCGAAACCTGCTTTTCTCAACTCATGAGATGAGAACTCATTTCTCAATCGTGCATCAAAAGCCTCATAAGTTTGCCGAATTATTTTATTTTTCTCACCTTCATCACCGATATCAATTAAAGATAAGAAATCTTGCGAGTTCTCTAATGCCCATCGAGCTAGTTCTTCCTGAGGAAGTCTATCCAGTATTTGTTCTAGCTCCAATCTTTTCTCAGAGTCATCCCAAATGGCAACTTTGTAAGGACTGGGTAGGTGATTCATTTTAGTCTTATAGGCAGTTCGTTCAAACTCATTCCATGCATAATCCTCTGGTTTCATTGCTTTCTCTATTCTTTCTTACTAGCTAGCGTAAGCTAGGAGAAACCTTTCATATTAGTGAAAAGAGATTACTCCTAGTTCTCTTGGAAGTTATCCAAAAATCCTTCCAAATCTTGTTTGTGCTGATACTTAATGGCTGCTTTTTTATCTTTATCAAAGATAGTTTTGGTTAGGTCAATATCGTTGATAGCCGCAATTGCGACAGTGTAGTGAATAATATCTGCCAGTTCTTTGGCTAGTTCCTCATTTGAGTCCTGGACACCCTCTTTTCGACCAGAGCGCCCATTCAAGACCTCGGCTACTTCTCCAACTTCCTCCACTAGCTTGATAAAGAGGCCTTCCTCAGTTCGAGATTGCTGGTAATGTTCGAGCAAGTAAGCTTGTAATTGTCTAAAGGTTAAATCCTTCATCTTCTCCTCCTCACAAAAAAAAGCGAGACTTCTGTCCCGCTTTCTTTATTTTTCATCGATAACGATTCTTACTTTTTTGTCTTCAGTTGGGACAGAGTAGACAATCGTTCTTATCGCTGAGATAGTGCGACCCTTACGACCGATAACACGACCGACATCGCTTTGGTCAAGATCCAAGTGATACTCCAAAAACTCTGGTGTATCTTCAATCTTGATAGTTAAGGCATCAGGTTGTGAAATCAAAGGTTTCACAATCGCAATAATGAGATTTTCAATCGTATCCATCTGTCAACCTACTTTAAACTTATTTTGAGAATTTAGAATCGTGGAATTTTTTCAATACGCCTTCTTTTGAAAGGATGTTGCGAACTGTATCTGAAGGTTGAGCTCCATCAGCCAACCATGCAAGAACGCGGTCTTCTTTCAAAGTTACTTGATTTTCAGCAACAAGTGGGTTGTAAGTTCCAACTGTTTCGATGAAACGTCCGTCACGTGGTGAACGTGAGTCTGCTACGTTGATACGGTAGAAAGGTTTTTTCTTAGAACCCATACGAGTCAAACGGATTTTAACTGCCATTTTTTAATGTCTCTTTTCTTATTTTTTATTTCGGTGAAATAGCTGAGCTATTTAGCACATGTTCTATTATAGCAGATTTTCGACAGGTGTCAAGAAAAAAACTTGACAGAGTTTTGATTTTTTTAACTACTAGAAATTTTTAGTAAAATCATTAACATTTGAAATCAAACTTCTTTTAAGGTACAATGGTAGAAATGAATTTTTGAGAGGTTAACAATGAAAAAACTAGCAACCCTTCTTTTACTATCAACTGTAGCCCTTGCTGGATGTACTAGTATCCAACGTGGTCTCCGTGGTGACGAGTATGTTGACTCCAGCATCTCAGCTGAAGAAAGCTCAAAAGCGGCTGCTCAGGCTGCCAAAGATTTGAATGACGCTTTGACCAATGAAAATGCCAACTTCCCTCAACTTTCTAAGGAAGTTGCTGAAGACGAAGCTGAGGTCATTTTACACACAAATCAAGGCGATATCCGCATCAAACTCTTTCCAAAACTAGCACCTCTTGCAGTTGAAAACTTCCTTACTCACGCTAAGGAAGGCTACTATAACGGCATCACCTTCCACCGTGTCATCGATGGCTTTATGGTCCAAACTGGAGATCCTAAGGGAGATGGTACAGGTGGCCAATCTATCTGGCATAATAAGGATAAAACGAAGGACAAAGGAACTGGTTTCAAAAATGAAATCTCTCCTTACCTATACAATATCCGAGGAGCCCTTGCTATGGCTAACACTGGTCAACCAAACACCAATGGTAGCCAGTTCTTCATCAACCAAAACTCAACAGATATTTCAGCTAAACTCCCTACAAGCAAGTATCCAAAGAAAATCATCGAAGCCTATAAAGAAGGTGGAAATCCAAGTCTAGACGGCAAACACCCTGTCTTTGGTCAAGTCATCGATGGCATGGATATTGTTGACAAGATTGCCAAGGCTGAAAAAGATGAGAAAGACAAACCAACGTCTGCTATCAGCATTGATAGTATCGAAGTGGTGAAAGACTACGACTTCAGTAAAAAATAAGCCATCAACAGTTGACAAAGAGCCTTTTTAAAATGTATTTTTCCCCTATATAACAACACAAAAGAGAGAATTTTTGTTCTCTCTTTTAAACTATTCAAATTGATCTGACTTTTGTTAACAAAGACAGTATGATTAGTCTTCCTCTCTTTTCTTTTGAGACAATGCAAATCCAGCCGATGCTAGTCCAATAAATGCAGCAAGTGATAAGAATGGAAGTTCCTCTGTACCAGTGTTTGGTAATTCTTTTTGAGGCTCACCATTTCTAAACTTGTTGATTGGGATAACTTTGTCTTCGATTGGTTGAGGTGGAAGTTGTGGTTGTGGTTTCGGATCTGGCTGTGGTTGTGGTTTTGGATCTGATTGTGGTTGTGGTTTCGGATCCGGTTGTGGT